>JAIBBS010000194.1 GCA_019694555.1 Nannocystaceae bacterium
GGGCGCCGCAGCGCCCCCGGCCGGTCGCCATCGGGTGCGTGCGCGGCGGCGAGTGGCCCGCGGGGAACGACGGACGCTCGCCGGCCGAGCGCGCGCAGCCAGGGCGCGATCCCGCCGGCACGCACGCCGGCGGTCGCGCGCGCCGCAGCGAACGACTCAGCAGTCGTTCTTGTTGCCGGTGGTGTCGCCCTGACCGTCCTCGACCCACTGCTGCAGCATGTCGGCGAGCGACATGACCTTGGAAAGGCACAGCTTGGGGTTGCCGGTCACGAGCAGCTGGCCGCCGAGCGCGGGCAGGCCGATGAGGCCGTCGATGTTGGTCAGCTCCGGGTTGTAGCTGACCGACAGGTCGGGGCAGTTGCCGTTGGCGCAGTCGCTGCCGATGGCGACGGTGTTCTGCAGCGCCGTGATCGCGACGAGCTTGTCGTTCTCGTCGATGTTCACGCCGAGGTGGATCTGCTGCAGCGCATCGATCTCCGAGACCGCGACCAGCGCGGGGTTCTTGGTGATGATGAGCGCGCCACCGAGGTCGGTCAGCGCGTTCATGCCGTAGACCTCTTGCAGGTTCGCGTTCTCCGAGATCGACAGCGAGCCGCCGATGGTCTCGATGTTGCCCAGGCCCGCGACGTCGGTGATGGTGGTGCCGAAGATCTGGATGTTGCCGCTGACCGAGGTCAGGCACGCGAGGAAGTCGACGTTGTCGATCACCTCCATCGAGATCTTGATGTCACCGCTGACGCTGCTGTAGCCGTCGAGCAGGGTCTTGCCGCCCTCGTCGTAGATGTACACGTCGCCCATCCACGCCATCGTGCCGGGGTTCATGCACTCGACGACGCGGTGCTCGCCGGTGGTCGCGGTGTCGGTCGTGTCGGTGTCGGTCGGATCGTCGGTGGTGGTACCGGCGGTGCCGCTGGTCTCGCCCGAGCCCGAGTCGGCCGTGCCCTGCGTGCTCGAGGCCGAGGCATCGCTGGCCGACTCCGTCGCGGTGCCGGACTCGCCCACGGTCTCGCCATCGTCGGCGACCGGACAGCCCAGCATGATGGACGCGGTCGCGAGGGCGACGGCAGCGCCGCGCACATGCTCGAACATCGGGTAGTGGATTCGCTGCAAGATCAAAGTGCCCTCCTGCCCACGATGGGTGGGCTCGTCGGGGCAAGAAAGTAGTTCGAACCCAAGCGGCGGTGCAAGTGGTTCTGCGCGCGCTGCATGAGTGCACGCGCGATGCATCAGCATCCCCGCACACCCGCGCTGCGGCCCCACTGCGCCCTGCGTGCGCTTGCGTGCGTAGACTCGCGCCGGTGCTGCCGCGCCGGCGCACCCAGCCGTGCGATGCTGCGCGATTGCACCGCCGCCCGTGCCGTCGGACGCGGCGCGGCACTCGCCCTGCGGCGAACGAGCGCACGCGCTCACGCGCGGGGATGGTGGCGATCGTAGGCCGCGCGCACGTGCGCGTCGCTGACGTGCGTGTAGACCTGCGTCGTCGAGATGTCGGCGTGGCCCAGCAGCGTCTGGACCACGCGCAGATCGGCGCCGCCCTCGAGCAGGTGGGTCGCGAAGCTGTGGCGGAGCTTGTGCGGCGAGATCGGGCGCGTGATCCCGGCCGCCAGCGCGTGCTCGCGCAGGCGCTCGAACCAGCCCTGCCGCGACAGGCGAGCCCCGCGCGCGTTGAGGAACACCGCCGCGCGCGCCGCCGCCTTGGCGCGCGGCCCCAGCAGCACCGCGCGACCGTGGGCGATCCACAGCAGCAGCGCCTCGCTGGCCCACGCGGAGATCGGCACCAGACGGTGCTTGCCGCCCTTGCCGAACACGGTCGCGTGGCCCTGGTCGAGGTGCAGACGGTCCAGCGTCAGTGCGAGCGTCTCGCTGACGCGACAGCCGCTTCCGTACATGAACTCGAGCAGCGCGACGTCGCGCAGCAACAGTGCGTGGTCCCGGCGGTTGCGCGCGCCGTCGCCGGTCGGCAGCGCCTGCAGCTGGCGTCGCGGCGCCTCCAGCAGCCCGGCGATCTCGTCGTGTCCCAGCAGCGACGGCAGACGCTTGGTGAAGCGGGGCAGCGGCACGCCGCGGCTGGGATCGGCGGCGATGAGCCCGTCGCGGCGCAGCCACTTGAAGAAGCCGCGGACCGCGACCTGGCGCCGGGCCTGCGAGCGCGCCGACAGCCCACCGTCGGCGAGCGACTCGAGGAACGCGACCAGCGTCGCGGGGTCGGTGGCCTCGGGCGAGAGCCCGCGCGCGTCGACGAAGCCGATCAGCGCCGCGAGATCCGAGGCGTAGGCCGCCAGCGTGTGGCGCGACAGCCCGCGCTCGACCTCGAGGTGGCGCAGGTACTCGACCACCAGCGGCGACGGCGGCGGTGCCGGTTCGTGCTCGCCGGGCCCGGCGTCGTCGCGCCGGCGCCCGCGGCTCACCGCCGCGCCTCGGACAGCCCCAGGACCTCGCGCACCAGCTCGATCACCTGCGGCGCCTGGATCGGCTTGGTGATGTACGCGGTCGCGCCCAGCGCCAGCGCGCGCTGGCGGTCTTCCTCGGCGCCCTCGGTGGTGATGATGATGATGGGCACGTCGCGGTAGGCCTCGTCGGCGCGCAGGCGCTTGACCAGCTTGAGGCCGTCGAGGATCGGCATGTTGATGTCGGTGATGATGATGTCGAACTTGGTCGACGCGATGCGCCGCAGCGCGTCGACGCCGTCGTCGGCCTCGACCACCGTCAGCCCGCGCACGCGCGAGAGCGCGAACACGATCATCTTGCGCATGGGCGGGCTGTCCTCGACCACCAGCGCGGAGAGCTTGGGCGTGCCTTCTGTGCCCTGTGTCATGACCCCACCAGCCGTTCCAGTGCGGCGCGCTGCAGCGGCACCTCGCGGGCGTGCGCGCGGATCCATGCCGTCTCGATGCCGACGCCGGCGTGCTCGGAGACCAGCTCCAGCAGTCCACCGTCCGCGTCGCCGAGCTCGGCCTTCTGCGGCAACAGCCGCTCGATGCGAACCAACCCCACCAGCCGCGTGCCGCTGCACAGCGGCAGCTGCATGAGCACGCCGGGTCCGGCGCCGCGCGGGGCCCCGGGGTGCCACGGGCGCCCCAACCCGGTCACGTCGCCCAGCGGTCCCTCGCCCGGCAGCGGCAGCTCCTCGAGCTCGGCGGTGGTCTCGCCCTCGCGCATCAGCGGGAACAGCATCTGCCGCTCCTCGTCGACGACGTAGACCGTGAAGCGGCCGACGCCCACGAAGTTGAGCAGGATCTCGGTCAAGGTCCGCAGCACGTCGTCGATCGTGGTCGCGAGGTGGAACTGGCTTCCGGCGACGTACATCGCCGCGAGGCGGTAGTGCTCGCGCTCGAGGTCGTCGAGCCGGTCGCGGAAGGTGCCGCCGCGATCCTGCACGCCGGCGGCGACGCGCCGCAGCTCGGCGCACTCGGCCTCGAGCAGCTCGATCTGTCGCGCCAGCCGCTCGATCGTGCGGCTGCTGTCCGCGGTCGGGTTGGCGCCCGCCGACAGCGACAGCCGCAGGCGGTCGTTCTCCTCGATGAGCTCGCGCACCAGCTGCTCGCCCTTCGCGAAGAACTCCCGCAGAAATGCCTGCGTCTGCGCCTCCAGCGTAGGCCCGGAGCCATCGTGCGTCATCGGCGGTCCCGGCAGCCTATCACAGCGGTCGCGGTGCCCCGCAGGTTTCTGCAAGCGCGCGGCGGCGCCCGACGCGAATGTTCAGTCGGGGCCGCCGAGCCCCGCCCGCGCGTGCACGCGCACGCAGGTCGTCGGCGGCACGCAGCGCTGCCGCACGCCCACCCGCTCAACTGCCGGGCTCGTCGCGGCCCGCGGTGGCACCGCGGCCCGAGCGTTCGCCGACGTCGCTCGCGAGCGACGCGGAGAACTCCATGATCGAACGGGCAATCGCGTCGATGGTGCCGACGCGCTGCGCGAAGCCGGCGTCGACCACCGATCGCGGCATGCCCGACATCACCGCGAGATCGGGATCCTCCGCCCAGACCCGCGCGCCTGCGGCCAGCGCCACGCCCGCGCCGTCGGTGCCGTCGTTGCCCATGCCGGTCAGCACCACCGCGCACAGCCGCGTGCCGAACAACGCCGCGGCCGAGCGGAACAGGCGATCGGCGCTGGGCGTGATGACGCCGCCACCGGACGCCGCCGCGCTGACGCGTGCGACCGGGCCCGCGGGCCCCAGCGCGACCTCGAGGTGCGCGCCGCCGGGCGCGACGTAGACCATGCCGGCGAGCAGCGGCATGCCGTCCTCGGCCTCGACCACCGTCAGCGGCACGAGCCGGTCGAGTCGCTCCGCGAACGCGCGCGTGAAGCGGGCGGGCATGTGCTGCGCGATCGCGATGGCCAGCGGCAGCTCGCGCGGCAGCTGGGCCAGCAGCTGCTGCACCGCGGGCGGACCGCCGGTCGAGGCCGCGATCGCGATCACGCCCAGCGGCAGGCCGCGCGCGACCGGGTGGGTGGTCGCGCTGGGCCGCGGGCTCTGCTGCAGCGCGCGCGCGCGCTCGCTCAGCCGCACCGCCTGCAGCCGTCGCACCATCGAGACCTTGGCCAGCAGCTCTTGCTCGATGTTGCGCAGCTCGGGCGAGACGTCGGCCGCGGGCTTGGGCACGAAGTCGAGCGCGCCCAGCTCGAGCGCCCGGAACACGTGCTCGCGCGCGGCGTGGCTGGAGATCACGATCACCGGCGTGGGGCGCCGGTGCATCAGCAGCCGCAGGAACGCGAAGCCGTCCATCTCCGGCATCTCGAGATCGAGCGTGATGACGTCGGGCTGCACGTCGAACACCAGCCGCAGCGCCTCCTTGCCGTTGGTGGCACGGCCGACCACCTCGACGCCGGGCAGGCGCTCGAGCATGGTCGCGATGGTCTGGCGGTTGTAGGCCGAGTCGTCGACCACCAACACGCGCAGACGATCTCGGGGCTTGGCGGTCATGGCGAGAGCGGCTTGCGGTAGACGAGGTCGTTGCGGAGGTGGACGAGATCGAAGCGGGTGCTGAGGTTGAGCAGGCTCTCCGAGTGCCCCAGCAGCAGGTACCCCCCGGGGCTCAGGGTATCGTAGAACGCCTCGACGATGCGCATCCGCGCCGGCGTGGCGAGGTACATCAACACGTTGCGACAGAAGATGACGTCGCAGTTTCCAAGCACGTGGAAACGATCGGTCGCGAGCAGGTTCAACTGCCCGAACGAGCACATCGCGCGCAGGTCCTCGCGCACGTCGAAGCTGCCGCCGGCGTCGCGGAAGTAGGTTCGTTGGTAGATCGCGGGCGTGGTGCGGAAGCTCGACGGACCGTAGCTGCCTCGACGCGCACGCGCGACGACCTTGCGGCTGATGTCGGAGCCGACCACGCGCAGCGACCAGCCCCGCAACCGCTCGCATTCGCGCAGCAGGATCGCGATGGTGTAGACCTCCTCGCCGGTCGAGCAGCCCGCGCTCCACACGGTCAGCCGCCGCTGGTGCGCCTGCCGCACGACGATCTCCGGCAGCAGCTCACCGACGAAGCAGTCGAGCTGGTACTGCTCGCGGAAGAGGTAGGTCTCGTGGGTCGTGAGGCGCTCGACCGCATCCTCGAGCTCGCGCGGCCCACCGGGGTCGTAGCGCAGGTAGTGGTAGTAGTCCGAGAACGTCGCGAGTCCCAGCGCCGCCAGCCGCGGGCTCAGCCGTCGCTGCAGCAGGAACGTCGAGCTGATGCCGTGCAGCAGGCCGCAGTACTCCTCGACGATCTCCTGCAGCAGCCGTGCCTCTTCGTTGGTGATCGGCACGCCGCCGTAGTCCGGGCGCAACGGCGGCGGTGGCTTGACGCCGCTCACCCCCGCCGCTCCCGCGCGCGCGTGCCGTCGAGCTCGGCGATGGCCTCGGTGAGGGCCTGCCGCACCAACGGATCGCGCTCGTCGGCGAGCACGCGCTGCATCGCGCCCAGCGAGGTCGCGTCGCGCCGCTTGCCCAACGCCTGCGCTGCGGCCCAGCGCACGTCCCAGCGCGCGTGGCTGCACAGACCCACCAGCGCCGCGGTCGCGCGGTGGGGTTGGAACGACGCCAGCGCGCGCGCGGCCGCCTTCACGACCTCGTGGTCGGCCGACAGGCTCAGGCTCATCAGCATCGTGAGGTCCTGATCGCGACCCGAGCTCGCCAGGCCCGCGATCGCGTGCACGACCACCGCGGGCGCGGTGTCCTCGACCACGATCGCGCGCAGGCGCGGCAGTGCCACGGGGTTGTCGAGCGCGACCAGGGCCGCGACCGCGGCCGCACGCACCTGCGCCGCGCGATCGTGGGTCGCCGACAGCAGTGCCGCGGGCGCCTGCGGCGGCGCGAGCTGGCCCAGCGCCCGGCACGCGGCCGCGCGCACCAGCGGCTCCTCGTCGGCGAGCGCGAACGCCAGCGCGTCGGCGCCCTCGTGATCACCCGGCAGGTGGCCCAGCGCGATCGCAGCGGCGCAGCGCACCGACGGATCCGCGGAGCCCAGCAGCCCGACCAGCTCCGGGGCCCAGCGCGCCGAGCCCAGCGAGCCGACCACGCGACACAGGTTGCGCGCGAGTGAGCCCTCGGCCGGCCACGGCGAGCCGACGATGAGCGCGAGATCCTCCGAGCCGGTGTTCGAGCGACCCAGCACCGCCGCGACCGCGTCGGCCGCGGTCTCGCCCAGGCGGCCCTCCTCCGCCATCGCGCGGTACAGCGGCGCGAGGCAGCGCCGATCGCCCAGCGCCGCGAGCGACTCGGCCGCGGCCACCGCAGCGTCCTCGCCGTCGTCGCGCAGGCCCGCGGTCAGGCACTCGAGCAGCACCGGATCGACGCGGCCCTGCGGCAGCGCACCGATGAGCCGGTACAGGTGCTCGCGCTGCGCCGGCGCCACGCGCTCGGCCGCGGCGCGCAGCACCGCGTTGGCGGAGACGCCGAAGGCCGCGACCATCGCGATGCCGCGATCCTGCGCGACCGGATCGTCCATGACCTCGAGCAGGGTCGTGATGCTGTCGACGTCGCCGGCCAGCGCGCACAGCCGGATCGCCGCCTGCCGCACGGTCGGCTCGCGGTGCTCGAGCAGCGGTCGCAGTCGCTGCTTGAGCTCCGCCGGCGCACGCGCGAGCGCGGCCCCGACCTCGTAGGTCTGGCCCGCGGCGTCGAGCGCCTCGTCGAGCCGCGCGAGCGCGAGCGCGGCCGCGGCCCGCACCGCCGCCATGCCGTCGCCGAGCAAGCCGACCAGCGGCGCGACCGCGTCGGGGTTGCGGCTCTCGCCCATCACACCCGCCGCGGCCTTGCGGCAGATCGGCGAGTCGAGCAGCGGCACCACCGCGGCGGGATCGACGATCGCACCGGCCTCGCGCAGCGCGTCGAGGGCCGCGACCCGCAGCACGTCGGAGCGATCGCCCAGCAGCTCGAGCAGCGCCGCGACCGCGAGCGCGTCGCCGATGCGGCCCAGGCCCGCGGCCGCGGCCGCGCGCAGGTTGGGGCCGAAGCGCAGCGGATCGAGGCCCGCGACCAGCCGCGGCCCGTCGACCGCCTCGGGAATCTCGCCCAGCAGCTCGACCAGCGCGCGCTCGTGCGGATCGCGATCGAGCCGCGCGCGCAGACACGGTCGCAGCGCCGCCGGGAACGCCAGCAACACCTCGCGTGCGCCGGCGCGCGGCTCGACGTCGTGGCCCACGAACAGATCGAGCAGCGCCTCCATCGTCTGCGTGAGCGCGGCGGCATCGACCTCGCGCAGCGCATGCGCCAGCGCGTCGGCGGCCTGCTTGCGGTCGCGCCAGGTCGGCCCGCCCAGGGCCGCCAGCGCCTCGCGCACGGCCTGCTCCGCCGCCGGCGGCATCACGTGGTCCCCCGCCGACGCCGGCCCAGCGCGCGCATCAGATCCTCGAACGCCGCGCCGATCGGATCGCCGCCGGCAGCCGCCGCGGCGGGCCGCGCCAGCTGCAAGAACAGCTCGCGCGCGCTCGCGAGGTCGCTGGCGATCGCACGCTCGGCGGTGTCGAGATCCTCGGCGCCGACGATGCGATCGCCGTTGTACAGGATGACGTCGGCGACGATCAGCCGCGCGAGGTCGGCGGCCGCGGCCTGCTCGGACAGCCGCAGGTCGCCCTCGCGCCGCAGCGCCTCGCCGGCGTCGAGGTGGGGATCGGCCGCCGCCGGCGCCAGGCCCAGCGCCCGCCGCAGCTTGCTCGGCAGCGCATCGCCGACGTGGTGCAGCTCGACGTAGTCGTCGGCGCCGTACAAGCTGGTGGGCCGGCGCTTGTAGCTGGTCGAGCGATACACCGACGCGACCAGCACGACCGCGCGCGCGCCCCGACCCTGCTGCACCAACGCGCGCGCGCGCTCGCACGCGCTCCACGGCGCCGCGCCGCCCAGCGCGACGTCGAGCACCAACCCGCCCCATGCGCGCGCCTCGAGCAGCGCGCTCATCTCCTCCGCGGTCGCAGCCGCGGTGACGACGAAGCCCTCCTGCTGCAACACGCGCGCGACCACCTGGCGCACCGCGCCGCGTTCGTGGGCGACCAACACCGCCGGCTCGCTCACGCGCCACCTCCCCTGCCCTCGCTGCTGCCGATCGAAGGGTCGAGCAGTGCGTCGAGATTGACCACGAACACCATCTCGTCGCCGCGGCGACACACACCGGAGAAGAACTCCGCCGGCGTGCCCTCGCCGCCGCGCAACAGCGACGGTGCCGGCCGCACCGAGTCGGCCGCGACGCCGAGCTCGCCGATGATGCGATCGACGCGCAGGCCGACGATGCGACCGCGCACGCTGACGATGATGAGCTTGTTGAGCCGCTCGAGCTCGGGATCGATCGCGACGCCGAAGCGACGCCGCAGATCGATCACCGGGATGACCACGCCGCGCAGCTGGATCACGCCCTCGACCAGGCTCGGCGCATGCGGCACCTGCCGCACGGTGTGCGGCCGCGCGTCGATGACCTCCTTGATGCGCATGATGTCGATGGCGTAGGCGTCGCGGCCCACGCGGAAGCCCGCGAGCTTGAGGTGCGCGGCGGCATCCTCGACCTCGCCCTCGCTGCGTCCGCCGCGTCGTCGGCTGGGGCTGCTCATGCGCGGCGCCCTCCGACGTCGGCGCGGACGAAGTCCTGCGGCGCCAGCAGCACCGCGAGATCGAGCAGGATCAGGATCTCGCCGCCATGACGCGCGAGCGCGGCGATGAAGCCCGCGCGCGCGCCCGCCAGCGCCCCCGGCGGCGGCTCGAAGGCCTCGGGCGGGATCGAGACCACGTCGCGCACCGCGTCGACCACCAGGCCGTGCAGCTCGCCGGCGTGCCGCACCACCAGCACGCGGCTCGCGGGCGTGATCGGCCGCGGCGGCAGCCGCAGCCGCCGCGCGAGATCGATGACCGGCAGCACGCTGCCGCGGATGTTGCCGACGCCGATCACGAACTCGGCCGTGCGCGGCACCGGCGTGGTCGACAGCGGCTTGGTGATCTCGGCCAGCTCGGTGATCGACAGGCCGTAGAGCTCGTCGCCGCAGTGGAACGCGAGGCAGCGCCGCAGGTCCTGCCGCACCTCGCGGGAGTAGCCGTGCTCGTAGTCCTCCTCGGACGCCAGCTGCTCGCCGGTGCGCGCGAAGCTCTGCCACAGATCGTCGGTGTCACGGGCCATGGCTGGCCTCCACGCTCGCGAGCGTGCCGTCGCGGCCGACCGCCTCCTCGACCAGCGCCGCGACGTCGATCAGCAGCACCGTGCGGCCGCCGCCGAGCTCGGTCGCGCCGGCGATGCCGGGCACCTGCCGCAGCGCCGCGCCCAGCGACTTGATGACCACGTCGTGCTGGCCCAGCAGGTCGTCGACCACCAGGCCGATGCGGTGCTGCGCCAGACCGACCACGATGACGTAGTTGCGCGCCAGCGTCGCGCGGGTGCCCGTGCGCAGCTCGAACAGCCGCGCGAGGTGGCACAGCGGCAGGGTCTTGCCGTGCAGCGTGATGACCTCGGCGCCCTCGACCGTGCGGATGTCCGACGGCGACACCATCAGCGACTCGATCACGGAGTTGAGCGGGATGCAGAAGGTCTGCCCCGCGGTCTGCACCACCAGCGCCTGGATGATGGCGAGCGTGACCGGCAGCGTGATCGAGAACACCGTGCCGCGGCCGACCGCGGTGTTGACGTCGATCAAGCCCGACAGCCGCGAGATGTTGGTCTTGACCACGTCCATGCCCACGCCGCGCCCCGACAACGCGCCGGGCGTGGCGCGGGTGGTGAAGCCGGGCATGAACACCAGCTCGATGACCTGCTGCGGCGTCATCTCGCGCAGGTCGTCCTCCGACAGCAGGCCGCGGCGCAGCGCGCTGTCGCGGATCTGTCGCAGGTCCATGCCGCGACCGTCGTCCTCGACCTCGATCACGACCCGCGAGCCGCGCTGGAACGCGCGCAGATCGATGCGCCCGGCCGCGGCCTTGCCGGCGGCGAGCCGCTCGCTGCGCGACTCGATGCCGTGGTCGATGCAGTTGCGGATCATGTGCATCAGCGGGTCGCTCAGCTCCTCGACGATGAGCTTGTCGAGCTCGGTCTCCTCGCCGGTGATGTTGAGCCGGATCTCCTTGCCCGCGTCGCGGCCGAGCTTGCGCACGACCCGGGCGAGCTTGTCGAACACCTGCCCCAGCGGAACCATGCGCACGTCGAGGATGGCCTGCTGCAGCAGCGCGATCTGCCGCGACATCGTGCGCAGCTCGCCCGAGAGCTGCCGCGCGAGATCGGGTGCGGCGCCGCGTCGGCGCAGGCCCTCGGCGCTGCCGCCGATGGTCGCGTGCACGATGCCGAGCTCGCCGATGAGGTTCATCAGGTGATCGAGCCGCGCGAGGTCGACGCGGACCGTGCGGCTGAGGCTGCGCAGCGAGACCTCGGGGGCACCGACGTCGAGCTCGTCGCCGGGCTCGATGGCCTCGACGATCACGCCGCCGGTACGGGTCGGCTCGGACGCGGGCGTGGCCGCCGTTCGAGGCCGCGGCGCCGTGCCGGTGTCGCGCACCAGCGGGTGTACGCTGACGCCCTCGGCCGCCAGCGCCTCGGCCACCAGCGCGAGCTCGGCGTTGCTGCCGAGCAAGATGTCGAGATCGATGCGGTCCTCGGCCGAGGCGTCGGCGCTGGGCAGGTACGTGATGACCTCGCCGAACTCCTTGAGCTTGCCCTTGAGGCCCTCGATGCCGACGTCGATCGCGAGCAGGTCGAACGACGCGTGCACGCGGAACAGGCTGCGACCCAGCCGCACGTTCTCGCGCAGGCGGTGCTCCTCGTACTCGGTGAGCACGCCGAGGATCGAGTCGTCGATGCCGGGCAGCTCGGTGGTCGCGCGCTCGGGCTCGGGCGCGCCCAGCAGCCCCGCGACGCGGGCCAGCAGCGGCTCGATCTCGGGCCCGGCGTCGCCGTGCTCGAACGCAGCCAGCAGCGCGGCGAAGGTCTCGACCGCCTCGAACAGCACGTCGAGCGTCGCGGGCGTGAGCGCCACGCGACCCAGGCGCAGTCCGTCGAGCGCGTTCTCGAGGCTGTGGCTCAGCGTCGCGATGGGCCCGGCGGCGAACAACCCCGCGAGGCCCTTGAGGCTGTGGATCGCACGGAAGGCGGCGTTGAGCGCCTCGGGGTCCTCACCGCCGCTGCGCTGCGCGGCCTCGAGCTCGAGCAGACGGCGCGAGAACTCCTCGACGACCTCCTGGGCCTCGGGCACGAACTCGGTGTTGGAACGCGTGGTGCTCATCGCCGCTCGCCGGGGTGCTCACGCGCTGGCTTGCACCCGGCTGCGCGCGTTCGCGATCGCCTCGAGCAGCTGCTGCTCGGTGAACGGCTTGGGCAAGAAGCCGTTGGCGCCGGCCGTCATGGCGCGCTCGACGTCGTGCGCGGCGGCGTCGGTGCTGATGACCAGCACCGCGATCTCGGCCTGCCGCGGACCCCGGCGGACGAACCGCGTCAGCTCGATGCCGTTGACGTCGGGCATGTTGACGTCGGCCACGACCACGTCGAAGTGCTCGCGCGGCAGCATGCGCAGCGCCTCGAAGCCGTTCTCGGCCTCCTCGACCTCGAACTCGTGGGCCTCGAGGATGGCGCTGACGTAGGCCCGCATCGCGCGGGAGTCCTCGACCAGCAGCACGCGCACCGACATGTGGCGGCGAGCATAGCCCAGCCGCGGGTCGGCCCGGAAGCGCGGCCGCCGGCGCTGGGCCGGGCGAGGCCGCGGCGCGCCGCGAGCGGCTCCGTCTGTGGAGCGGAAGCTCCGCTTCCTCTCCCCGTGCCCGGCCAAGCCGGTTCACGGGCCCCCTCACCGTCCGGTCGCGCCGCGACGAGAGCCTGTCAGCATCCGCGGACAGGCTCTCACTCGTCGGCGGCGCGCGGCGGGCCCTCGACGAAGCGGCGCAGTCGCCCGGCGTGGCGGCCATCGGCGACGACCCACAGCGCGCAGCGTGGTGGCGACGCGGCGGCCTCGTCGGCGGCCGGCTCCGCGGGTGCGAGCGTGTCGCCGTCGCCCCGCGCGGCCCCGTCGTCGCCGTCGTGGGTGAGCGCGCGTGGCCGCTCGGCCAGCGGCGCATCGACGCCGTCGTCGTGCAGGAAGTTCGGCGCGACGCCGCCGGCGGCCACGACCACGCCGGTGAGCATGGACTCGGCCAGCTCGCGATCGTCGGTCGCACCGGGCAACGCCAGCAGCAGCTCGCGCGGGTTGAGCCGCAGCGCGGTCGCGACCGCGCGCTCGGCCATGCGCCGCGCGCGACCGGGATCGAGCGCGCGCGCGGGGCCCAGGCCGTAGAGAATCCAGCGCTCGGCCGGAAGATCGCGACGGCCGGGCAGCAGCACCGCCTCGTCGGCGGCACCGGTGCAGAAGCCCTCGCGCACCAGCTTCGTCAGCGCGCCGTTGCAGCGCCAGTCGACCAGCGCGGCCAGTCCCCACAGCGGTCGCTCGTCGGCGCAGTAGAGCAGCACGCCGAGATCGATGCGCCGGCGTTGACCGTCACCACCGTCGACGCCGTCGAACAGCGCGCGCGACAGCGCCTCGATGCGCATGCTGCCGGGCGCGCTGCGACTCAAGCGCCCGCCCCCGGCTCCCCGGTCGCGCCGCCGTCGCCCGCGGGCCGCAGGCGCTTGGCCAGGGCCTCGACCAGGCCGTTGACGAACGCCGCGCTGCGCTCGCTGCCGTAGCGGCTCGCCAGTCGCACCGCCTCGGACAGCACCGCCGCGCGCGGCACGTCGGCGCGCGCGAGCAGCTCGGTGGTCGCCAGCCGCACGATGTTGCGATCGACGCGGTCCATCCGCGACAACCGCCAGCTGCGCGAGGTCTCCTCGATCAGGCGATCGACCTCGACGTGGTGCTCGCGCCACAGCGCGACCAGCTCCTCGGCGAAGCCGCGCGCGGCGGCGTCGCCGGCCAGCGTCGCGAACGCGTCCTCGCCCTCGCCCTCGCCCGAGGGCGGCGCATCGAGCACCACGCGCGCGGCCGCGGCGTGCTCGGCCGCGGGATACGACTCGAGGTGGCACAGCACCGCCAGCGCGAGCTCGCGGCTGGCGCGACGGCGATCGCGATCGGTCGCGGCGCTCATCGACGGGTCCCGCGGGCACGCGCGGGCGGCCGCAGGCTCGCCAGCACGCGCGCCTGCTCGATCACCGCCATCGCGGCCTCGGCGCCCTTGTTGCCGGCCTTGGCCCCGGCGCGATGGATCGACTGCTCGAGCGAGTCGGTGGTCAGCACGCCGAACGCGACCGGCACGCGCCCGCGCGTCAGCGCGCCCAGGCCCTTGGTGACCTCGCCGGCGATGAGATCGAAGTGGATGGTGTCGCCGCGCATCAGGCAGCCCAGCGCGATCACGGCGTCGACGTCGTCGCGCTCGCACAGCGCCGCGGCGGCCTGCGGGATCTCCCACGCGCCGGGCACCCGCACGACCGTGACGTCCTTGGCCGCGGCACCGTGGCGCAAAAGCGTGTCGATCGCCGCGTGGAGCAGCGGCTCGGTGATGAAGCCGTTGAAGCGGCTGACCACGATGCCCACGCGCAGCCCCTTGGCATCGAGCTCGCCTTCGACCACCTGCACGCCACCGGGACCGCTCGACGTTCGCACGTCGCTCGATTACCGCGACCTCGACGCCCGAAGCAAGCGCCGGCCCGCCGGCCCTGCGGCCACTGCGGCGCGTCGGCCGGGCACCGGCGGCGCCGGTGGCCGGGCGCGTTCGCGCCAGGCGGCGCCGCGCCGGCTCGGCACAGGCCGCGCGCGCCGCCCGGGCCGCGCGGGTCCGCGCCGCCGTTTCGCGCTACCATGACCCCGCCGCCGGATCGCGACCGGTCCGCGCCGCACGCCCGTCGCCATGGACGAACGCGCCGCCCAAGTCTCGCACGCGCTCGGGCTCGACCTGGGCGGGCTGGTGCTGGACGGCCGCTACCAGATCGGCCGCCGTCTCGGCGCCGGCGGCATGGCGGCGGTCTACGAGGGCCGCCGCGTGGGGCTCGAGCGACGCGTCGCGATCAAGATCCTGCGGCCCGAGCTCGCCGAGAACGAGTCGAACGTCCGTCGCTTCCTGCGCGAGGCCAAGGCCGCGTCCGCGATCTCGCACCCCAACGTCGTCAGCATCGAGGACGTCGGCGGGGCCTCGCGACCGGTGTACTTCGTGATGGAGTTCCTCGACGGCGTCGACCTGCGGCAGGAGCTGCGCCGGCTGGGCCGCTTCGACTGGCCGCGCACCCACGACCTCGCGCAGCAGGTGGTCTCGGCGCTGTCGGCCGCGCACGCGGTCGGCATCGTGCATCGCGACGTCAAGCCGGCCAACTGCTTCCTCGTGCGCGAGACCGACGGCAGCGAGCGCATCAAGGTGCTCGACTTCGGCATCGCGAAGGTGCTCGAGGAATCGCAGGAGTACACCGCCAACGTCACCGCCACGCACGGCATCGTCGGCACGGTCGCGTACATGGCACCGGAGCAGGCGCGCAGCGGCACCGTCGACGCGCGCACCGACGTCTACGCGCTGGGCACGATGCTCTACGAGATGCTCGCGGGCACGGTGCCGTTTCCCGACAAGAACCCGTTCGTGGTGATCGGGCGCCTGCTCGGCGAGGCCCCGGTGCCGCTGCGCATGCATCGGCCCGATCTGTCGCCCGAGCTCGACGCGGTCGTGATGACCTGCCTCGAGAAGGACCCCGACGCGCGCTTCCAGAGCATGGACGCGCTGGGTGCCGCGCTCGGCGGCTGCGATCGCGAGGACGCCGTCGTGGGCACCGCGAAAGTGCGGCTGCCCAGCGGCCTGGTGAAGCAAGCGACGGTGCGGCCGGGCGTGACCGCGCCGCCTTCGGTGATCGTCGCGACCACGCCGCTGGGCTCGGGCGCGACGCCGACGCACGCGACCGGGCCCCACGCGACCTCGCTGCCGGGCATGCCCGGCGCGCCCGCGTTGGCGCCGGTGCGACCGCCGCCCTCGGGGCAGACCGCACCGCAGCAGCCGGCGCTGCCCGCCGCCGCGGCGCCGATGCCCGCCGCCGGCGTGCCC
>JAIBBS010000379.1 GCA_019694555.1 Nannocystaceae bacterium
CATCGCCGCACGCGCTCCGCGGTGCTGGAGGTGCTGCGCGCGGCCGGCCGCGGCCTCGCGGATGCGCACCGCGCCGGCCTGCTGCACCGCGACTTCAAGCCCGACAACGTCATGGTCGCGCCGCTGGACGACGATCGCCCCGAGCAGGTGCGCGTCACCGACTTCGGCCTCGCGGCGCTGCTCGAAGAGGCCGTCGCCGCACCCGGCGTCGACGGCGACCGCAACCTCGTCGCGGTCTCGCTGCACACCCAGGGTGTGGTCGGCACGGTCGGCTACATGGCGCCCGAGCAGATCGAGGGCGGCAGCGTGGGCCCGGCGGCGGACCAGTTCGCCTTCTGCGTCACCGCATGGGAAGCGCTCGCCGGCGTGCGACCCTTCGCCGGCGAGACCGTGGCCGAGGTGCTCGCCGCCGCGAGCCGCGGCCCGCGTCGCGAGCTGCCGGGCGCGCAGGCGATCGGGCGCACGCTGCGGCAGGTGTTGCTGCGCGGGCTCGCGATCGATCCCGCCGCGCGCCACGCCGACATGGACGCGCTGTTGGCTGCGCTCGCACGCGAGCCGTGGCGAGCGGCGCGGCGCGGGTTCGCGTTCGCGTCGGTCGCGGGCGCGCTGTGGTGGTTCGGTCGCGCGCCGCAGCCGTGCGCGGGCATCGACGACGCGATGCTGACGCTGTGGCACACGCCGCGCGCGGAGCAGCTGGCCCAGGCCTTCGCCGACACCGGCGTGGCCGGGGCCGAGCAGGCGTGGACCACGGTGGCGGCGCGCGTCGATCGACAGGCGCAGGCGTGGATCGCCGCGTCGCGCTCGTCCTGCGAGGCCCACGCGCGCGGCGAGTGGACCGACGCGCGCTACGATGCGACCACGGCGTGCCTCGATCGCCGGCGCGCGCAGCTGGCCTCGACGCTCGAGGTGTTCGCCACCGCCGACACGGAGGTCGTGCATCGCTCGCTGCTGGGTCTGACCGAGTTCGATCCCGTCGCGTCGTGCGAACACGCCGAGCGGGTGCTCGCGGGGCCCGAGCCGCCGGCGCCCGCGGTCGCGGCCGCGGTCGCGACCGCGCGCGAGCGGCTCGCGGCGGCGCAGGCCAACGAACGCGCGGGACGCTTCGCCCAGGCCCACGCGGTGCTCGACGAGATCGAGGCCGAGCGCGACGCCGTCGACTACCCGCCGGTCGCGGCCGAGCTGGCGCTGCGTCGCGGCGCGGTGCTGGTGAAGCAGGACCGCTTCGACGACGGGCGCGTGCAGCTCGAGCAGGCCTTCTTCTCCGCGGTCGCTGCCGACGAGCGCGGGCTCGCGCTCGAGGCCGCGACCGCGTTGATCTTCTGCGTCGGCTACCGGCTCGCGCGCTACGACGAGGGCGCGCTGTGGGTGCGTCACGCCCAGGCCCATGAAGAGGCGGCCACCACGTTGCAGCGCGCCAGCATCATGAACAACGAGGGCGCGATGCTGCGGGCCAGGGGCGATCCCCAGGGCGCGCTCGCGCGCTACGAGCAGGTGCTCGCGCTGCGGCGCGAGGTCGCCGGCGCGGCGCCCGACGCATCGGTCGCGGCGGCGCTCAACAACGTCGGGCTCGCACTCGACGACCTCTCGCGCCACGACGAGGCCATCGCGGCGCTGCGCGAGTCGCTGGCGATCCGTCGCACCGTGCTCGGCCCCGATCACCCCGAGGTCGCCGAGGGGCTCGCCAACCTGTCCAAGGCGCTGGTCGCCGCCGGCAACGACGACGAGGGCGAGCGCGAGCTGCTGGCCGCGATCGCCCTGCGCGAGCGCATCTTCGGACCCGAGCACGTCTCGATCGCGCGCGCGCTGGTCAACCTGTCGATCATCGATCAGCACCGCGAACGACCCGCGGTCGCGGTCGAGCACCTCGAGCGCGCGCAGCGGATCTTCGAGCACGAGTACGGCGCGAGCAGCCCGCTGGTCGCGACCGTGCACCACAACCTCTCGTCGGTGCTCATCGAGCTCGGTCGCCAGCAGGAGGGGCTGCAGCACGCCGAGCAGGCCTACGCGCAGCGGCGGGTCAAGGACGGCGAGAACGCCTTGCTCACGCTGCAGAGCCGTTCTCTGCGTGCCGAGGCGATGTTCGCCCTGGGCCGCACCGACGAGGCCCTCGCCGAGCAGCGCGAGATCGTGCGGCTCGACGCCGCCGCGCGCGGGGCCGAGAGCCCCAGCGTCGCGATCGAGCACGGCGCGCTCGGGCGCATGCTCGCGCTGTTGGGGCGGCACGAGGAGGCCATCGCGGAGCTCGAGCTGGCGGCGGCGATCCACGCGCGCGTGCACGGGCCCGATCACCCGCGCACCCGTCGCGCCGCGAAGGTGCTGGCCGAGGCGCGCGCGGCCCAGGCCGCGGCGAAGCGAGACGGAGCCGCGCCGCGGTAGCCCCCGCGTCGCGAGACGACGCCGGGCCCCGCGGCGCTTCGTTCAATCCGGCCGGCCCGGCACCATCCGCACGCGGTTGCGACCGCGCACGACCAACGCGATGCCGAGGATGGCCGCGACCAGGCCCGCGCTCAGCGTCGCCGCACCGATCGCGATGTTGTGGCCGTCGTGGTGCTTGACGCCGTACGGCAGGATCACCGCGCCGGCCGCCGCGGCGCCGAAGCCCAGCGGCGCGAGCATGAAGCCGGAGATGAACGCGGCCTTCGAGCCGGTGCGCACGCGCAGCGTCACGTCGCCGCTGTGGGCACCGAAGGTGAAGGGCTTCGATCGCAGCCCCGGCCCGTCGCTGGCTCGGTTCACGTAGTAGGCACCGCTGGTCGTGTCCAGCGTGGTGCCGCACGGAGCGTTGCACACCGACGACCAGCTGCTCGCCGTGGCCACGCCGCCGGGCCCCACCGCCATCGCGCCGCCGGTGTCGCGCTGCAGCACCAGCTCGTCGGCGCCGCGGCCTTCACCGACGATGTGCACGCGCACCATGCCCGGCGGCACGGGTGCGGGCAACGACGGCGCGTCGGCGACCGGCGCGGGCTGGGGCGCGACCGCGGCGACCGGCTGCGGCGCG
>JAIBBS010000195.1 GCA_019694555.1 Nannocystaceae bacterium
TCGACATCGACACGCTCGCGGTGATGCAGACGCTGCCGGTGCCGAGCTACGTGCACGGCGTCAGCATCGACTTCAACGGCTACGTCTGGGGCCCGGCGATCAACAACAACGAGGCCTACCGCGTCGATCCGGCGACCGGCACCGTGGACGTCGTGACCGGCTTGAACCTGCCGTACACCTACAGCGACATGACCGGCTTCGGGCTCAGCCAGGCCGTCGGGCCCAGCGGCTGACCGGGCAGTGCGGCGCGGCCGCGCAGTTGCCGACGAGGTCGTCAACACGAGCCACGCGCGGCCGCGCGCTGCGCTGGTTCACGGCAAGCAGGTCAGCGTCCCCGGACCTTCCTCGTTCAGGCTGCACTTCGCGTCGCCGCACTGGTGGCGGCAGGCAGCGTCGAAATCGACGAAGCAACACTCGTCGCTCGCCATCACGCCGCACGCATTGAGATCATCGTAGTCGACGGGCTTGGCGTCCGCTGGGCACGTCGCGGCCGCCGCTCCGCTCGGCGCGTCTTTCGAGCTCGGCGTGACAGACGCGGTGTCGGTCTTGTTGCAGGCGGCGGCTGCGAACAACGCCACGAGGAGGGGGGCAAGACGAGGTGCCATGGCCGGCTCGGTGTGGCGACGCGCCGAACGGTTCCGCGGCCGAGCGGCGCGTCAGCTCACCTCCGCGCGGTGCGACGGGAGCGGGCGGCGAGCGTCGGCCTCCATCTTGCGCGCACTCGTTGGGCTCGAACCGCGGCGCTGCTTCGAACGGCCGCGGCCGATCCAGCCGAGCCGTTCAGCGGCGCGACGCCACCGCGGAGACAGGGGCGATCACGCTCAGGCCTCGTCGTCGTGCTCGGCCGACGGCGCGCTCGCGGGCGCGGGCGCGGGTCGGGGCGTGGCGGGGCCAGCGGCCGCGTCGGCCCCCCGGTGGGCGCCGGCAGTCTTCGCCAGCACCTTGGCCTGGGCCGCGTTGACCTGCTTGCCGTGGTGCAGGCGGCTGTAGCGATCGTCGACGTCGCGCGTGAGCCCAGCAGCAGACAGCACCACGTCGGGCTTGGCCGCCTCCTCGCTCGACAGCCGCTGCTGCGCCTGCTCGATGCGCGCGAGCAGCTCGGCCTGGTACTGCTGCAGCCGCTCGGCGACGCGCACGCGCTTGCCCTTCTCGCGCCGCAGGTCCTCCTGATAGCGCTTGAGGAAGTAGCCGATGGTCTCGACGCGGATCTTGATCGAGCCGGTGGGCTTGTTCTCGTCGATGTCCTTGAACGAGAAGTACGGCGTACCCGAGGTCTCCACGATCTCCTCGATCACGGAGTAGATCGGGGCGTCGTGGCCGCACTTGAAGCTCGACAGCTCCAGCGCGACCAGGTTGGGATGGCGCGCGGTGAACTTCGCCGCCCAGACCTTCTGGTTGGTGTTCTCGGAGTAGCTGTTCTTCCACACGTCGTAGATGTCGAACGGCGTCTGGATGAAGCCGGCGTCGATGTCGGCCTGGAACAGCGGCCGCACGATGTCGTCGTCGATCGGCAACGAGTGGATGGTGAAGATGGGGTAGCCCAGCTTCTGCAGCTCGTCGGGGATCTCGTGGTTCATGCCGGGATCGTTGTGGTACGGCCGCGCCAGCAGCACGATGCCGATGCGATCCTCGCGCTCGAGCTGTTCGAGCGTCTGGCGCGCCTGCGCGCGCAGGTCGGCGACGAATCGATCCTGTGCGAGATAGCCCTGCTCGACCGCGCGGGCGTTCTCCTCCTCCGACAGGCCCAGCAGCTCGCCGAAGTACGACAGCATCTCCTTTTTGCACAGCTTGGGCTCACGCATGTGCACGAACGGCACGACCAGCTCGATGCCGCGCTCCGCGAACACGTCCTTTTCCTTGAGGAAGGCGGCCTTGGTCGTGTCGGCCGAGCCCACCACGGTCGGACACGCGCGCGCGCCGACGTTGTTGGTGAGCCAGGTGTCCATCGAATCGACCTGCGGGAACACGATCAGATCGAGCGGCTTCTTCTTGTGCTTCACCTCGAGCAGGTTGTGCATGTGCGCGATGCAGACCTTCGACGGGAAGCACGGATCGATCGCACCGCGCTTGGCGCCCTCCTTGTACAGCTCCTCGGAGGTGAAGTCGGAGTACACGAGGTTGTTGGCCGGGATGCCCAGCGACTCGAAGTAGGCCGAGAAGAACGGGTTCTGCGAGTACTGGTTGAGCACACGCGGGATGCCGATGCGCAGCTTGGCGCGGGCACGGATCTTGGCCGCGCGTGCGAGCGCGGCCTCGCGGCGCTCGGCCACGCGCCGCGCCAGCTGCAGCTTGTCCTGGGTCCTGGCCACGACCTCGGCGACCTTGGGGCTGCGGTTGATGCGGGTCAGCAGGCCATCGATGCGGCCCTGCATGCCCGCGAGCTGCGGCGGCAGCTCCACGCGCTCGGGCAGGCCCAGGCCGCGCTCGACCTCGGCGGGGTCGTCGGCCACGAGCGGCGGCTTGACCGCGCGCCAGATCTCCTTGGCCGCGAGCGCCGCGTAGTTGGGGAAGTCCTTCTTCGCGCGGTCGAGCCCCGACTTGATCTTGCGCATCTTCTCGACGTCCTCGACCTCGCCCTTCTCACAGGTGGCGATGATGAGGCGCTTGGTCGCGATCTGCGTGTCGTCGGTGTGGCGACGCAGCTGCACCAGCTGGCCCTGGGCCATGCGCTGCTCGGCCTCCGCGTTGCCGAGCTCGAGGTCGACGTCGATGAAGGTGCGCAGGCACTTGTTCTTGCAGAAGTAGCAGCGCGTGCTCTCGTCGCGCTTCTGCCGGTAGGCGATGGTCGGGACCTTGTCGAGCCCGATCCACTCGCTGCGCTTGTCCAGCTGCTGGTGCAGGCGGCGGGCCTCCTTGGCCGCACCGATCGCGCCGGACTCGCCGCAGTGCTTGTGCACGATGACGTCCGGGGTCGCGCCCTTCTGGCGGAACTTCTCCTCGATGAAGTCCACCTGTGACTTCACCGCCGCGAGGTTGTGCTGGGTGCCGCCCTGCAGCACGAAGCGGGTGCCGAGCTTGGCCAGGTTGGGGATCTGCGACACGTACAGCCAGATGTTCTTCGGCAGCACGTTGGCCAGACCGGCCATGATCTCCTCGGGCGACCAACCCTGGCGCTGGAAGTCGACGATGTCCGACTGCATGAACACGGCGCAGCCGTAGCCGAACATCGGCATGCTCTCGGCCTTGAACGCGACGTCGGCGTACTGCTTGACGTCGTAGCCGAAGCCGACCGCGGTGCCCTGCAGGAAGTAGCCGTTGCCGGCCGAGCACTGCGTGTTGAGCTTGAAGTCCTTCACCTTGCCGTTCTTCAAGATGATGATCTTGATGTCCTGGCCGCCGACGTCGCAGACCACGTCGACGTCGTCGTAGAAGTGCAGCGCGCTCTCGCAGTGCGCCACGGTCTCGACGATGGCCGCGTCGGCCCGCAGCACGTCCTTGAGGATGTCCTTGGCGTAGCCGGTGGTGCCGATGCCGAGGATCTCCAGCGAGGCGCCGGCGCGCTCGACCTGGCCCTGCAGATCCGCGAAGAGGTCCTTGGTGTCCTCGATGGGGTTGCCCTTGGACAGCTGGTAGACCTTGGCCAGCACGTTGCCGTCGTCGTCGAGCAGCACGGCCTTGCTCGAGGTCGAGCCGCCGTCGATGCCCATGTACGCCCGCACCACGCTGCCCGCGGTGAAGGTCGCGGGCGTGAACTTGGGCGGACGGTAGCGCTCGAGGAACGTCTGCAGCTCCTCGTCCGACTTCGACAGACCGCGACCGCCGGCCTTCTTCTTCTCCTCGGTGCGGCCGACCTCGATGTACCACTGCAGGCCCTCGGTGCCCTTGTAGACGCCGACGTGGTCGTCCTCGTCCTTGCCGAACTCCGCGGCACCGATCGCCGCGTAGTACTGCGCGTTGTCGGGCACGATGATGAGCTCGGCCGGATCGCGGCCGCCGGGGCCGAAGCCGGGCGGCAGCTCGACGTTGCGCTCGGCCCAGATCGGCGGGATGTTGGCGCGCCAGGCCTCGACCATGCCCTTGATGTACGTGTTGGGGCCGCCGAGCAGCATCACGTACGGCATCAGCGTGTGACCGCGCGTGAGCACGGCGAGGTTCTGCTGGATGATGGACTCGAACAGCGACGCCATCAGCTCCGCCGCCGGCACGCCCATCTTCTGCAGCGAGTTGATGTCGGTCTCGGCGAACACGCCGCACTTGCCGGCGACGGGGTGAAGCTTGAGCCCGGCATGCCCGGCGTTGCACAGCTCGGCGGGCGGCAGCTTGAGCTTGGCGTTGATCTTGTCGATGACCGCGCCGGTGCCTCCGGCACACTTGTCGTTCATCGACGGGATCTTCTTCTTGCGGCCGGACTCCGGGTCGGGCTTGAACACGATGATCTTCGCGTCCTGGCCGCCGAGCTCGATCACCGAGTTGACCTCGGGATGGCACTTCTCGACCGCGAGCGAGACCGCGTTGACCTCCTGCACGAACTTCGCACCGATGAAGCGGCCGACGTTGCTGCCACCCGATCCGGTCATGAACACGCGCGCGTTGGCCGTGGTGACACCGGCGTCGCGCTCGATGTCTCGCAGCATCTCGAGCGCCTTCTCGGGCTGCTTGCTGTCGTGGCGGCGATAGTCCTTCCACACGATCTCGTCGGTGCGCGCGTCGATGACGACGGCCTTCACCGTGGTCGAGCCGAGATCGAAGCCGATGCGGAAGCTGCGGGTGCTCATGGTCGGAAAGCTCCTCGTGCGAGGACGACGGCCCGGGGGGTCCGGTCCGGTGACGCGAGTGTCACTGACACCCGTGTCCAGTGAACAGGGCCCCGCGTTTTTGGCACGACAGGCGGGGCTACGCAAGCTTCTGCGGGCTCGCGGCCCCGCGGGCCGGGGGGCCGGCGGGCCCCGGCCGCGCCCTCAGATCCCCTGCAGCTCGAACGCCTGCGTCACGACCACGCTCACCCCGCCCACGGGCTTGGGGAAGAGCCAGCGGCGCACCGCGATCGCGGCACACTCGGCGACCGCCTCGGTGCCGGCGCTCGCCGAGGCGATCGACGCGTCGACGACCGCACCGTCGGCGTCGATCGTGAAGCGCACCGCGACCTTGCCGACCACGCTGCTGTCGAGCGCGAGCGCCTGGTTGTAGCAGTGGCGTACCTCGTTGAGGTGCGCGCGGATGATGCGACGCACGATGTCGCGCTCGAGCCCGCCGCTGACCGAGGGCTTGGGTTGGCGCAGCCTGCCGACGATGCGGCGACCGGTGGGCGAGACCGCGACCGGCGGTGGCGGGTTGCGCAGGTCCGCCGCGTCGAAGCACAGCGGCAGCTCGTCGCCGACGGCGATCGGTAGCGCCATGCAGGTGCGCGCGCCGGCGACCGCCATCGGCGTGTCGAACGCGTGCTCGCGCGCGACGATGCCCTGCTCGTGACCGTCGCGCGAGTAGACGCGCGCGCCGGCGGCGACCAGCACCTTGGCCCCGGGACCCGCGGCGAGCCGCGCGGCCGCGAGCGCGTCGCTGGCCTGGTCGACGATCGCCAGCGGCTGCGATCCCGTGGGCGTGTCCAGCGTGGCACACGCGTCGCCGTCGGCGGCCGCGAGCGCCGGCGCGGTCTCACCGACGGCGTCGGCGGGCACCGGCACACCGATCGTGCGGCGCTCGTGTGTGAGCACGATCGGCCCGTCGGTGGGCGCGACGAGTCCGGCCCGCACGTGCACGCGCCGGCCGTCCGCGAGTGCGAGCTCGAGCGGTCGCGTGACGATCCGCGCCAAGTCCTCGCGCGCCGCGAACAGTCGCAGCCGGAAGTCCCGCGTCGTCGCGGGCGCGCAGGCCGACGCGGTGTCGAGCTGCAGCTCGAGCACACCCTCGCGCTGGGCGTGCACCACCACCGCCAGTCCACCGCCGGGCATCGTCGGTGGCAGCGACCATCGCCGCGTGCGCTCGGCATCGAAGTACACCGCGGCGCCCTGGCGCACGACCGCGCGGCTGCCCGCCGCAATCGCCGGCGTCGCCGCGCTCGCCCCGGGCGATGCCGCGTGCGGCGACACCGACGGCGCCGATCGACAACCCGCGGCGATCGACCACGCGAGCAACACGCGGCCCAGGATCGTCGCTCGGGTCTGCGGATCGGGCCTCATGCTCGGATCGTCCCCCGATCGGCCGCGGGGTTCCATCACCGCCGTCGCGGTCGCGGCTGCGCGACCATGGCGAAGGCTTCGTGCAGCAGCTGCGCGAGGGTGTTCCAGTCGGGGTCCACGTCGATCACCACGCCGACCCAGCCCTTGCCACCGACGTAGGGCGGCACGAAGTAGCGCGCGGGCTGCTCGGCGATCAGATGTGCCTGCACCTCGTGGGTCGCGGCGACGTGGACGCTGACATGCTCGGCGCCGTGGTGGTGATCGTCGAACATCGCGAACACGCGACCGCGGCTGCCGGGTGTGAACCACGTCGGCGCGCCGTGGGACGGCTTCTCGATCGCACCGGGCTGCGCGAGGCACAGCGCCCGCACCCGCTCGAGCAACGTGTCGCGATCCGTTGGTGTGGACCTTCGGCGGGCCATCACCCGGACCCTACCCCGGTCCGCCCGGCCGGCGCGCGGAGCGACATTCCTGCTTGACGAATCCAATCTATGTTAGTTATGTTAGCGTCATGAAGCGCGCAGGATTGGTGCTTGGGCTTGCTGGAGCCGTCCCTGCCCTGCTGCACGCAGCCGAGGCGCAGGCCTGCGGCGGGACCTTCTGCGATGCCGGTCCCGCGACGTCACCGGTCGACCAGGCGGCCGAGACGGTGTTGTTCGTGCGCGACGGCGACACCGTCGAGGCCCACGTGCAGATCACGATCGATCCGGCCACCGACGCGCAGAAGTTCGCGTGGCTGGTGCCGATGCCGGCGGTGCCGCAGTTCGACGTCGGTTCGCAACCGCTCTTCGATGCGCTGCTGGCCGCGTCGTCACCGAGCTACACCGTCCGCGGTGCGACCTGCGGCGGCAACCTCACGTCCGCGGGGTTCATCCAGGACCCCGATGGCGGCGCGCCAAGCCGCGAGCCCGACGTGCACACCCAGACCGTCGGCGCGTTCGAGGTCACGGTGCTGCAAGGCGGCACCGTCGCGGGCGTGATGACGTGGCTCGGCGACAACGGCTACCAGCAGGACGCCGCGGCGGAGCCGATCCTGCAGGAGTACCTCGATCAGGACTTCGTGTTCGTCGCGCTGCGCCTGACACCCGCAGCCGACGTCGCCGACATCCATCCCATCGTGCTGCGCTACCTCGGCGACGAACCCTGCGTGCCGCTGCGCCTGACCGCGATCGCAGCGCAGGAGAACATGGGCGTGCGCGTGTTGATGCTCGGCGACACGCGCTGGGCACCCGCGAACTGGGCCCACGTCGTGCCCAACGCGCTGCGGCAGCGATGGGGCTACTCCGAGTACGACTACGCCAGCGTCGTCACGCTCGCCGTCGATGCCGCGGACGCGGGCCATGGCTTCGTCACCGAGTATGCCGGCACCAGCGAGACCGTCGCCACCGACCAGGTGTACTCGTCGCAGTGGGACGCCAGCGCCTTCGTCGACGCTGCGCCCACCGACGTCGTCACCCTGCTCAACGCGCAGGGCCTCGCGAACTGCCCCAAGGGCGGCCCCTGCATCGTGGCCCACCCGCTGGTGGTCGCGATGCTGCGGCAGTACCTGCCGGCACCACCGGACGTCGGCGAGAACCAGTTCTACGAGTGCGTGGCCTGCTACGCCGATCAGGCCGACTTCTCGTCGTGGGACGGTCCCGCGTTCGCGGCCGAGCTGCACGATCGCGTGATCGCGCCCGGCGAGCACGCGGCGCAGCTGCTGTCGTCGTGGCCCTACCTGACGCGGTTGTTCACGACGATCTCGCCGGCCGAGATGACCGAGGATCCGACGTTCCAGCCCGCGCCCGATCTGCCGGATGTCGCCGCCGGCGGCGTGGCGGTCGCGCAGTGCGTGACGTGCCCCGACGACGCGGTCGCGACGCTGCCCGATGGCCGCGAGGTCTACCTCGAGGGCTCGACGTGGCCGTCGTTCGACGAGGCGATGCCGTATGTCGAGCGCATCGAACAGATCCCGCCGCAGGGCGCACCGATCGTGCTGCTCGACGAGCGCGAGAGCATCGACGCGCAGCTCGACGCGTGGAACACCGCGCACGCCTGCGGTGGCGGTGGTGGTGGTGGTGGCGGCAGCGACGACGACGGCAGCGGCGGCATCGCGACCGGCGGCAGCGGCAGCGGCTCCGCCGGCGGTGGCGACGCGGGCGCGGCCGAGGGCGGTGACGGGCCCGGCTACGACGGGGCCGGCTGCGGCTGCGGCGTGGGCGGACACGGTGGCGCTGCACTGCCGTGGCTGCTCGCGTGGGTGCTGCGACCGCGTCGGCGGCCCCGCACGCGTCGGACGACGCGCGACGACGCACCCGGCGGTACCGCGAGCTGCCGCGAGACCGCGCCGCCCGACGCGATCGCGGCGTGCATCGGCTCGCCCCCCGGCGCGTGCGGCTGACGGCGGCCCACACTACAATCGCCGCCGGGTGACGGGCGACGACTCCGAGCCGAGCGCGTCGCGTGGGCAGAGCCTCGAGGACACCGAGGCGCTCGGGGTCTCGCAGACCCGCGCCGGCGCGAGCGACGAGGGCCGTCGGCGCGCACGCCTGGGCGCCGGCGCGATGCTGGCGCGCGGGCGCAGCATCGGGCGCTACGTCATCGTCGACCGCCTCGGCAGCGGTGGCATGGGCGTGGTCTACCGCGCGTTCGATCCCGATCTCGATCGCAGCATCGCGCTCAAGCTCGTCGCGGTCGAACGCGATGGTGGCGACGACGAGCGCAATCGTCTGCTGCGCGAGGCGCAGGCGATGGCGCGGGTGTCCCATCCCAACGTCATTCCGGTGTTCGACGTGGGCGTCGAGGAGGACCTGGTCTTCGTCGCGATGGAACTGGTCGACGGCGTGACGCTGTCGCGCTGGTGCACGCTGCGGCCGCGCACCTGGTCGCAGCGACTGGCGTGCTTCCTCGATGCCGGCGCGGGTCTGGCCGCGGCCCACGCCGCCGGACTCATCCACCGGGACTTCAAACCCGACAACGTCATGGTCGGCCCCGATGCGGCCGACGGCACGCACGGTCGCGTGCGCGTGCTCGACTTCGGGCTCGCGCGTCACGATGCGAGCACGCCCGCGCGCTCCGACGAGGCCACCGCCGAGCTGCGGGTCTCGAGCCAGCGCCGCGCCGCGCTCGCGCCGTCGTTGGATCAGGCCATCACCGCCGCCGGCGCGGTCATGGGCACGCCCGCGTACATGTCGCCCGAGCAGCACCTGGGCGCACCGGCGACCGCGGCCTCGGATCAGTTCTCGTTCTGCGTCGCCGTGTGGGAAGCGCTCTACGGCGAGCGACCCTTCGAGGGCGACACGCTCGCGTCGCTGTCGTTGGCGGTGCTGCAGGGCAAGCTGCGCGAGCCACCCGGCGGCAGCGGCGTGCCGCGGCACGTGCATGCGGCGTTGCTGCGTGGCCTCGCCAACGACGACGCGCGCCGACATCCCAGCATGGCCGCGCTGCTCGAGGCGCTGCGCCGCGATCCGCAGGCGCAGCGCCGGCGGCGACTGCTCGTGGCTGCCGGCGGCATCGGCCTGCTCGCCGGCGGCGTCGCGCTGGGCACCGGCGTCGAGCGGACGCGTGCGACCACCACCGCAGCGTCGGTCGAGCTGTGCGCTGGCGGTGACGCCATCCTCGCGAAGGTGTGGCACCCCGAGCGTGCCGAGCGACTGGCCCGTGCCTTCGCAGCGACGGGCCTGTCGTATGCGACCCCCGTGTGGCACGCCGTCGCCGCGCAGCTCGACGACTATGGCAACGGCTGGATCGCGGCGCGCACCGCCGCGTGCACCGCGACGCGGGTCACCGGCGAACAGAGCGAAGCCATGATGGATCTGCGCATGGCGTGCCTCGATCGCCGCCGTCGCGAGCTCGATGCGTTGCTGGTCGGCTTCGCCACGCCCGACGACGCGGTGGTCGAGCGCGCCATCGATGCCGCGCGGGGACTGCCGCCGGTCGCGTCGTGCGACCGCCCCGCACGCGGGGCCGAGGACGCCGCCGATCCCACGGTGCGCGCGAGCGAGGAAGCGGTGCGCGCGGCGTTACCGTACGTGCGCGCCGCGATCGCACTGGGTCACTTCACCGAGGCCCGTCTACGCGTCGCGCCGCTGGCGATCACGGCGGGCAGCCTGGGCCGGCCCGCGCTGAGCGCCGAGGTCGCGCGCTGGACCGCGGAGGTCGACGACGCGAGCGGCCGACCCGACGACGCGCGCGCGGGCTGGGAGCACACCTTCGCGCAGGCGCTCGCCGCCGACGATCCCGAGCTCGCGGCCGAGGCCGCCGGCGAGCTGACGCATGCGGTCGGCTATCGCCGCGCCGACCTGCGCGGCGGCCAGACCTGGCTCGACATCGGACGCGCGCTGGTGCAGCGACTCGGCGGCGCACCGGAGCGCACGGCTGCGCTCGACGCCGACGAGGGCGCGATGCTGGTCGCGGCCGGACGCTACGCCGACGCGATCGTGGCCCACCGCCGCGCGCTGGCGTACTGGTCGGAGCACGCACCCGAGGGTCTGCAGGTCGCGCGCACGCTCGACGACATCGGTGCTGCGCAGGTCCAGCTGGGCCAGCTCGACGAGGCCATCGCATCGCACCAGCGCGCCATCGCGATCCGCACGACGATCTACGGTGACCAACACCCCCTGGTCGCGGACTCCGAGCGCGAGCTGGGCATGGCGCTCAGCGGCGCGGGTCGCTTCGACGAGGCCGCGCCGCACCTGCAGCGCGCACTCGCGGTCCAAAGAGCCACCCGCGGCGAGCGCAGCATCGCGGTCGCGACGCTGCTCGACGATCTCGGCCGCATCGCGCGGCGCAAGGGCGATCTCGCCGGCGCGCTCGCCCACCACCGCGAGGCGCTCACGATCTGGGAGGCCGCGCTGGGTGAGCAGCACCAAGACGTCGCGGTCTCGCTGCTGGGCATCGGCTACACCCTGGTCGCAGCGGGCCAGCCCGCCGAGGCCGCGCGGGTCGATGCGCGCGCGCTGGCGGTGTTCGAGCGCTCGCTGGGCGCCAAGCACCCGTACATCGTCTACGCTGCCAACGCCCTGGGCGCGGCCTACCTGTCCGCGGGCGAGCCCCAGCAGGCCATCGCGCCGCTCGAGCGCGCGCTGGCGCTGCGCGGCCAGGTCGAGGTCGATCCCACGCTGTTCGGCGACACGCTGTTCGCCCTGGCCAAGGCGCGGCTGCGCAACGACCCCAGGCGCAACCGCACCGACGCGATCGCAGCGGCGCGAGAGGCCCGGGCGCTGTTCGCCACCGCCGCCGATCGCTGGGCCAGCGAGATCGCCGAGATCGACGCGTGGCTGGCAGCACCGCGCTGACGCCGGCGGCGCAGCGCGCGAGCAGAGCCGACTCCGCGCATGCGCGCCGCCGACGTCGACGCGCTCGCCCGGAGTCGGCTATGCTCGCGCGCGGTGCGGCGAGCGCTCCTGACTGCGATGCTGGGTGCAGCATGTTGGAACGGCGAGGCGGCGCTGCACAAACCCTGCGCCAAGGATCGCCAGTGCGGCGATGGCCAGTCGTGCATCGACGGCTACTGCGGCGGGATCACCGGCCGCACGCTCGCAGTCGCCCAGGTGACCGAGACCGGCTTCGGCAACGCGACCAGCGTGGTCGCTGCGCAGCTCACCGGCGACGGCGCCATCGACCTCGCGGTGTTGGCCTTCGGCTCGGGCCTGTTCGTGCGCGAGAACACCGGCAGCGACTTCGTCCCCAAGGGTGACCCGTACTACGGCGGCGCCACCGACCTGGTCGACCTCGAGCTCGCCGATGTCGACGGCGATGGTGACCTCGAGTTCATCGTGCTGTCGCTGGGCGGCACCGTCGAGGTGGTCGAGCGCAGCAACGACGTCTTCACGCTGTCCGCGACGCTGACGTTCACGCCGCCGATCTTCTCGCTCGCGACCGTGGATCTGGTCGGCGACGGGCGGCCCGACCTCGTCGTCGCCGGCACGTCCGCGGTGCACCTGGTGCCCAACACCGGCGGCAGCTTCGACGACGGCGACGTCCGCACGCTCTCGGGACCCTTCACCGAGCCGTGGGACATCGTCGTGGTCGGCGAGGGTCCGGCGCGACGCCTGCTGCTGCCGGACTCGGATCGCCAGTCGACCAACGGCGCGACCAACCAGCGCGTCGACATCCTGCGCGTGCAGGGCGGCGCGCTGGTGGAAGACAAGTTTCTCGGCACCCGCTTCGTGAATCCGTTCGGCATCGCGGTCGGCGACTTCCTCGGCGACGACGCGCTCGAGGTCGCCGTGGTGGAACGCCACCTCGACGCCAGCGATGCCAACAACGACCTCGCCACGCGCAAGCCCGGCCACGTGCGGTTCTTCCGCCTGGACCTCGACGAGGTCGAAGAGCTCGCGTCGATCGAGATCGGTGTCGGCGGGTTCTCGGCCGCGACCGCGGACCTCGACGCCGACGGCAAGGACGACCTCGTGCTGGGCCTGACCGGCGCGCCGCAGCAAGGCGGCACGTCGCAGCAGGTCCTGTTCGGTTCGGTCGCCGCGCAGCCGCGGCCCCAGGATCTGCACACCGTCGCGATTCCCGGGCCCCGCGGCGTCGAGGCCGGCATCCACCTGGCGGTCGCGGACCTCGACGGCGACGATCGGCCCGAGGTGGTGATCCCGGACTACGGTCGCGACGAAGCCGATGGTGGCGCGCGCGTGATCATCGTGGAGGCCAACGAATGACGCGCCATCGCAACGCCCTGCTGGCCGCGATGCCACTGCTCGCCTGCTTCAACGGCGACGCCGCGCTGCACAAGCCCTGCAACAACGGCCGGCAGTGCGGCGTGGGCCAGCAGTGCATCGACAACTTCTGTGACGGCGGCCTGCCGCGGCAGCTGGCGACTCGTGCCATCGTCTCGGCCAACCTGAGCCAGGTCACGGCGATCGTCACCGGCAACTTCACCGAGGATCCGGCGCCTGATTTCGTCGGACTCTCCCTGGGCGGCGGGCTCGAGCTCCACGAGAACCTCGGCGCCGGCGAGTTCCAGGTGCTCGGGTCGAGCTACATCAACGGCCTGTCGAACTTCGTCGACATGGACGTGACCGACCTCGACGGCGACGACAAGCCCGAGTTCCTCGCGTTGACGATCAACGGCTTCATCGAGATCGTGCGCTGGAACGGCAGCGCCTTCGCCGAGCCGATCCCGGTCGAGGTGCCGAGCATGGACCTGTTCGCGATCAAGGCCGCCGACGTCGCGGGCGACGGCGGCGTCGACGTGATCGTCGCGGCCTCGAGCGGCATCTACTTGCTGGTGAACGACAAAGGCACGCTGGGCACGCCGGTGTTCCAGGCCGCACCGCTGTACGAACCGTGGGACGTGCTGGTCGTGGGCAAGAAGCCCGACGCCCGCATCCTCGCGCCGGAGTCGAACGATCAGTCCTTCGGCGGCGCGATGTCGCAGGCGGTCCGCGTGATGCACGTCGCCAACGGCGCGCTGGTGCCCGAGGCGCCGCTGGACACGCAGTTCCAGAACCCCTGGGGCCTCGCCGCGGGCGACTTCCTGGGCGGCGACGAGATCGAGGTCGCGGTGATCGAGCGCCGTCTCGACGGCGCCTCGGAGATGACCGAAGAGGGCACCACGACTCCGGGGCGCGTGCGGTTCTTCCGTCTCGACGGCGCCACGATCACGACCGTCGGCGAGCTCGACGTCGGCGTGGGTGCGCTCGCGGGCATCGGCGCCGATCTCGACGACGATGGCAAGGACGATCTCGTGCTCGCGAACACCGGCGAACCCATGTCGGGCGGCGCGCGGATCCAGGTCTACTTCGGCAGCGCCAAGAGCGAGCCCGATACCGAGGATCTGTTCGACGCGCCTGCGGTCGGTGACCGCGGCATCGCAGCGGGTTCGCGCCTCGCGGCGGCCGACGTCGACGAGGACGGCAAGCTCGAGGTGCTGGTGCCCGACTTCGGCATCCGGGACAACCTCCCGGGCCGCATCGTGATCGTGGAGGAGACCGTTCGATGACCCGCATCACCGCACTGACGGTCGCCGTGGCGCTGGCGTGGACGCCGACGGTCGCGCACGGCCGGGGCATGGCGTCCGAGCCCGCCGATCCCGCGTCCGCGAGCGAGCCGCCGCCGGCGGAGGACCCGCTGGCGCGCGCCAAGGAGCTGCACCGCGACGCCGACACCGCCTACAACACCGCCGACTACGAGGGCGCGATCGAGGCGTGGAAGAAAGCCTTCAAGGCGCTACCGAACACGGCCGAGGCCAACCCCTACCGCTCGCTCATCCAGTACAACATCGCAGCCGCGTACGAGAAGCTGTTCAAGCTGCGCGGCGACGTCGAGTACCTCAAGCAGGCCCGGGATCTGCTCGAACGCTTCGAGGCCTCGATCGACGAGACCTACGCCGCCGCGCCGGAGGCCGGTGAACAGGAGCGGGCGCAGGTGAAGGAGAAGCTCGCGAAGATCGAGCGCATGATCACCGAGGCGCAGTCGAAGCCGCAGCCCGACGGGCCCGTGCAACCCGACAAGCCACCGCAAGGGGGCTCGACGACGAAGACGCCGGACGACGGCCCGAAGAACACCGCGGGTCGCGGGCTGTTGATCGGCGGCGGCGTGGCGCTCGGCCTCGGTGTCGCTGCCGGGGCCGGCATGGCCGCGGCGATGGTCGTCGGCTCGCGCGCGAACGACCTCGGCGGTCTCGCCGACGACGCGCTGGGCAAGCGCGAGACGCAGTTCGATCGCGGTCGCCGGGCCAACACCGGCGCGATCGTGGCGGGCGTGCTGGGCTTGGCGTTGCTCGCGACCGGTGCCGCGCTCGTGGGCGTCGGCGCGAAGCGTCGCGCGCGAGGCGTTGCGCTCACACCGAGCTTCGGCCGGGGCTTCGCGGGCGCGTCGCTCGGCGGGCGCTTCTGAGTCGAAGCGATGAGGGAAAGGGAGGCTCCGACGGGCTTTGCCCGCCCTTCCCCATCGCTTGGTAGAGCCGGACTGCCGCGCGCGCGGCTCCACGCTCACGGATCGGGGAAGACCTCGTAGGTCTCGCCGGTGCGCTTGGGCACGGGCTTGGTCGCATCGGCCTTGGGGGCCTCGACCTGCGGTGCCACGGGCTTGGGCACCTCCGCCGGTGTGCCCGTCGGTGGCGGCGCGGCGGGCTGCACCGCGCTCGTGCCCGGGCGGGACTTGCTCCCGCGCGGACCCCTCGGTCGAGGTGACCGCGGCACAACGCTCGCGTCGAGGTCCGCACCGCTCGCGGGCGTGGGCTCGACCGACGCCGTCGGCGGGACCGCGGGTTCGGG
>JAIBBS010000196.1 GCA_019694555.1 Nannocystaceae bacterium
CGGTGCGCTGCGCTCAGCGGCCGCCCTCGTGCTCGAGCGGCGCGCTGCGCTCGACGCGATCGCCCGCGAGTCGGCACGCTTCTCGGCAGAACGTGGCGCGGGCCTCGTCGCCGGCAGCTCGCCCGCGACGTTCGCTGACGCGCTGCTCACCGCACAGACACGCGTCGCGGCGCAGAACGCCGCGCGGCTCGCTGATGTCGAGGTGCTTGCCGCAGGGGGTGCGGAGCGCGGAGTTTTCAGCGTTGGACCGTACCGACCATCAGCGGCACCTCTCGAGAGCCATCACGGAGTTCTGGATGTTTGGGCGAGCCACAATATCCCTGGGTATGCAAGTCGCGGCGCAAGCACGCCGACGATCGCGCTCACGGAAGCGCAGCATGCGGCGACCAAAGCCGTCTATCGCGATTGGCTGTTCGAGCAGACCGGTCGCCGAGTTGGAGGCTCCGTAAACTGGAACCAGATAGGCGCTCGCGAAATGCAGAGCCTGACGAATCGCATGTTTGATGCGGCGGGAGTTCCGGCTGCGGCTCGGACTGACTACTTCCGAGCGTTTCACCAGTACATCTACGGAGTGGCCCCATGACCGAGCTGCAGCGACTTCTGGACCAGATTAGGCGAACGCGTGACTGCAAGGTGGCGGCAACCCGTGGGCATCCTGCTCTCCGGGAGGGCGATCGACTGCCCGATGACTTGGCTGAGTTCTACAGGCTTGCCGGGGGCGCGACTCTTTTCGAGCACAGTACCTATCCGATCCGAATTGTCGGACCTGAGGAACTTATCCGGGCGAACCCGGAGATCGTGGGAAGTGAATGCCCGGATGACATATCCGATGCCTGGTACATCGTGGCGCGTGGAGGTCGAGAGGAGGCGATTTCGATCGACTGCAATGCTGACCGGCTAGGTCGCTGCTATGACAGTTTCTGGGACCGCCATGGGGTTGCCGGCGACTGCCGCATCGTGGCGTTGTCGTTCACGGAGCTTCTGCAGAGACTGCTCGACGGCGGTGGCAGCTACTGGTACTGGCTTGGCGGCGGCACACCCAGTTACGGCGATGCCTATGGTGGGTAGATGAGCGAGGTAACGTGCCCAGACTTTGCCTGCACGTGGACACCACGCGCACCGACCATCAACTCAACAATCCGTCCCACCCGACGCCCAGAGCGCGTGACCTCCGTGAGCGCCTGGACTGTCAAGGTTCGGCAGAAGTGATCCACCGCAGTTCGGCAGAACTGATCCACCTTCACGCGGCTCCCGAGCTTGGCTGATCGCGGCCGTCGGCAATCGGTGATGGGCGAGCCCGGCCAGTTCGGCAGAAGTGATCCACATCCCCGTCGCCTGTTCAGGAGCCGGTCGGCGCCGTCGAGCCGGTGCGGGCGGCGCGAGCCCCTGCGGCCGCGCCCCGCGGCGGGTTGCGGTAGGAGTGGCCGATGATCTCGATGACGTGGGCGTGGTGGAGCAGGCGATCGAGGGCCGCGCCGGCGAGCAACTCGTCCTTGAAGAGCGGCGGCCATTCGGTGATCGCCCGGTTGCTGGTTGCTGGTGATGATCGTCGACGCGCGCTCGTACCGGCGCCGGATGATCTCGTAGAGGTCGACCGGCTCGTCGCCGGTCAGCGCCCGCAGGCCGAGGTCATCGATGGTGAGCAGATCGGCGCCGACGTAGCGCAGGAGCCGTCGCTCGTAGGTCGCGTCGGCCCGACCAGCGCGGAGCTGCAGGAGCACCTCGTGCGCGGAGACATCGATGACGTTGGCGCCGGTGAGGCAGGCGCGATGGCCGATCGCCTGCGCGATGTGGCTCTTGCCGACGCCGGTCGGCCCGACCAGGCAGACGTTCTCCCGGCGAGAGATGAAGGCGCGGGTCGCGAGCTCGCGGATCATCGCCTTCGGGATCTTCGGGTTGAAGCTGAAGTCGAAGTCCTCGAGCGACCTGGGGTGCTCGAAGCTCGCCCGACGCAGCCGCTTGTCGGTCTGCTTGGCGTCGCGGCGTTCGACCTCGTCGGTGAGCACGCGGAGCAGAAACTTGCCGTGCGAGAGTATTCGCACTGGGGAGCCGAAAGCTGCTCTCCTAGGAAACGTGCCGCTCCTTGTGGACCGCCACACGGGGCACGTCCGAACACTTCCTTTTTCGCTCGCCACATGCCCTGCCGAAGAAGTCGAGGAGAAACTTGCGCAACGCGTACTCGACACAGAAGAACCAAAGAACGGGGTTCCGTAGAGGGATCTCAGGAAGAACGACTCCTCCTTCGCGAGAGCAGGTCGTGATCGCACTCGTTCATACAGACCTCGTTGTCTCGCCCGGCGTCTCGGTATTTGACGTCGTTCCCGACGTCGCCCGCCGGTTGAGGGAGTCGCTGCGACAGAGCTCGAGCAGGTCGGGGCCTCGCTCGAGCTGCTCGACGCCAAGCCGCACCGCAGCACGTCGCGCTACGACGCGGCCGGCCGCGTGATCGAGGCGACGCGGGCGGCGAGGCTGTTCATCGCGACCGCGCGCGTCGACCTGCGCAAGAGCTACGGCGGGCACGACGGGCTGGTCACGCTGGTCGACGGCGAGTACGGCCGGCAGGTCCGCACGGGCGATGTGTTCGTGTTCCTCAATCGCCGATCGACGCAGGTCCGAATGCTCTTCTGGAATCGCGACGGCAACTACTACCTACTACCTGAGCACCAGACCCCGCCCGCTGCGAAATCTCCGCTCGCGGCCGCTCCGAAATCGCTGGCGGCCGGGTCGACGGGCGTCCGCGATGACGGCCTCGCCCAACGTCTCCCCAACGTCCCCCTCACCCCGCCACCAGCGCGCGGGCCGGACCGCACTCGAGCTCGCCGCCCTCGGTCGCGTCGCAGATCTCCACCGCACGCCGCCGCACCCGTTCCGCCTCCTCGGCGTCGCCGTGCTGGCGATGCCAGCGCGACAGCGACACCAGCGGCGCGACGAGGTCGCGCGCGTCGGGTCCGTAGAATCGCGTGAGCGCGGCGGTGGCTTCGCGCAAATCGTCGAGCGCGGCGGGATCGTCGATCCGCGCGCGACAGCGGCCGCGGATGGTCAGGTACACGCCGCGCTCGTCGTCGGCGTAGTCCTGCGGCGCGCGTTGGGCGAGCACGGCGAGCGCGTCGTCGCAGCGCGTGAGCGCGGCGAGTACCTCGGCGAGCGCGAGCTGGCTCGAGGCTCGCAGCGGTGCGTCGCCGCTGGCGTGGTCGCGCGCGATCGCCAGCGCCTGTTCGGCGTCGGCGAGGGCGCGGGCACCGTCGCCGGCGGCCATGCGTGCGCGGGCGAGCCGGTGCAGTGTGCCGACGACGCGCGCGGAGGTCGGGCCGACCGCGGCGATCTTGATCGCGAGCGCGCGTTCGAGGGTGATGATCGCGAGCTCGTAGTCGCCGCGCTCGTACTCCGCGCCGCCGAGGTTGTGCAGCAGCGCGCCCAGGTCGGGATCGGTCGGGCCGCGCTCGCGCTCGACGATCGCGATGGCGCGGCGGTAGTTCGATGCGGCGCTCGCGAGCCGACCGACGCGGGTCTCGAGGTTGGCCACGGCGTTGAGGGCGAGCACGATCTCCCCGTGATCGGCGCCGTAGGCCGCAATGGCCTGATCGAGCGCCTCGCGGGCGATCGCAAGCGCGTCGGTCAATCGCCCCTGCGCCTCGCGATGCCACGACAGCGCCGCGCCGTAGCGCATGCGCAGCCACGGCTGCACTGCCGCCGCGTCGAGCCCGTCGAGCCGTGCCTGCGCAAGCGCGAGCAGGCGCTCGGCCTCGGCACTGCCCGCGTGCAGGTGGGCGAGCGCGAAGAGCGAGGTCAGGCCCGTGCGCGGCTCGTTCGCACGCTCCGCCGCGAGCCAGGCGTCGGAACAGCCCTGCTCGATCGCGGCCCGATCGCCGCGACTGACCGCGACGCTGCACTGCAGGTCGAGCGCGCGCGCGATCGATCGCAGATCGCCCAGGCTCCGCGCGGAGCGGAGCGCGTCGTCGGCGAGGGCCGCGGCGCTGGCAAAGCGGCCGGCCGACAGATGCAGCCGCGCGCGACGCAGATCGGTCTCCAGCGCGCGATCGGTCGTCGCCTGCGGGGATGCGCCCTCGCTGCAGCTCGCGGCATCCGGCAACCGGCGCGCCGCGTGGATGGCCTCGCCGTAGACCTCCGGGTCTGCCTGGGCAAGCAGCGTCGCGAGCTCGCCGACGTCGGCGAGCAAGCCATCGATGCACGCGATCTGCTCGTGCCGTCGCGGGTCGTCGACCGCGTCGATCCCCTCGCACGACCTCGCGCGGGCCTCGGCGTAGCGCTCGACCGCCGCATCGAGCTCGGCCTCGACCGCGTCCGCGACCGCCTCGGCCCCCTGCGGCCGCACGCGTCGCAAGCCCGCGCGCACCGCCTCGCGCGACGCGGGCGTCCACGACTCGGCCACCACCGCAGCGCCGCGTTCGGCACAGCGCGCCGCCGAGCTCGGTGCACTGGCCTGCCACGCCAACGCCAGCGCGCCGACGCACGCCGCAGTCGCGGCTGCGATCGCCACGCGCCGGCGCCCGCGTCGACGCCCGCGCACCAACGCGTCGGTGAGCGCGTCCATGTCGGCAAAGCGGTCGCCGGGCTCGGGGCTGAGGCCGCGCCGCACGATCGCGAACAACCACGGCGGGACATCGCGCAACGGCGCGGGCTTGCACGCGCGCTTGGCCGCGAGCAGCTCCGCGGCAAGCCTGGCCTCGAATGGCGCGCGACCGGCCAGCGCGAGGTACAGCGACGCGCAGTAGCCATATTGATCGCTGCGCGCATCGGCGACGGCACCGACGTGCTGCTCCGGTGCCATCGTCGCGGGCGTGCCGACGGCGACGCCGGCCCAGGGATCGCGCCCCGCGTCGCTGGCGTCGGTGTCGCCCGGCACCGGTACGCTCGCAACGCCGAAGTCGGTGAGCTTGGGCGTGAGCGCGTCGCCCAACAGCATGTTCGCGGGCTTCACGTCGCGGTGCACGATGCCCTCGCGATGCGCGGCCGCCAGCGCGCGGCCGATCGGGGTCATCACGTCGAGTACCTCGCGCCACGATCGCGGCGCGGCCGCGAGCCACTGCTCGACCGACTGGCCCTCGACCAACTCGATGACCACGAACACCCGCGGCGGCACGCCCTGGTGCGCGACCCCGAGGGTGCCGAGGTCGTGCACCGCGACGATGTTCGGATGCGACAGCCGCGCGATGGTCCGGGCCTCGCGCAGCAGGCGATCGACGCCGCCGTCGGGCGCCAGCGCATCGGGCCGCAACAGCTTGATCGCGACGCGACGGTGCAGCTCGGGATCGTAGGCGCGGTAGACCACGCCGGTGGCGCCCTTGCCCAGTCGATCGAGCACGACGTAGCGACCCACGCGCGGCGGTGGCGGCGGATCGCCGACGATCGCCCCCAGCAGCGACGCGCGTGCGGCCTCGAGCTCGAGCGGATCGACTGTGACGGCTGCGCGCACCGCCGCGCCGACCCAGTCGTCGGGCGGATCGTGCTCCGGATCAGCCCGTGTCATCGCCGTCCGTCGCGTCGTCCACCGCGGCCAGCTCGAAGTCGTCGCCGACCTCGCGTGCCTGCAGCGTGCGCAGGGTCGTCGCGCGCAGCTGGGGTGTCACCTCGGCGGCCTCGATCTGCTCGCGCAGCACCGCGCGCCCGCGGTGCAACCGCCACTTGATCGTGCCCAGCGGCGCGTCGAGCAGCGCGGCGATCTCGGCCACCGACAGCTCGTCCCAGTAGTACAGCTCGAGTGGGCTGCGCAGCAGCTCCGGCAGCGCCTGCAGACACCGCTGCAACAGCGCACGCTCGCGGGCCTCCACCAGCGCGACGCTCGGCGTCGGCACCGACGCCATCGCGGGCGCCTTGCCGGCGTCGGGCGTCGCATCGCGGAAGTGTCGCAGCACCATGTGCCGCGCGATGCCCAGCAGGTACACCCGCATGGTGCGCTGGGGATTGATGCGTGCGCTGGGTTCGAGGCACGCGAGGAACGTCTGTTGCGCGATGTCCTTCGCCGTCGCCGGCTCTGCCACGCGCCGACGCACGAACGAGAACACCGACGCGAAGTGGCGCTCGACGAACGCGTTGCCAGCCTCGCGATCGCCGGCCTGCCAGCGCTCCAGCAACGCGCGATCGTCGGTGGTGTCGGCGGACATCGTCTGCAGCGTACCGCGACGGACCGAGCCCGCGCGGCGACGGCACGACGCGCGCACCGCAGCCCTGCAAGTGCTGCCACGCGTGGGTTCGGTTGGTGACGTGCGTCACTGCGGTGATCGTGGTCCGCCCACGTCACGCCGAGCGCGCCCCCTCGCGAAACACCCGTGCTAGCGTGGTGGCCGTGCGCCGGATCGTGTTCTTGCTCGTGCTCGACGCGTGCACCGGCACCACGCGCGCGCACGAAACGGCGCCGCCGCCAGACGCGGTGCCTGCCTCGCCTTCGCCGGACACCACACCGGACGAGCCGCGCGGGCCCACGACCACCGCGGCAGCGAGCCCGGTCGAGTCGACACCACGCGCGGATCCCCCGGCCGAAGCGCACGCCGAGGAGGCTCCGACGCCTGCCGCCGCGGGCGACACGCTGCCCGACGCCGATCCCGAGCTCGCAGCGCTGCCGACGGACGTGCGCGTCGAGAGCATCACGGTGCTGCAGGGGACGCATCGAAAGGACTGCACCGCGTTCGCGCGCGGCTCACGATGCGAGCTCGTCGGCGATCTCGACGCCGATGGACGAGTCGACCGCGTGCTGAAGATCCGCCATCGCAAGACCCGCGAGACCGGCATCGCGATCGCGTGGGCCGACGGCACCGTGTCGATCGTCGGCGCCGGCGTTCGTTCGCGTCAGCTGACGACCGACGTGCACTTGGAGGGTGTCGACCTCGCGTGGGAAGAGGGGATGGTCGACTTCGGCCAAGGTGGCGAGATCGAGTGGACCTGGGGCCTCGCGCGGCGTTCGGGCGACGGCTTGCAGCGGGGTGCTCGCGCGAAGGTCGTGCACGCGGCTCCGGGCGCGACGGGTGACGGGATCTGGCTCGACGGCGGCGATGCCGTCGAGATCCTCTATTGGGATGGCGCTCGCTGGCGACGGCTCGTCCTGGGGTTCTGAATCGGCGATCCGACGCGTCGGCGCTTTGTCGACGACGCAGCCCAGCGGACGTGCGTCACTGCGCGGCGCCTGGGCCGCTGCGCAGGCGCACCATGCCGACCGCGACGCACGCGACCCACAGCAGGAACGCGCCCGGCGCAATCGCGGCGGGTCCGTCGCCCGCGGCGACGTAGAGCCCGCGATTGAAGTCGGTACCGAAGTAGATCGTGGGTACGAACGCGAGATCGCAGGCCGCTGCGGCGAAGCCGAGCCACGCGATCCAGCGCGGCAACGCAGCGGTGGCGAGCACGAGTGCGCTGGCCAGGATCAGCAGCAGGACCAACAGCGAGATCCCGACCGAACCGAACAGCAGCACGCTGGCCTCGTTGAGCGCGCGGATCACCGTCGGGTCGGCGTGGCCATCGGCGGTGTCGAGGCCCACCGACGCGGTGAGTGCGTCGGCGACGAGCGTGACGGCCACGTACACCAGCGCGACGCCGAACATGGTCGTGGCGAGCCACTCCAACGCCGGTCGCGTGCGCACGAACACCAGCCGCAGTCCACCGAAGAAGACCAACAGCAGACCGAAGATCGCCAGGTCCATCACCGTGCGCGTCAGGTACAGCGTGGTGTGGCGCGCCGCGAACTCGGCGAAGGCAGCGGCCTGCCAGAACGGTGGCACGCGATCGTCCACCCACCACAGCGGGAACTCGGCCGCCGTGATCGCGAGCGCGAGCAGCCCCGACCAACCCGCGATGCGGACACCCGTGTGCTCGTCGTCGACCGCTGCCATCCGCGACCCGGCACGGTAGCGATCCGTCCGCACGGTCGCGAGTGCACGAGCTGCGCCGCGGCCCAGCGCCGCCGCGCTTCGTGGGCGCGGATGATGCGCGCACGCCGCGTCGCACCGTGACCGCGGATTCGTCGGGGTCTGCACCAATGGCCGAATGGCCAGTGCCAGCGGACGGCGATCGGCCGCACCGGATCCGGCGGCTGGACTTTCGCGCGCGGTTGCGTTCCGATCACCCCGGGCGGCCCGCGGAGCGGACGAGTGCAACGAGGCGCCCTGGACGGCCGACGAGCGCGCCGCCTCCGAACGATGTCACCACGGACGATCGCCACGGCCGCGTCTGGCCGACCCCGAACCCCCTGGGAAGACCGCTGCGCTCGTCGGCGCGCGACGAGCTGCGCCGCGCTGGCGCTGTGCGGCGCGCTGGGTCTGCACACTGTGATGATCCCGGGCCATGCCCGTGCGGCCGCGTCGGCCGAGGCCACGGCGAAGTGGCAGATCGAAGTGCGGGTCGAGGTGAAGCTCGGCGACGAAGACGACGCGGGCTTCGCCAGCGCAGTGAAGGATGCGGTGGCGCGCGAGGCCGCGGGTCAGCAGTTCGCCGTGGTCGATCGCGCGGGCACCTCGCTGTTGGTCGCGATCGGTTGGACCGACGCGAGCCGCTCGGATCTCGAGCTGCGCTACTTCGTGACGCGCAACACCGGTGATCCCGAGCGACTGGGTCGCACGGTCTGCAGCGCGTGCGGCAGCAGCGAGGCCATCGCGCGCATCGACGAGGATCTCGCGTCGCTGTCGGCGTGGGCGTCGCTGCGCAAGTCGGCGGAGGCGGTCACGCCCGCGACCACCACGACGACGTCGACCGGGACGCCCGCGAGCACGACCACAGGCAACACCAGCGCGCCAGCAGCCGCGGCCACCACCACCGACGCGCCGGTGCGCGGACGCGAGCTCGGCCGCATGGGCATCGCCGGCGCGAGCGTGCTCGCGGTGGGCGGCACGCTGCTGGGCTTCGGCGCGACGGCGTGGGCGCTGCGCTTCGGCCACCCTCGCCGCGACACCACGCAGACCTTCGACTACCGACCGATCGGGATCCCGATGGTCGCGGTCGGGGCAGCCGCGGTCGTGACCGGCGTGGCGCTGCTCGCCGTCGATCTGCGTCGAGGTGCACGCGCGCGCAAGGTCGCGGTCGCGCCGGCTTTCGACGGCCGCGGTGTGGGCATCGCGCTCGCCGGCCGTTTCTGAGCACCGACGAACCTCCGAGGATGCTGCAGTTCGGCAAATACCAACTGATCCAGCCGCTGGGAAAGGGCGGCATGGCGCAGGTGTGGCTGGCACACAAGATCGGGATCGCCGGCGCGGTCAAGGTCTGCGCGGTCAAGTTCCCGCGCGACATGTTCTCCGACGAGCCGGCGCAACGGGACGCGCTGCTGCGCGAGGCCCGGGTCGCGATGCTGCTCAACCACAGCAACATCGTGCAGGTCAACGACCTCGGCCTGCTCGGCGCATTGCCGTACATCGAGCTCGAGCGCATCGACGGAGTCGACCTCGCGGCGCTGACCGAGCAGATGCGCTTGTTCTCGATGCCGTGGTCGTTCTCGCTGGCCGCGTACATCCTGCAGGAGATCCTCGAGGCGCTGTCGTACGCGCACACCTTCAGCATCGACAACGTCGGCCAGGGCATCGTGCACCGCGACGTCAGCCCGCACAACGTGCTGGTCAGCACCGCGGGCGAGGTGAAGCTGATGGACTTCGGCATCGCGGCGGCGGCCAGCGAGCACAGCTCGGGCATGCACGCGCGCGGCAAGCTGCGCTACATGGCGCCCGAGCACCTGCTGACGCGCGCGGTGCCGCAGTCGGATCTGTTCGCGGCCGGCGCAATCTTCTGGGAGCTGCTCGAGGGCAAGAAGTTCCGCGACGGTCGGACCCAGGCCGATCTGCGCACCGTCGTCATCAACCACACCGTGCCCAAGTTGACGCGACCCGAGGTGCCGCCGGAGCTCGCGCGGGTGTGCTACGCGCTGCTCGAGCCGGAGCTCGATCGCAGGGTCGCGTCGGCCGAAGAGGGCCTCAAGCTGCTGCGGCTGTGGCCCGGGAGCACCAGCGAGCGCGCGGCGCTGCGGGCCCTGTTGGCGCGCAACAACATCACGCGTCGCTCCGGCATGACCGAGGCGGAGTTCGATGTGCCGACGTGGTTGTCGGCGGCGCTGATCGAGCTCAACCGCGAGGCCGGCGTGACGATCAAGGCCGAGGCCGCCGAGGCCGCGGCGGCGCAGGGCGTGCCGAGCCCCGGCGTGCGCAGCAGCCGGATCAGCGAGTCGGGACCGGCGTCGTCGCGGGTGTCGTCGACCGACGCGACGCCCGAGGCCACGCCGACCCCGCGCGCGCCCGAGCTCGACCCACGCGCCGCGGGCGGTCGTACGTCGCGCTACGGCGACGCGGATGCACCCGAGCGCGGCGGCATGCGCCCGCCCAGCAGCGAGCTGCGCTCGGCCGATGCGATCACGGCGACTGCGACCGGGATCGCCAGGCCGCAGCCACGCGGGGCCAACAAGGCGTTCGTGGTGCTCGCATTCGTCCTCGCGGCCGTGGGCGTCGCGGTCGGCACCGCGGTGTTGGTCCGCAACCTGCGTCGCAGCGGCACCGAGGTCGCGACCGACGTCGCGAGCGAGCGGCCCGCGGCGGCAGCGACCGCGACGCCGCCAGCGACGGCCGAGGTCGCAGCGCCGCCGCCGGCGAGCCCGACCGCGGCGCCGATCGAGCCCGCGCCGACACCGAGCGGGCCCGCACCCAGCGAGCCGACACCGAGCGCGCCGACACCGAGCGAGCCCACGCCGAGCGAGCCCGCGACCACGCCCGCGACGCCGGTGGCCCCGGACGCGACCACGGTCAAGACGCCCGCCCGCGACAAGCGACCCGCGAGCGATGCCGGCAGGAAGCCCGCGGCCGCGCAGGTCGAGGTACGTGCGCGGTTGATGCTGGTCGACTATGCCGAGCTCCAGATCGGCAACAAGACCGTGATCGTCGATCCGAGCGCCGACGTGCGCGTGGCCGCCGGCACCCACGCGATCAAGTGGCGCTTGACGCCCGACGAGGCGTGGCGCGGCGGCGGTTCGATCGCGTTCGCCGAGGGCCTCTCGCACGTGCTGCGCATCGGCAAGGACGGGCCGAAGCACGCGGCATCGAAGGGGTCGTCGCCATGACCGCCGACGACGAAGGCACGCACCTGGGCCTTCGGCCGGCGTCCTTGGGCGAGTTCGAGCGCGGCGACGTGGTCGCGGATCGCTTCGAGATCGAGGGCATGCGCGGGCGCGGCGGCATGGCCACGGTCTACCTCGCGCGCGATCGCAGCGCCGGCGATCGCGAGGTCGCGCTCAAGGTGATCGCGCCCAAGTACGCCGGCAAGCCGCAGGCGGAGCAGCGCCTGCGCAACGAGGGCGAGTTCGTGCACCGCATCGGCGACAACCCGCACCTGGTGCGGCCGCTCGAGTGCGGGCACCTGGCGGACGGTCGCATGGTGCTGGTGACGGAGTTCGTGCGCGGCCCGTCGCTGGGCGATCTGCTGGCGATGGAGCGGGTGTTGCCGGTACGCCGCGCGTGTCGGCTCTCGCGCGACATCGCCGACGCGTTGGTGACGGTGCACGACGGCGGTGTGGTCCACCGCGACGTGAAACCGGAGAACGTGCTGGTCGCGAACGCCGGTGCGAGCGACGAGGTCGCCAAGCTGGTCGACTTCGGGCTCGCGGCGGAGATCGAGCCCACCGGCGAGCGCCTGACCGCGATCCACGAGCGGCCGGGCACGCGGCTGTACATGGCGCCCGAGCAGCTCGCGGGCGCACCGACGTCGCCGGCGTTCGACGTCTACGCGCTGGGCATCACGATGTACGAGCTGCTGTGTGGCTTCGCGCCCAACGAGTCGCGCGCGCCGGCAGAGATGATGGCGCGCAAGCTCGAGGCCGACGAATCGATCGCACAGCTGCGGTCCGATCTGCCGCCGGAGCTGATCGATCTGATCGATCGCTGCCGTCAACCCGACCCGCGGCGCCGCATCGCCGATGCCCGCACCGTACGCGACGGGCTCGATCGCGTGCTCGCGCAGCTCGACGCGAGCGGGCTGGAGGACACGTCGCTGCCCGGCAGCGCGGGCGGACCGGCGCTGCTGCCCGCGGGACCGCACGCGCAAGCGCGCTCGGGCAGCGGCGCGCAACCGCAGGCGCGCGGGCGCGGGCTGCCGATCGCGTTGTTGGCCGCGAGCGCGCTGCTGCTCGTGGGCGCGATCGGCTTCGCGGTCCACGGCTGGCGCACGCCCGCGGCGAGCGAGACGCCGGCGGCCACGGCGGCGACGACCGAGGCTGCGGTCGCGGTCGGCACTCCGCCGCAGCCGGCGGCCGCGCCGTCGCCTGCGCCCTCGGCCGCGACGCCGCGCGCGGCGACGCCGAGCGCCGCGCCGACGGTGCAACCGAGCACACCGTCGGAGCCAGCGACGAGCGCCGCGGCGCCCAGCCCCACCGAGCCGACGCCGACGCGGGGCAAGAAGCCCGCGAGTCCGACGGCACCGAGCCCGGCGCCGGAGCAGTGTGTGGCCGAGCGATCAGCGGCGGAGCAGGCGTACGAGGCCGGCAACTGGAGCGGGGTATTGAGCCACACGAAGATGTCGGCGTGCTTCGAGGATCGTGGACGTCGTACGCTGTTGCGGGTGTCGGCGTACTCCGAGCTGGAGCGGTGGAGCGACTGCCTCCGCGAGGGCCGCAGCAGCCGCGACGCCGCGGTCGCGCGCAAGGTCCGGATCTGCGAGCAGCAATCGACGCTCGCGGGGGGCGAGGATCCATGAGTGCTGCGGGTGTGCTCGCGCTGTGGCTGAGCGCCGCGGTGGCCACGGCCCCGCGGACCGCGACGCACGAACCGGTGGCCGCGGAGGCGAAGGCGCTCGCGGGCTTCGAGCTGCATACCGACGAGCTGGTGCGCGAAGGCGAGGACATCGCCGCGCTGTCGCGCATGCTCGACAAGCGCCTGCACGAGACGTTGACGCAGCGCGCAGTCTCGCTGGACGACGCGGCGGCGCCCAAGCTGCGGTTGCAGCTGCGCTGGCTCGACTACGATCGCTCGGACTACGCCGGCGCCTACGAGCTGCAGGCCGTGGGCTCCGACGCGTGGACCACCGCCGCGAAGTTCGAGTGCTTTGCGTGCTCGAACACCGCGCTGGCCAAGCGCGCCAGCGAGGTGCTGCCGGAGGCGCTGCGCGCCGCGGCGCGACCGGCCGAGGCGCCGGCGACGACGAGCACGCCGAGCGCGACCACCACGGGCACGCCCGCGACGACCAGCAGCGACGGCGGCGGCTCCACGCGTCGGCCGTTGGGTGGCATGGGCAAGGGTGGGATTGCGATGCTGGCGATCGGCGTCGTCGGCATCGGCGTGGGCGCGGGGCTGCTCGCACGCAGCGAACGTGCCGACGGCGGCAACGCCGAAGCGCAGTCGCGATCCGACTCGACCCCGGCGGGCATCGGCGTGCTCGCAGCCGGCGGTGCGCTCGCGGTCGTCGGCATCGCATTGCTCGCGACGGACCGCGTTCGCGCGAAACGTCGCACCGTCGCGGTCGCTCCCGCCGCGACCTCGAGCTTCTTCGGCCTCGCGCTCGCGGGCCGCTTCTGACCGACACTTGGAGGATTGCTGCCATGTTCACGCGCACACTGACGATCACGACCCTCGCCGCCGGCGCCGGCACGCTGCTGGGCCTCGCGTGCAAGACCACGGTCTACCTCGACCACTGCGCGAACGCGGACGGCAACGCCTACTGTCGCGAGAAGTACCCCGACGAGGATCGGGGCTGGTGCGCGCGTGGCAACGACGAGTGCCAGGACAAGTACCCCGCCGAAGGCGAGGACGGCTGCGTCGCCGAGCGCCCCGCGGAAGACGTGTGCTACTCGCCGTGCGGGCACCGCAAGTCGCTGCCCGACGACCCCGACTGCAACGATGCCGCCGACACCAGCGGCAGCGGCACCAGCGAGTCCGCGACCGAATCGACCACCGCGACCACGGGTCCCACGTCGACCACGATGACCGGCTCGGCGACCGAGTCGATGACCGGCTCGACCATGACCACCACCGTCGGCACCTCGACCACCACGGGGCCGGTCGGCTGCTCCGACTCCGACGAGTGCACCGACCCTTCCGCACCGGTCTGCGTCAACGACAACTGCGTGCCCTGCACCTCCGACGAACAGTGCGAAGCCAAGGACGCCGCAGCACCTGCCTGCCGCACAGAGGTGGGCGACGGCATGGGCCAGTGCGTGCAGTGCACTGCCGCGAATCCCTTGGCCTGCGACGGCGACACCCCCGTTTGTGACGACGCCGCGGGCGGGTGTGTCGGGTGCTCGTTTCACGAACAGTGCCCGGACAGCGCGTGCGAGATCGCCACCGGGGCGTGCTTCGACACGGCTTGCGTGCAGGAAGTCGACGCCGATGGTGGGCAGGACTTCACGACGATCGAGAGTGCGATTTCGGATGGGTGCGTCGTGATCGTGCACGAGCGCAACGGCGACGTTCCGTACAACGAGAACCTCAACATCGATGGCATCTCCGTCGCGCTGATTGCCGCCGACGGTGAGCAGCCGCGTCTGACGGGCACGGGCGGAAACCCGTCGCTCACGGTCTCCGGCAGCGGCGTCGCCTACGTGCAGGGGCTCAACATCCGACAGAACGATGTCGAAGGCGTGTTCGTCGACGGCGGGTCGGTGTACCTCGACCGCAGCGCGATCGTGAGCAACATCGGCGGTGGCATCGCGCTCACCGGAGGTGCCTACGCCCTGGTCCGCAACTGCTTCGTCGGTGGTAGCGTGAACGACGTCGCTGCCATCGACTCCGTCGGTTCCACCGCCGACATCATCTACACGACACTCGCCGCTGCCAGTTTCGGCGCAGGAGCGGCGCTACAGTGCGACGGCGGAAGTTCCATCACAGTCCGCAACTCACTTGCTGTGATGCTCGGCTCCGACGACGAGATCAAGTGCGCTGGCGCCGACATCTCGTACTCCGCGACCGAGACAAACCTCGGCGGCACGAATACAGCCCTCGGCGACATGAACACCAACTGGTTCACCGCCTTCGGCGCCGGCGACCTCTCGCTCAACCAGGCCAACGTCCCTGCCGCGGTCCTCACCGCCGCCCAGTGGCAATCCGGCGACCCGTCCGTCGACATCGACGGCGACGCCCGGCCCACGGTCGACGGCACCGCCGACGTCGCCGGCGCCGACATCCCCTGAGGCCCCACGATGCACGCGCGCACGCTCACCCTGCCCTGCCTCGCGTGCATCCTCGCCGCTTGCACCGGCGACGACGCCCCTGCCTCGAGCGACTCCACCTCCGCCGCCGACACCAGCGGCAGCGGCACCAGCGAGTCCGCGACCGAATCGACCACCGCGACCACGGGTCCC
>JAIBBS010000197.1 GCA_019694555.1 Nannocystaceae bacterium
TTGGGCGCGACCGGCGAAGCGGGCGCGCGCCGGCATGCTGCCGTACACTGCGCCTGCGCGCGGGCCCGTGGCCGCGCGCCCGCGGCATGCCCCTCGCGCAGATCCAGCTCGCCCTCGTCGGGGCCCTGCCCGCGGTCGCCGCGATGTGGCTGTTCGACTGGCTCGACGCGAAGCGACCCGAGCCGCGCGGGACGCTGCGCCGCGTCGCGCTCGCCGGTGCACTGTCGGCGATCCCCGTGGTCGCGCTCGGCGAGCTCGTCAAGTGGCTCGCGCCGACGGCTCTGGTCGCGCCCAGCGGTGCGCCGGTGAGCTACGTGCAGGCGTTGTTCATGGCCTTCGTGGTCGCCGCGATCCCGGAGGAGACCGCCAAGATGCTCAGCATGCTGCTGTTCGCGTGGCGTCGGCCGGAGTTCGACGAGCGCATGGACGGCATCGTGTACGGCGCGCGCGCGGGCCTGGGCTTCGCGCTGGTCGAGAACGTCGCGTACCTGCTGCTGTTGCCCGACTCGCTGGCGGAGTACGTCGCGCTCTTCATCGGTCGCGCGGTGTTGGCGGTGCCGGCCCACGCGACCTGGGGCGCGGTCATGGGCTACTTCGCCGCGGTCCGCCGCTTCGATCACCGCGGCCCGGGGCTGCTCGGCGGCTGGGCGCTCGCGATCGTGCTGCACGGCGTCTACGACACGTGGCTGTTCTCGGCGCCGGTCGCCATCGCGGACGGTGCGACGTGGCTGTCGCTGGGCGTCGCGGGGGTCCCGGTGGTCGCGTACAGCGTGCCGGCGGTGATCGTCGCCGGCGGTGCGCTGCTGCTGTGGTCGCTCATGCGCCGGGCCCTGCGCGACGACGATCACGCGCTGGGTCCCGGCCACGGCCACGCGCGGCACCCACAGACCGTCCGCGGACGCTGACCGCTGTGGTCGCGCAGCGACCTGTCCATGGACCGATCCAAGGCGGGCTCGGCCTGCGGCGGCGCGTGCCGCTCGCGCTACGCCGCGCTGGCGTCGCCCCGGAGGCGCTCAGGGCTCGGCCTGCGCGACGCGGAACAGCTGGCGCCCGATCGCCACGATCGCACCGAAGGGCATGAGGTCGCCGCTGCGCAGCCGCAGCCACGTGCCGTTGCTGCTGCCGAGATCCTCGAGCCGCACGCCGTCGCCCTCGGGCACCAGCCGCGCGTGCTGGCCGGACACGAACGGATCGTGCAGCAGCGCGATGTCGGATCCACCGCGTCCGATCACCGCCGGCACGCCCACGGGCACCGCGAGGCCGAAGCGCAGCTCGTCGTCGAGCAGCTGCACGCGGCCGCGGATCTCCGGCCGCGCGCCGCGGGGATCGGTCACGCCCGGGCTCGCGTCGAAGCACAGGAACTGCTCGCCGACGCGGAAGTGATCGCCGTCGCGCAGCCAGCACGGCCCGTCGAGCCGCAGCCACACGCCGCCGCGCGAGCCGGGATCGATCAAGCGCACGCCCTCGGGATCGCTGACCAGCCGCGCGTGCCACTCGTCGAGGTAGGGATCGTCGCGCCAGGGGCCGTCGAACTCGCGGCCGACGTCGCGCGTGCCGCCGCGCGGCACGACCTCGGCGTCGACCGGCACGCCCTGGCCGGGGAAGCCCGTGGGCGCCAACCGGATGAGCAGCGCCGCGCGAGCCGGCGGCAGCGCGAGCGTGTAGCCGGGCGCGTCGGTGTCGTCGCCGCCGTCGGCGTACGCGATCGCGGTCGCCTCGTGCGCGGGTCCGTCGTCGTGCGCGTCGTGCTCGTCGTCGTCGCCGTCGTCCTCGTCGCTCGCGCTCGCGCGCACCTGCGTGTCGTCGTGGGCGAACGCGGGCACGTCGACGCGGGTGACGTCGTCGACCATCGCGCTCGGGCTCGACCACACCGCGGTGATGTCCTCGTTCGACATCAGCTGCCACATGATGTCGGCGGCGGTGGCCTCGGGCATCCGCGCGACCGACTCGACGCTGGCCGCGGGGCGACCGGCGGCATCGATCATGTCGAGCCACGCGCGTTCGATCTCGCCGCGCGGCAGCATGCCGTACGCCGTGGTGGCCTCGACCCGTCGACCGCACTCGCCGCAGAAGCGCGCCCACAGCGGCATCGCGGTCGCGCACGCGTCACACTGGCGCCGCGCGTGGTGTGCCCATGCGATCCCCGTCGAACCAGCCGCCTGCGCGTCGAGCCCTGCCGTGTCCATCGTCCCACTCACCGGCCGTGCCCACGGCGTCGGTGTCCCTCGGAGGCTGTACGGCGGGCTGCCACGGCCGGATCGCCGGTGGCGCGGCGGCCCCGAAAACCCCGGAATTCAAGGCTGCAGCGCCTCCGCGCGCCACGTCGCGCCCTCGCGGCGGTGGACCCACCGCTCGTGCAGCCGGTCGCTCGCGCCGCGCCAGAACTCGATCACGGCCGGCAGCAGGACCAGGCCCACGAAGTCGGCCGGGCACGGCACCGCCGCCGGGCCCAACGCATCGTCGAGCGCGGCCTGGGCCGCACGCAGCGCGGCCACACCGGGGCTGGGCTCGCCCTGGCGCGACACCGCCGCGGACAGCTGTGCCGCGCGCGGCCGCGTCGCGAAGTAGCGCTCCACCCGATCGCGCGGCATCCACTCGATCGCGCCCTCGAGCCGCAGCTGGCGGTGACCGCCCTCGGGATGCGGATCGAAGTGCAGCGCCGCGGCGAAGCGACCGTTGCGCTCGAGCTCGCGGACCTTGCGACTGCCGCCGTGGGTGAACACGTGCAGGCCGCGATCGTCGAGCCCGCGCAGCGCGACCACGCGCAGCGACGGTGCACCGCCCGGCGTCGCGGTCGCGAGCATCAGCGTCTGCGCGAGCGCGCCGCCGGGTGCGAGCCAGCGGCGCAGCCGCGGCCAGGGATCGTCGGCGTCGTGGTGATCGCCGGTCATGACGCCTTCGCGATCTCCTCCGCGAGCGCGCCCAGGGCCCGGGCCAACGCCGCGGGCGCGTGGCGGGCGTAGCCGATGCGGAAGCCCGACAGGTGCGCGGGCCCCAGGAAGTTGGCGTCGCCGGGCTCGAGCGCGATGCCGCGATCGAGCATGCGCGCGCGCAGCCGTGCCGCGTCGGTGCCCGCGGGCAGCTCGAGCCACAGCGTCGGCCCACCGCCGGGCGTGGTCCACCGCACCGCCGCGGGCATGAGCTGGCGCAGGCAGTCCAGGCACGCCTGGTAGCGCTCGTCGAGCGCGCGCTGCAGCTCGCGCAGGTGGGTGTCGTAGTAGCCGCGATCGAGGAACTCGAACAGCGCCATCTCCGAGAGCAGGTTGCCGCCGAGCACGCTGGTGCGCTTGGCCGCCACCAGCGCCGCGATGGCCTCGGACGGCGCGAGTGCGAAGCCCAGCCGCAGGCTCGGCAGCAGCTTCTTGGTGAACGAGTTGACGTACAGCACCCGCTCGCCGCCGAGCGCACGCAACGTCGGTCGGTACTCGCTGCCCGAGAGCATGTCCGAGCCCCAGTCGTCCTCCATCAGCGCGACCTCGTGCTCGGCCGACAGCGCCAGCAGTCGCATGAGCTCCGAGCTGCTGTAGCTGTAGCCGGTGGGGTTGTGGAAGCTGGTGGTGGCGTAGAGCAGCCCCGGCCGCTCGCGCGCGAGCCGCTGCGACCAGTCGTCGAGGTCGAGGCCCGCGAACGGATCGAGCGGCAGCCCGACCACGCGGTGGCCCAGCGATCGCAACAGCGGCACGACATAGCGATAGCCGGGATCCTCGATCGCGACCGTGCGGGTCTGCAGCGCGCGCGCGACGATGTCGAGCGCCTGCTGCGATCCCACGGTCACGACGATCGCGTCGGCGTCGGCCGCGATGCCGCGGTCGCGCAGCCGCTCTGCGATCGCCGCGCGCAGCGGCGGGTAGCCCTGCGGGTGGTAGAACGGCGCCGGACCGCCGTCGCGCATCGCCGCGCGGAAGCACTCGGCCAGCCGCTCGCGCGGCAACAGCTCGGGGTCGATGAACACGCTGCCGAGCTCGAACACACCGCCTTGGGGATAGGGCTCGACCAGCGGCGCGGCCCAGCGCGCCATCGCGGGTCGTCGCTGCGCCGCCGGCGGCTCGCGCGGCAGCGACGGCGCCAACACGAACACGCCCTCGCGTGCGCGCGCGTCGAGCAGGCCGCGCGCGACCAGCTCGTCGTAGGCCGCCTGCACCGTGTTCTTCGACAGGCCCAGCTGCGCCTCGAGCACGCGCACCGGCGGCAGGCGGGCCCCCGGCGGCAACGCACCGCTGCCGATCTCGTGGACCAGCGCCTCGACCACGTCGCGCGCGCCGACCCGCCGGCCGGGATCGGACGCGCGCACGTGCACTGCGACGTACGGGGCTCTCGCCATGGTGCGCACGACGCTAGGCCCCGGCGGCTGCGTCCACAAGGGACAGACCGCCGGGACCCGCGGGGACAGACCGCGCGACCCCGGGCTCGCGGGCCGCGAGGGCGGCACGCGTCAGAGCGCGCGCTCGCGCAGCAAGAAGGTGTACTTCGAGCTGCTGGTGCCGTTGGCGACCCACCAGAACTCGTCGCTGGTGCCGGCGTACTCGAACGCGCCGTAGTCCACGCCATCGGGCCAGAACAGGTTGTTGGTCGACACGACCGCGAGCCGCGACTCGAAGTCCTCGTGGCTGGTGACATCGAGGAACTGGTTGCTCAGCGTGCCCACGCCGCTGATGTTCTTCGACTCGAACGTGGTCCAGACGGTCTGGATGTTGCCGCACTTGTTCGTCAACCGCACCGCCACGAACGCGATCGCGTCATGGTTGGTGGTGTTGGGGATGAACTGCGCGCCGCCGGCGACCGCCTCCGCCGCGGCGGCGACGATGGCCCCGTAGGCACCGCCGGCCGCGGTCGCGATCGCGGCCACCGCATGCATCGCGTCGATCAGGCCGTTCTTGACGTCCTTGAGATCGGAGTTGTCCTGCTCCATCGCGGTGATCGTCAGGTCCACGACCTGGTTGTGCTTGAGCTTGCCCTGCCACAGCTTGGGCGCGGCGACGTGGTCCTGATCCTTGTTGGTCCAGCCGTTGGGGCCCACGGTGTGGCCGTTGTGGGCCTCGTAGTAGTCGTCGTCGGACGGCAGCCGCTTCTGTCCGCTGGAGGTGCCGGGGCCCAGGCGACCGATGCTGAAGTACAGCTCGTCGCGATCGCCGTCGCCCGAGGTGCTGGTGGTCTGGTTGACCGTCATGCGCGGGATGTCGAGCACGACCTCGCGCTCGTAGGCGTCGGGTTGGCTGGGACAGCTGTAGGGGTTGCCCGGCGGCTTGACCGGCTCGCCGGCCTTGCGCAGGTGCACCAGCGTCGCGCGGATCGACGGCTTGGTCGCGGTGTCGGAGGCCTTGGCCTTGGACTGCACCTTCACGAAGTACTTCTGGTCGGCATCGCCGGTGTTGTGCAGCGGCAGCAGCTCGTCGAGCACGATCTGGAAGTGGGCGCTGGAGTTGGGCAGCGTCGCCGCGGGCACGTCGCCCGACGCGATCTTCACGTCGTTGGGGCCGGTGACGTCGCGGTAGACCTCCCAGCGCGCCCACTCGACCGCGCTCTTGTCGAGCCAGCGCACGCAGATGCGATTGGGCCGGTCGTAGAACTTGAGCAGATCGGTCCACTGCGGGAACTCGCTCGCGCAGCCGGGATCGACCTCGACCTTGCCGTTGGTCATGGCCTCGGTCGGGAGCTTGGGCAGGTTGCCCTGGGTGGGTTGGATCGTGGGTCCTTGCGCCAGCGCCAGGGGAGCGGTGGGCAGGGCGTGGGCCGCAGCCGGCGCGACGACGAGGGACTCGACGGCGAGCAGGCTCAGGCCCGCAGCGATGAGCGTGCGTGCGTGGATCATGATTGCGTCTCGGTTGTGGGCGGGACCGAGGGCGTCGCGCGAACCGCTCGCGCCTGCCGTCCTCGTTCCCGGTTCGTCTCCACCGAGGCGCGCGCGGCCGTACTTGTGACGTCGATCGCCACCTGGCCCGCCTCACGTGGAGACGGTGCCGCGGCGATGAATACGGCGCGAGCGCGGCCGCGCGATCACTCGATCGGCGTGAAGCCGGCGAGCTCCGCGACGCCCATCGGCACCGCGAAGCCGGAGGCGGTGCCGCTGCCGGCCTGGGCGCCGTCGTTGCGATCACAAGGCACCGCGGCGGGCGCGGGCACGCGCGGGCCGCAGCTGCCGTCGCTGCAATCGCCGCTGCGGACCTGCTCCACCGACTCGAGCACGAGCGCCGGCGAAAAGCCCGCGTCGAACTGCGCCCCGGCGTCGTCGGCCCCCTGCGTGAAGTCGAAGCCCTGACCGGCGACGCCGGTGACGCGCAGCGTGACCTCGTAGGTGGCGCCCTCGTCGACGTGCCAACGGTGGTTGTGCGCGTCGTAGAAGCGCGCGTCGCAGGCGGCGCTGGGCGGCTCGTAGAGGGTGTACGTCACGCGGTAGATCTCGACGCCCTCGATCACGCGCGGGCCGCTGGCCGCGTCGACCGTGGCTGCATCGACGACCCCCGAGACCTCGATCCGCGGCGCGCGGACGGGCCGGGTCGCGCGCGAGAAGGTCCCCGTCTCCTGGTACGTCGTCGCGCCCTCGAATGGCGTGAACTCGCGGGTCCGCTCGAGGTCGGTCACGGCCAGGCGGACGTAGTGGGGATAGGTCGCGATCGCATCGGGGTCGACCTTCGGTCCGCCGCTGGGCACGTCGAACCCGCCTTCGGCATCGTGACCGTGATCGTCGGCGAGCAGGTACAGGCTGCTGTGAAACGCCGACGTGCCGGGGGTGCTGTCGTCGGCGAGCGCACCGCTGGCCAGCGCGACCAGGAACTGGTCGACGCCCAGCGGCGGCTCGCCGCTGCGCCCTCCACCGGGCGGATCGATGCGACCGCTGGCGGTGACGGCGGGCGCGAACAAGAAAGGATCACCGTGGCTGCTGCCGACCACACAGGTGCTGCCGGCGCCCTCGCACGCGGTGAAGCTGACCGCTGGCCGCGCTTGCGCGCCCCAGGCCCCGCCGCTGTCCGCGACGTGGTCGCCGCCGAGATCCCAGCGAAACAGTCGGCCCGCGGGGTCGGCGACGTAGGCCTCTTGCACCTCGCCCCAGTAGCGCGAGATGCAGTGGCTCGCGATTGCGGGATCGGCGACGGTGCCGAAGCTGGCGTCGAAGGCTCGCTCCGGGGCATCGAGCACCGCATGCTCGAGCACCTCGCCCGTGAGGGCGTCGACGTACAGCAACGTGCGCCCGGCCTCGGTCGCCGCGCCGGCGGCTGGATAGCCGCTGGCGATCACCAGCCGCGCGCGCGGTTCGACCCCGAGGATGTTGCCCGGCACTTCGTAGGCCAGTGCCGGACGCGACCATGTCTGCCCCAGCCAGGTGTCGTAGTCATCGGCGAGCGCCGCGTCCTCAGAGGTCCACAACACCTCGATCGGACCTTCGGCCGCGGCCGGACTCATGTGCGAGACGTCGAGCACCATCAGCTCCGCGGCACCGGCCCCGAAGCCGAGCACCGCGAGGTGGCGCCAGCGATCGGCGTCCGGGTCGAAGACCCAGCCAACGTTGGCCGTCGCCGCGACGCCATAGTGGTGCGCCGCGAGCGCAGCGGGCTGGCCCATGCTGGTCGCGCCCGTGCGCCACTGGGCGACCGCGCCAGGCAGCAGGAACCGCGGCAGCAATCCGAACAGCTCGTTGCCGCTGTCGAGCTGGAACGCGTGCACCACGCCGAGGTCGTCACCGAGCAGCACCGCCTCCTGGTAGCGGCGATGCGGCGAGGGATCGTCGATCACACCGCTGGCCGCCCACGCCTGCTGCGCGAAGTCCTCGAGCGAGGCCGGCAAACCCGCGGCGTCGACCTCGGACAGGATCCGTCCTGCACAGTGCGGATCGCGGATCGACACCGACGGCGACAACGTCGCCTGCGGTCGCGGAATCCTGCGCACCACGGTGGGCGCGGAGTTGGCCAGGCCCGGCAGCTTCCACCCCCCGGGGAAATCGCGGCCGAGCAGGAACGCGGCGAAGTCGTCCGCATGCGCGGCGATCTCGTCCGCTGTCATCGCGCCGGTCTCAGCCAGCTGTGTCCGCAGCTCGGCACTCGCCCGCCCTGCGTCGTCGGCGATGGCGGCGAGCTGTCGATCGGCGCTGAACGTGAAAAGCCGGCGCTGCGTCCAGTCGGTCTGTGCCAGGCACTCGCCGGCATCCCACGCGCGGCCTTGCGGGCACGGTCCGAAGGTCTCCTCGAGTTCGGCGGTCTCGAACGCCACGTCGACGCACCACGGCGCGGGATCACCGGGCGAGTCGGGATCCTCGTCGCGGCACAGCGCGCGCGCCAGGTGGCCGTGCCACGACGGCGCCTCGGTGTACGCGCGGAGCGTGGTCTGAACGATCTGGCCCTGCCCCACCGCGCCCGACTCGCCCACGCCGAACTCCTCGATGCGTGCACCGGGACCGCTGTCGATCTGCACCGACAGCGCGTCGCGGACGATGGTCGTCAACACGGTCGCGAGCTCCGCGGCCGACTCGGCCAGATATGCACAACCGTGCGCGGGATTGTCGGGGTCGGCGCACGTGTCCCAGTCCGCCGCGGGTGTGTCGTCGCACGGCGTGCTGCACGCGCCCGTGCAAGCGCCGGCCGCCGCGCAGGCCATGTCGTGCAGCTGGACCTCGTCGAGGAAGAAGCCCACCACGTAGGTCTTGACGCCGAGGTCGTTGCGCATCGCAGCGAGTCGCTGGTGCAGCGTCGCGCCGCCTTCGCTCGTCGGCGATGGTTGCCCGTCGGTCACCAACACGGCGGTCGTGGGGGCACAGACGTCGCTGGACCGCACCGAGGTCGCATACTTGAGGTACGACGACACGGTCGAGTGGCTGTAGACCGCGTTGGACTGCGTCGGGCTCTGCGGAATGGTCCCGATGGCGCTCGCCCACGGTGTACCGCCATCGGCATCGACGCCGCCCTCGATCATCGGTGACGCGGCGGCGAGCACGGCCGCCCTCGCCGCGTCGGCGCTGGCGGGGCCGCGCACGCTGACGGCGGTGTCGGCGGGCAGCTCGAGGTAGAACGGGGCGTACAGCGCCGCCTGGCTGCTTGCGCCCACCGCCGCGATCCCCAGGGAAGGCACTCGGTTGCCGTCATAAGGGTAGCCCACGCTCGCGGAGTAGCCCGGGAAGCCGTCGACGTAGGGCCAGTAGTAGAAGTCCTGCCCCCAGACCGCGGCGTCGAGTTCGCCGTGTGTGGTGCCCCAATCGCCGACGGTCGCATAGAGCAGCGCCTTGTCGGGGTCGGTGGTCGCGTTGAGGTTCGCGCGCACGCCCAGGAACTGCGGAAACCACTGCACCTTGCGGGTCGCATTGGTGTTGCTCGACATGCTCGCGCGCGTCGTCGAGATGAGCGGCGACGCCGGCACCGTGTCGGTCTGATCGTCGGCGGTGATCAGCGAGCCCACGCCGAGGTTGTCCCAGCGCAGGTACGGATACGGCCGGTTGACGTCATCGCACAGGCGCCACCCGCCGTAGTAGCCGCTGTACTTGTCGACGTTGTCCCAGACGAAGTAGCCGTGGTGGGTCGTCCACGCGAAGCGAGTGCCGCTGGCGCACTTGCGCGGCACCGAGGTCGGCGGCCGATTCTGATCGAAGGTCATCAGCGCAAACGAGGCCGTGTCGCCGGCGGACTCGACGACTGCCTTGATGGCCTTGCGCGCGACCGCGATGCGGCTCGAGGTCGAGCCCACGCCCGACTCGCACAGGTTCCAGCGACACTGCACCTCGCTGGCCTGCGCGCGCCACGACATCGAGCCCGAGGTGTCGAGCACGAACAGCACGCGCGGCCGCACCGTGGTCGCGCCGCCGAGACCCTGCAGCACGTAGTACGGCTGCAGTCGCGCCTGCGCGCGCGCGCCGACGATCAGGCAGCCGAGCACGAGCAGACCCATCGCGACGCGCACGAGGTGGGGGCGCAAGCGGGCGAGGGCGAGACGCATGGCGCGGGCGGACGGCTCCGACGTCGTGGCATCGACGGCGCCGCGACCGGGCTTGATCCCCGGACCGGCATCGGGCCGCGGCCGCACGCCGCCGGCCCGCCGCCGCCCCCTTCGTCCGCGGACGGGCCGCGTGCCGCGGCCGCGGCCCGGGTACCATCGAGGTCGCGATGCTCTGCGACGCGCTCGTGGTCGGCGCCGGCGTGGTCGGTCTCGCGACCGCGTGCGCGCTGGCCCGCGCCGGCCGCCAGGTCGTGGTGATCGAGGCCGAGACCGCGCCGCTGCAGCACGCGTCGTCGCGCAACAGCGAGGTCGTGCACGCGGGGCTGTACTACGAGCCCGGCAGCCTCAAGGCCCGCGCCTGCCTGCAGGGCCGCGCCGCACTGCTGGCGTTGTGCGAGCGCACCGGCGTGCGCGTGCACCACTGCGGCAAGTTCGTGCTCGCCGCGTCTGCCGACGAGCTGCCGGCGCTGTCGCAGCTGGCCGCGCGCGCGGCCGCCAACGGCGTCGAGCTGCACGAACGCGACGGCGCCGCGATCGCGGCGCTCGAGCCCGAGGTCCGCTGCGTCGCGGGGCTGTGGTCGCCCCGCTCGGCGATCGTCGACAGCCACGGCCTGGGCCGCGCACTGCTGCGCGCGCTGCAAGACGCAGGCGGCAGCGTGGTCTACGGCTGCCGCTTCGAGCGCGCCGAGCCGGGCGCCGCGGGCCTGCGCGTGTGGGCCGGCGGCGACGAGGTCGTGGCGCGCACGCTCGTGCTCGCCGGCGGCGTGGCCACGCCGCGCTTGCTCGCGTCGATCGCGGGCGCGCGCTGTCGCTTCACGCTGCCGCACCGGCTCGCGCGCGGCCACTACTTCGCGCTCGCGGGCGGCCCGCGTTTCCGACACCTGCTCTACCCGCTGCCGGAGCCCGGCGGGCTGGGCATCCACGTCACGCTCGATCTCGAGGGCAACGTGCGTCTGGGCCCCGACGTCGAGTGGATCGACGCGTGCGATCGCGGCGGCGCGCTCGCGCTCGACTACCGCGTCGACGAGTCGCGCGCCGACGCGTTCGTCCGCAGCGTCGTGCGCTGGGTGCCGTCGCTGCGCGCCGAACACCTGCGCCCGGCCTACGCGGGCATCCGCGCCAAGCTCGTGGGTCCGGGCGAGCCGGCGCACGACTTCGTCATCGCCGACCACCGCGAGCACGGCATCGACGGCGTGGTCGCGCTGCTGGGCATCGAGAGCCCGGGGCTGACCGCGTGCCTGGCGTTGGGCGCCGCCGCAGCCGATGCCGCCGGCGCGTGAGCGCAGCCCGAGCACGATTGCGCCAGCGTCGTGCGCCCACGCGCGGGAACCACCGCGGTGCGCGGGGGACAGACGATCGTGATGCGACGCGTCTGGCCGCTGGTCCTGTGGGCATGTGCGTGCCGGGCACCCGCCAGCGGGCCGCCGTCGGGCACCGACGTGGTGGCACCGACGACGACCGCGCCCGCGCGCGCGGAGGCGACGACGAGCCCGCCGCGCGCCGGCATCGCGCTGCAGTCGCGCGCGATCCCGGCGGTCGACGACGAGCAGGCGTGGCTCTTCGGTCTGGCGTGGGATCGCACGGGCTTCGCCGCCGGCATCATGTACCTCGACGATCGCGACGCGCTGGAGCTGCGCCCGATCGGTCGCGAGCGCGTCGAGGCGCCGACCGCCACGCTGCGCTTGGGCACGACCCAAGGCTTCCCCGTGGGCTTCGTCGGTGCGGGCGATCCCACGGCGCCGCCATGGCTGGTGTTCGAGGGGCGCACGCCGCAGCTCGCACCCGACGGCCGCTTCGTCGCGCTGGGCCCCGACGGCACGCGCCGCGAGCTCGTGCACCTGCCGGCCCCCGCACGCGCGCGCGGCGGCCTGCACGGCGAGCGCGAACAGACGGTGCGCAGCGCGTGGGCCCCGGCCTCGCCACCGACCGGCGCGGTCGCGTGGAGCGAGAGCCTGGTCCGCAAGCGCACGGCGGCCGAGCGCGCGCGCGATCGCAGCGCGGGCGGACCCCACGACAGCGTCTCGTCGACGATCACCGTGGCCGAGCTCGTGCGCTACGGCGACGCGCTGGGCAGCCACGACGCCGCACGCGTGCCCATCACGGCCGGCACGCGCGTCGCGTGGCAGGACGTCGCGCTCGGCGAGGGCGGACGCTTCGTCGGCGCACACACCCTCGATCGCGAGCTCGATGGCACGCGCACCGTCGAGGTCACGCTGCAGCGATACGCCCGCGGCGCGAAGCCAGACGGCGCACCGCTCACGATGGCCGTGCCGGCGCGCGCCACCACGACCGCGCTGGCGAGCGATGGCGACGGCACGGTCTACCTCGTCTCGGATCGCTCGGCGCCCGGCGAGCCCGCGCCGGCGCTGATCGTCACCACGATCGCGCCCGACGGCACCGTGCAGGCCGAGCGATCGATCGCGGTGGTCGGCTGGATCGCGGACGCGCTGGTGCTGGTGCGCTGCGGCGGGCGCACGTGGCTGGCCTACGACGCCTACGCGCAGGGCCACGAGACGCTCGACGTGGTCGCGCTGCAGCCCGGCGGCGAGCTCGCGCCGGCCGTGCCCGCCGGTGCCGCGCATGCGTGGGCCGGGGTCGATCCCGGACCCGTGGTCGCGGGCACGCGACCGGGCCGCGTGCTCGTCGGCGCGTGCGGCCCCGGGCACGCCGCGGTCGCGTTCGATCGCGCGACGCAGGCCCCTGGCACGGCGAGCGCGGTGCGGGGACTGGTGTTCGCGCAGTGGTCGATCGGCCCGCACGATCCTTGAGCCGCCGACCGTGCTAGCGTGATCGCGTGGAGGACGGCGAGCTGCTGCAGGCCTGGCGCGACGGCGATCGTCAGGCCGGCGAGCGGCTGGTGCAGAAGCACTTTCGCACCGTCTACGGCTTCTTCCGCAACAAGCTCGACGGCGACGTCGAGGACCTCGTGCAGCGCACGTTCTTGCGCTGCGTCGAGGCCCGCGACGCGTTCCGCGGCGAGGCCAGCTTCCGCACCTACCTGCTGGCGATCGCACGCAACGAGCTGTTCGGTCACTTCCGCGGTCGCGGCGTGCCGCTCGATCCGGCGACGACCTCGTTCGCGGTCGCGGCCGGCGGCGCGAGCCCGACCGAGCTGCTGGGCGCGCGCCAGGAACAGCGGCTGCTGGTGCGAGCGCTGCGGAGCCTGCCGCTCGACGATCAGATCCTGCTCGAGCTGTTCTACTTCGAGCAGCTGACCGGGCCCGAGCTCGCGCGCGTGCTCGAGGTGCCCGAGGGCACCGCACGCACGCGGCTGCGACGGGCCCGATCGTTGCTCGAGCGCGCGCTGGCGGAGCTGGGCCAGGCGGGCGAGGCGCTGCGCGCGACCACCGACGATCTGGAGCGCTGGCTGGGCTCGCTGCGCGAGCTCATCCGCAACGAGCGCGGCGCCTGAACGCCCTGCCCTCGCGCGCGCAGACCTTCCGCGCGCAGACCTTCCGCGCGCAGCGAGGCCGGCCCGGCGCAGACGGACCGAGCCCGCACGGCCCGGCCGGCCCGCGCGGGCTCGCTCGGGCCCGCGCAGGTGGGCCGGGGCCGCGCGCCGGGGGGCTTTCTGCTATGACGAGCCGCGATGTTCGAGACCATCTCCAGGGGCTTCCGCGCCGCCCGCGAGCGTCTCACCGGCAAAGGTGAGCTGACCGAGGAGGTCATCGAGGCCGCGCTCAAGGACGTGCGCATGAGCCTGCTCGAGGCCGACGTGGAGTTCCGCGTCGTCAAGCAGTTCCTCGCCGCGGTCAAGGAGAAGGCCATCGGCACCGAGGTGCAGCTCGTCGCGCGACAGGGCGAGAGCAAGATCCGCGTCAAGAGCTCGGATCACTTCGTGCGCATCTGCCACGACGAGCTCGTCGCGCTGATGGGCCCGGCCGACAGCACGCTCGAGGTCGCCAACCGCGGACCCACGGGCATCATGATGGTGGGCCTGCAGGGCTCGGGCAAGACCACCAGCACCGGCAAGCTCGCGCGCCGCCTGCAGAAGGACGGCAAGACCGTGATGCTGGTGGCGTGCGACGTGTACCGCCCCGCCGCGGTGCGGCAGCTGCAGGTGTTGGGCGAACAGCTGGGCGTGCCGGTGTTCGCGAAGGAGGGCGCGGACCCGGTCGAGATCGCTGCCGAGGCCAACGAGGAGGCCGCACGCGGCGCCTTCGACTACGTGCTGTTCGACACCGCCGGTCGGCTCGCGATCGACGAAGCGCTCATGGGCGAGCTCGAGCGCATCAAGGCGCGGGTCAAGCCCGCCAACATCTTGCTGGTCATCGACGCGATGATCGGTCAGGACGCGGTCAACACCGCCAAGACCTTCGACGAGCGCATCGACGTCACCGGCGTGATCCTGACCAAGCTCGATGGCGACGCGCGCGGTGGCGCGGCGCTGTCGATCCGCCAGGTCACCGGCAAGCCGGTGAAGTTCCTCGGCATGGGCGAGACCCTCGACCGCCTCGAGGACTTCCGACCCGAGGGCCTCGCAGGCCGCATCCTGGGCATGGGCGACCTCGTCGGCCTCATGCAGGACTTCCAGGCCGTGGTCGACGAGGAGACCGCGGCCCGCGACGCCGAGAAGATGCTCGGCGGGTCGTTCACGATGGACGACTTCCTCAACCAGATCCGCTCGATCCAGAAGATGGGTTCGATGAAGGATCTGATGGAGAAGATGCCGCTGGGCAGCCTGCTGGGCGGTCAGGTGCCGCAGGAGGCGCTCGACCAGGCGATGAACGATCAGGAGCTGACCAAGATCGAGGCGATGATCCAGTCGATGACGCGGGCCGAGCGGGCCAAGCCCGACGTGTTCCTGCTCGACGACGACGCGCCGGCCTCGGGCGCGGCCCGCTGGACCCGCAAGCCGCGGGCGCCACGACCCAAGGACCCCAGCAAGTACGCCGAGATGGGCGCAGAGAAATTCGTCGGCACCCGCGTCGCACGCGTCGCACGCGGCAGCGGTCGCAGCGAAGAGGACGTGCGCGGCCTGGTCGGTCGCTTCCTCGCGATGCGCGAGGTCTTCGGCATGCTCGGCGGCCTCATGGGTGGCGGCGGCATGCTCGGCAACCTGCCGGGCATCAAGCAGCTGCGTCAGCTCGGTGCGATGCGCAAGCTGGCGAAGAACCCCGAGATGATGCAGGGCCTGCTCGGCGGCGGCGGCATGCCCGGCATGCCCGGCCTGCCCGGGATGCCGCCGATGCCGGGGCTGCCGGCCGCCGGTGCCGCGGCCGCGCGTCCGGCCGCCGGCCCGCCGCGTCCGGCCGATCGCGATCGCGCCGAGGCCGATCGCAAGAAGCAGAAGGACGCGCGCAAGAAGAACCGCCGCCGCTGAGGACGCGACCGTGGCCGAGCCC
>JAIBBS010000198.1 GCA_019694555.1 Nannocystaceae bacterium
ATGCGCATGATCGTCGACGGCTTCTTCCTCACCAACGACTACCAGGAGGAGCGCGACGGTACGGTGGTGTTCCGCGGTCACGGCGTCTACGGCTGGGATCCGCGGCGGCGCTGCTACACGATGTACTGGGTCGACTCGATGGGCTCGGTGCCTGCGGACACGACCGGCAGCTTCGAGGGCGATCGGCTGGTGTTCACCAACCGCAGCGAACACGGCCACGGGCGCTACACGTACACGCTGCGCGGGCCCGATGCGCTGGCGTTCACGCTCGAGAGCTCGGGCGACGGCGCGCAGTGGACGCTGCTGATGGACGGCGAGTACCGGCGCGAGGGGTGAGCGCCGGCGGTGGTGGCCGATCGGCCGCGTGATCGATTGCGCCCGGTCGCGGTCTATCACGGTGGACCCACGCCTTGCGGCGCCGGGTCGGACCGAGGATGCGAAGTGCCAGCGTGTTGCGAGAGGACCCGATCGCGGTCGCGTCGCGGTCGCGGTGCGGGTGCTGGATCGATGGCGACGACGGCGTGCCGCGCGAGCGCGTCGAGTCGCTGGCCCGTGCGCTCGAGTGCGCCGGCGCTGCGGTGGTCCGCGGTGCGGCAGCGGGCGAGATGCCCGGGGTGATCGTCGTCGGCGAGCGCCTCGGGGCGCGCGCGCGGGCATGGTTGGCGCGCGGCGGTGCGACGGTGGTGTGTGCCACGCTCGGTCGCGGCAGCGCCGACGCGTGGGCGTGGTTGCGCGCGGGGGCCAGCGACGTGATCGCGGCCGGCGATCCCAGGCGCTGCGCCGACGAGCTGCTCGCGAGACTGCAGCGCGATGCGGGCATCGACGCGCTGCTCGCGGTGCCGCAGGTGCGCGCGCGACTGGTCGGCGACAGCCCGGCGTGGCGCCGGGCGCTGCGCGAGGTCGCGGCCGCGACGCGCTTCGGGGACGGCACGATCCTGCTCGCGGGCGAGAGCGGCACCGGCAAGGAACTCGTCGCGGGGCTCGTGCACGAGCTCGGCGGCTGCGAGCCGCGGGCGCAGCTGCACGTGCTCGACTGCTCGACCGTGGTCGAGTCGCTGTCGGGCAGCGAGTTCTTCGGCCACGAGCGCGGAGCCTTCACCGGCGCGCACGAAGCCCGCGATGGCGCCTTCGCGCGCGCCGACGGCGGCACGCTGTTGCTCGACGAGATCGGCGAGCTGCCGCTGCGGCTGCAGGCCCAGCTGCTGCGTGCGGTGCAGGAGCGCAGCTACAAGCGGGTCGGCGGCAACGCGTGGCACACCGTGCGCTGCCGCATCGTGTGCGCGACCCACCGCGATCTCGCGGCCATGGTCGCCCGCGGTGAGTTCCGCGAGGACCTCTACCATCGTCTCGCCGGCGCGGTCGTGCGGCTGCCGCCGCTGCGCGAGCGCGGTCGCGACGTCGTGCTGCTCGCGCGCCACCTGTTGCGCGCGCACGGCTGCGACGCCGAGCTCGACGACGCGGTCGAGGCGTTGCTGCTGCAGCGCGACTATCCCGGCAACGTCCGCGAGCTGCGGCAGCTGGTCGGACGCATGGCCGCGCGCCACGTCGGCGTCGGCCCGGTCACCGTGGGTTGCGTCGCGCCGATGGACTGGCCCGCCGCAGGCGAGCCGATCGCGGACGGGCCGTCGTCGACCGCGGCCCTGCGCGCGGGCGTGCGCGAGGCCCTGCGCAACGGTGCCGGGCTGCGGGAGATCGGCCGTGCGGCCGAGGAGCTCGCGATCGAGCTCGCGCTCGACGACAGCAACGGCCGCGTCGCGACCGCGGCGCAGTCGCTCAAGGTCACCGACCGCGCGCTGCAGCTGCGCCGGGCCGCGCGTCGCGATGCGCCGCGGACCCGCCCGCGGCCGCTGCATCCGCGGGTCGAGTGATCGCGCGGCTCCGCCGTCGGTGTCGAGCCCGCTCCGCTCGCCGGCTCAACCCTTGGGGTGCAGCGACGCGGTCTTGCTCGCGATGTGCACGCCGCTCGAGCGATCGTCGAGCGCGGTGAAGGCCTCGATCACCGCGTCCTTGCACAGCGCGTACACGGCCGCGGGATCGGTGACGCCGCGGGCGAGCGCGCGCTTCATCGCCAGACGGATCGCGTCGCGGGCCCCGACGGGCTTGTTGTTGTAGGCCTCCTGGAACAGCCCGCGCAGCGGCAGCGAGCCCGAGTACGCCTGTTCGAAGCGCGCCCACGCGCCGCTTTGGCCAGCGAGCCAACGCTTCGCCGCCCCCAGCGCGCGCACGAAGCGACGCCGGCCCTGCTCGCACTGCGCCGCGATGATCTCGTCGTCGAGGCCGGCCTCGTAGAAGCGCTGCGCCCAGCCGTTCCAGCGCAGCTCCGCCGCCGTGGTCGCGCCGGCGATCGCGGTCTGACGCTCCTTGCCGATGCGCCACGTGCGGCCCTCGTCGACGGCGATGCCGTAGCGGCGGAAGGCCTCCGGCGCCAGGCGGATCCACGCCTGCAGCTCGCCGAACTGCAGCGTGAGCTGCAGGAAGCCGATGCTGACGACCGCGGAGTCCCAGGTGTTGAGCGCCTGCGTGCCGCCACCGCTCTCGACATTCGCGATGCGCTGGAAGGTGTCGATCTCGTCGTCGGTGACGCGCAGCTTGCCTTGCGCGACCAGCTGGCGCAGGCGCACATCGAGGCGATCGTGGCTGTACTTGGCCAGGCCGCGCTCGCGCTCGACGCCACCGACGGTGCGCTTGACCACCTTGTAGCCCGGAGGCACGCGCGCGGTGCTCCACGCCTTGCTGCCCGTGGGTGCCGGTGCGGGCGCGGGGCTGCCCCCACCCGAGGTCGTGGGCGCCGGCGTGCTCGCGACACTGCTGCCCGCGAGCCGCGGCGTCACGAGCTCGCGCTTGAGCCGGACCCAGTCCTTGGCCAGCGCGCTGCCGCCACCTTCGAGCGGGCGACCGCCGTGCTCGGGGTGCAGCACGTGGAACGCCGCGTCGGTGAGGCGGTTGGCGTCGCGCTCGCCCGCGCGCGCGACGAGATCGTCGACCAGCCAGCGCGCGACGGTGTCGAGCGTGCGCGCGCGATCGAAGTCCGCGAGCTCGCCCTCGCTGCGGGCGCCACCGCAGCGGCCGCAGCCGCAGCCGCAGCCGCGGTGCGCAGCGGGATCGAAGGGTTCGGCGTCGAGGTCGAGTTCGAGTCGGTCGAGCATCATGATGGTTGCAGCTCCCGTTGCAGCGCCCAGTGGGTCAACAGATCGCGGACGAGCCCGGGTTCCTGGCCGGGTTCGAGCAGGCCCGACAGCCGCGCGGCGCCGACGAGCGCGAGCGCGTGGGTCGGATCGGTGGTTTCGATCGCAGCGAGCCCGCCGTGGGCCAGCTGCTGCGCCATTGCGCCGGGGCGACAGCGCGGGTCGGGCAGCGCGTGACCCAGGCGCGCGCGCAGTCGCGGCACACGGGTCTGCAGCACCAGCTCGACCAGCGTCGGCATCCCCGCGAGCACGAGATCCAGCGCGTCCGCGGCCGCGGTGCCCGGCGCGGGCGCAGGGTGCAGCGCCAGCCACAGCCCACGCAGCCGCGCCCAGATCGGATCGGGCCACAGCGCCTCGCCGAACGCACACGACAAGGGCACGCGCAGCCACGGCGGCGGATGGGGATCGCCCGGGCTCGCGCGCAGCATGAACGCGCGCGGCAGGCCCAGCACCCCGATGAGACCTGCGGTCGCGGCCGGACCCATCCGCATCAGCGCCCACAGGTCGGCGACGATCTCCGAGATCCATCGCGCGTACTGGCGCGCGGCCACGCCACGGTGGCGCAGCAGCGGCTCGCGCACCGCCGGCACCAGATCCAGCAGCGCCGCGGCCTGGTGGCCGACCTCGTGGCACACGCTGGTGCCCACGCCGACGCCGGTCATGCGTTCGACCGGCACGCGCACGATCGCGACCGGGTTCATTCCACCGCCGGGCAGTCGCGTGCGCGCGCGCCGGATGGACGCACCCTGACCGCGATCGAGGTAGCAGAGGATCGAAGGGCGCGGCATCGTGGGCGGCAGCACCAGCGCCGCGTCGGCGAGCACGTCGAGGCCCGCGAGCTCGAGGCCCAGCGCGGGTTCGGCCCGCTGCACCAGCACGTCGGCGAAGACGTCGACGTTGGTCGCCAGCGCGGCCGCACGCATGCGCAGGACCGTCAGCGATCGCTGGGCGGACGCTGGCGCGGGCGATTGCCGTGCGAGCGCGTCCACGAACGCGTCGAGCTCGCGCAGCACCGCGCGCGCCTGCTGGCCCAGCGCGCGATCGATCGCCAGCAGCGGTCCCACGCGCAGGGCGCCCGGTGCCACCGCGATGCCGCGGCGGGTGAACGGCACGTGCTGGCGCACGCGGGCCGCCAGCGCGCGGGCCTCCCCGGCCAGCCACGCGCGCGCGCGCTGCTCGAGCGCGGTCGCGAGCGGGGCGGACGGGATCACCGCAACAGCTCCGCGAAGACGCCCTGCGCCCACGCGCGCGCCGGCCCGGCGTCGTAGTGCACGCCGTCGCGACCGACGTACGCGGGCGTGTGGCGATCCGACGCGACGAAGCGCGTGTCGCCATCGAGGCCGTCGCGAATGATGCGGTCGAACGCGGCCAGGGTCGCGTCGCTGTCCTTGCGCTCGCGCGGCGGGCCGATCCAGATGCGCCGCGCGCTGGGGCGCTCGCGCGCGATGGCCTCGACCGCGCGGCGGATCCAGCGGCTGGTGCCGCTGGCCGAGGGATAGCCGCGCATGTTGGCGCCCAGCGCGACGATGACCACGTCGGGGCTGTGCGTGCGCAACAGCTCGGGCAAGCGCGGCAACCAGTAGTTCACCGCGCTGCCGATCTTGGCCTCGCGCTGCACCGTGCCGCCCGCGGCGGTGATGAGCCGCGCGAGCTCGATCCCGAAGGCGCCGTGCGTGTGCGAGTCGCCGACCAGCAGCACGCGTCGACCCCACGGCCAGCGACCGGAGGTGGTGGTCGGCGCCGTGGTGGTGGTCGGTGCCGTGGTGCCGCCGCCGGCCAGCGCGGGGCGGACCAGCTGCTCCTGCAGCTCGCGCCACTGCCGTGCGAGCACGGCCTCGCGCTTGGGATCGAGCCGCGCGCTCAGATCGCGATCGGGGTGGTGGAGGTGGAACACCAGGTTGGTCAGGCGGTTGGGATCGCGGATCGCGGTGCCGCGCACGACCGCGGCGAGCACCGCCTGCGCCAGCTGACGGCGCTCGGGCGCGGCCAGCTCGCCTTCACCGTCGTCGAGCCAGGGCAGCTCGAGCTCGGGATCGCCGTGCAGATCGACGTCGTGCACGGCGTCACACTCCCGCCTGGGTCGAGCGCTGCTGCTCGAGCCGTCGACGCAGCAACTCCGACGGCTTGGTCGCGCGATCCGAGGTGCCGCCGTCGTCCTTGGGATCGAGCGTCAGGTCGACGCCGGTGACCACGCGGTAGGCGTGGATGTAGCCCAGGATCTCGGGCCGGAAGAACTTGGCCCACGCGCGCGCGACCGCGGGGTCGTTCTGGTTCATCCAGTCGAACCACCGCAGCGACAGCAGGATCTGTTCGCCGTAGTTGCCGAGGTTGTGGAAGTGCGTGATCGAGACGTCGGTCCAGCCCTGCAGGGTCTTGAGCGCGTCGATGTTGGCCATCCAGTCCTCCTGGTACGGCATCATCGGGCGGCGACCGAGGAACTCGCGCAGCTGCGGTCGCGCGAGCAGCCACATCTGCATGAGCATTTCCTGCCGTGCGGTCGACGGCAGATCGCCGAACTGGTTGTGCGCGCCCTGGGCCAGCAGCTGGTGCACGTCCTTGGCTGCGTTGAGCAGCACGAACGCGTCGGGCACGTACTGCAGGTTGCGCTCCTCGCGGTAGAACACCGAGCAGCGGTACAGCAGGTCGTGGAAGGTCTCGATGAACTTCGAGCGGCTGTCGACCGAGCGCAGCTTGGGCACGGCCTTGCCCACCAGCGTCAGGCCGTACTCGTGGTCGTACTCGTAGGCGCGGCGCGCGAGGCTGAGGCGATGCTGCTCGTCCTGCACGTAGCCCCACATGAGGTTGGACAGCGGTCGCAGCGGATCGACCGTGAGGTGCGCGAGTGGATCGCGACCTTCGACCGAGCGGCGGTTCTGGAACCGCATGCTGATCGCGTTCATCGACTGCGCGAGCATTCCTTCCTCGTGCCAGTACGACCAGATCAGCTCGAGCAGACACGGGCACGACGCGCGCGCGCGCAGGGCCTGCGGCTCGCAGAACGGCAGCAACACCGTCTCGCCGGGGAAGCCGGCGCTCATGATCATGTCGATGTAGCGCAGCCGTCCGCCGGGCAGGTTCTGCTCGAGCAGCTTGGTCAATGCGGCCTTGTCGACCGGCTGGCCCGTGGTCGAGACCACGCGGCCATCGGGGCCGGGCAGCGTCGGGCTGCCGCCGGGGTAGTCCTCGACGAACAGGCCGCACTCGAGCAGCAAGAAGATCTCGGTCGCGGTCTTGAGCGCCTCGTAGGCGTGCATGCCGTGACTGAGGCGCGCGACCACCAGCTTCTGATCGGGTGTCAGGTCGGCGGGGCCGCACGCGCCGCGATCGATGGGGATGCACACGCGCATGCACGACTCGGCCAGGTTCTTGATCAGCGGCGTCGAGCCGGCGCAGAACACCCGGTCGATGAAATCGCGGTAGCGCGGGTACGAGATCGCGTCGACGCGGTTGCGCAGCGCCGCCCAGAACGCGATGCCGGGCTCGTCGAGCGCCTGGGGCTCGTCGGGCAGTGCCCGCGCGACCACCGTCGCCGTCGCACCACCTTGCGGTGCCGTCGCGGACGCCATCACACCTGCGAGCTTGTCTTTCTCTTGATTGGACATGTTGGCTCCTCGAGACCCGGGGGTTCGATCAATCCTGGAAGACTCCGACCAGCACGATGCGGTTGCCCTCGCGATACCAGTGGCCGCGCGTGCGGCCGCTGCGGCCGGCGCCGGTGGTGGGCACGAGCAGTCCCGGCGCGTAGCGACGCGCGGCCTGCATCACGGCGTTCTTGGCCGCCTGCGCCGGATCGCTGACGCCGACCATGCCGGCGGCGTTCTGCAGCGCCGAGCCGGCGAGCTTCACCAGCTGCTTGGCCGACTCGAACTCCTGGTCCTCGTCGCTGAGGCCCTCGAGCTCGAGCCCGAGCAGACTCGATGCGTCGCCCGCGAGCTTGCCGCCCAGCGAGGCGCCCAGCGGCCCGCCGAGGTAGCCGCCGGCCGCGGTCGCGAGGGTCGGCAGCGCCTTCTTGATCGCGCCCTTGAGCAGGCCGCCGACCTGCCGCGCCAGCGGCGACGCGAGGCCGCCGACCTTCTTGCGCAGTCGGCCGAAGAGGCCACCCAGGAAGTGATCGAGCTCGGCGTCGTCCTGCACCGCGAGCAGGTCCGAGGCCAGCTCCATCAGCTCGCCGTCGTCGAGCGGCAGCTCGCCGTCGTCATCGGGCGCGCCGTACTCCGGCTCGACATCGTCGAGCTCGAGTGCGAGATCGTTGCGATCGAGATCATGCATGGTCGTGGCTCTCCGGCAGCGCCGCGTGGTCGAGCGGTCGCACGGGCCCAAGAAGAGCAACCGCCGTGCCGGGCACGCGGGCGCGCAACTGCGGGGGTTCGGAGCTGGCACGGCGAAGCCGGCTTCGCGTGGCGCGGCGCCGCGGCGAAGCGTGCTTCGCTGCGCACGGCCGTCCCCGCACCCTGGCGCGCCGCAGCGCCGCGGCCGGGCAGCCGCCGCGCCCGCTGGTCCCGCGCTTGCTAGCGAAGGCCGCGACCATGGCAGGCCACGCGATTCCACGTCCCCACTCCGACTGGGCCCTCGATCTCGAGGCCGAGCCGCTGTCCGCGATCGCGCTCGACGACGACGAGCACGAGCTGCCGGGGCCCGCGTCGTTCGAGGGCGTGGCGCGGCTGTCGGTGTGGAGCGCGATCCGAGGCGGCGAGCGCGACGCGAACGCGCTGACCAACCTCGCCTACGGCACGCTGCTGCCGATGCGCTTCGGTGATCACTTCTGCAGCCGCGCGGAGGTCGGGGCCCGCGAGTGGCTGGAGGTCCGCGACGCCATCGTCGTACCGGCGCTGCGGCTCGAGGCCGGCGACGACCCCGGGCCGTACCTGCGCGCGCGCACGCGTTGGCGGCGGGTCGGCAAGACCGACTACCTGGGCGTGAGCGCGTGCGCCGTGGGCAAGGTCAGCAGCGCGTCGTGCTGGGACGAAGAGACCTGCACCACGCCGCAGACCTGCGGGCCCATCCCCGATCTGCTGTGCGTGCGCGCCATCGACGGCGTGCCGTTCGAGTACGTGCACGACTTCGGCCGCGCCGGCGGTCTACACACCGTGCGCTGCGCCGAGCGCTTCCGGCAGCAGAAGTTCGATCGCGCCGTGCACGGTGCGCTGCGCAGCTTCGTCGCCGGCATGGCCGGCGTGGGCCTGCCGCTGGCCGCGATCCTCACCGCGGGCTCGTTCTGCTGCCGCTGCATGGCCAAGCGCGACGGCAAGGGTGCCGTGATCAAGAGCCCGTCGAAGAGCAACCACATGTTCGGCGACGCGATCGACGTCACCGGCGTACGCCTGCGTCAGCCCGCAGCGGGGCTCCCCGCGGTGCTCGTCAGCAACCACGACCACGGGCCCACGCGCGCGGTCTTGCTGCGCGTCGAGGCGGTGCTGCGGATGGCATTCCCGGTGGTGCTCGACTTCATGTGGGATCCCGTGCATCACGACGATCACTTCCACTGCGACTTCGACAAGCAACACGGCGGTCGCGGCGTCACGGTGCTGGGCCGCGCCAATGCCCGCTTCATCCGCGCCGCGGTCGCGACCGTGACGGGGCAGCCGTGGCCGAAGTTCGAGCGCGCGCTCGACGACGAGATCCCGCTCGCCCGCGCCGCGCTGGCCCGCGCCGCCGGCCGTGCGCCCGGCGACCTCGACGCCACCGCCGTCCGGTTCACGTACCAACGGCTGCTCGAGGTGATCGCGCGCGGTCGCAGCTGACGCGCAGGCTCAGCGATCGCGCGGCTCGACCCCGGCCTCGATCGCCTGCAGTCCGCTGCGCCCGGGCGGATGCGTGACGACCTCGAGGCGGCTCGCGCCGTCGGGGTGCGACGCCGCCTTGGCCTTGGGCACGATCGGGATCTTCGGCAGCGTCGCCGACGAGCGGCCCGCGAAGGCGCCCAGCCGCGGTGCACTGGCCACCGGTGCGTCGCGCAGCGCGAACAGCTGGCACACCACCCACGCGGCGATCGCCGCGACGATGCCGTGCGCGACCAGCTCGGCCGACAGCGTGTCGCGCGAGATGCCGGCGATGCGCAGCGACGACTCCTGCGCGCCGAGCCGGCCGTACGCGAACACGCCGATGAGCGCGGCGACGGCGAGAAACGCCACCGCGAGCACACGGCCCAGCGCGCGCGCGCCCAGATCCAGCGGTCGCCGCCACAGCCCCACGCCCAGCAGCGTCGCGGCGGCCGCGGCCCAGCCGAGCATCGACGAACGTCGCCAGCGCGTGCGATCGAACGCGACCAGCGGCGCCGCAGCGCCGCGCAGGCCCGCGAGTGCGGTCGCGATCGGTGCGCGGTACAGCGGCGCCTCTTCGGCCAGCGTCTGCACCACCACCAGGGTTCGCGTGGTGCCGCTGGGCACCAGCACCGCGTCGTAGTGGAGTCCGTCGTCGCTCCACTCGCCGCGGATCCGCGGCAGGCCCTCGACCTCGGTGCTCGACGCGACCATCGTCTCGGCGGGCGCGAGCAAGCCGTCGAGCGCGCGCGCGAGCTCGGCGTTCGAGGGACGCGCGGGATCCAACGCGCCGTCGAGCTCGATCACCGCGATGGCCTCGGCGAAGCCATCGCGATCGACCGGCGAGAGCACCTGCAACGCGCGCGCGTCGGCGCGATCGCCCAGCCAACCCGTCACACGCGCGCGCGCGTCACCGTCGTCGATCTCCCAGCCCGCCGGCGTCGCGATGGTCACCGCGGCGTGGACCACCGCGGGCCACGCCGCCGCCACGGCCAACGCGATCGCGACCGCCGTCGCCCGCGCGACCGCCCCGGCGCCGCACCGTCGCACCACGCCCAACACTGCAGGGTCCAGTAGAGCACGCCTGGCTTGCCTGGCCAGCCGCTGCGGGCTAATATCCGCGCATCCTGATATAGGGATGGAACCGCCCGATGGGCACCGGACTCGCCGACACGACCGCCATGCTGAGCCTGCTGGGCGACCCCACGCGCATGCGGCTGCTCGTGTTGCTCGGCGCGCACGAGCTGTCGGTGGCCGAGCTGACACGGATCACCGCGGTGCCGCAGTCTCGCGTGTCCACCCACCTGGGCAAGCTCAAGGAGGCGGGCCTGCTGCGCGATCGAAAGGTCGGGACCTCGGTGTTCTATCGCATGGACGAGGCGCGGATGCCCGCGGCGGCGCGGGCGGCATGGCAGGCGATCGCATCGCAGCTCGACGACGCCGCGCTCGCCGACGACGCCGATCGCTGCGACGAGGTGCTCGCCGCCCGCAGCCGCGCGGCGAACTGGCCCGACGCGGTCGCGGGGCAGATGGAGCACCACTACTCGCCGGGGCGCACGTGGGAGGCGACCGCGCGCGCGTTCGTGGGGCTGGTCCACCTCGGTGACGTGCTCGACGTGGGGTCGGGAGACGGCGTGATTGCTCAACTGCTGGCCCCCCGTGCGAGCCGCTACGTGTGCCTCGATCGCAGTGCCCGGGTGATCGATGCGGCGCGCGCGCGCCTGGCCCACGCGGCCAACGTCGAGTTCGTCTGCGCCGACATGCAGGCGCTGCCGCTGGCCGACGGCAGCTTCGATCAGGTGCTGTCGTTCTCGGTGCTCACCTACGCCGACGATCCGCAAGGCTGCCTCGCGGAGTGGTTCCGCGTGCTGCGGCCGGGCGGCTCGCTGGTGTTGGTGACGCTCGACGAGCACCGTCACCAGGACATCGCCAGCGCCTACGAACATCTCCACTGCGGCTTCTCGCCCCAGCGCCTGGGTGTGCTGCTCGCCCGCGCCGGCTACGAGGTCGAGCGCTGCGAGGTCGCAGCGCGCGAGCGCAAGAAACCCTACTTCGACGTGGTGTGTGCCTTCGCCCGTCGACCCGTGGCCGCGCGCGTGCGTGCGCACGGCCGCGCGACGCAGTCCCGCAACGCAGCGCCTTCGGAGTCGCCGTGAACGCCCGCACCATCCGCACCGAGCTCGAACACCTCCTGTCCAGCCGCATCGTCCTGCTCGACGGCGGCATGGGCACGCTGCTGCAGCAGCACAAGCTGACCGAGGCCGACTACCGCGGCACTCGCTTCACCGCGCACGCCAAGGACCTCAAGGGCAACCACGACATCCTCGCGCTCACGCGACCCGATGTCGTGCGCGCGTGCCACGAGGCCTACCTCGAGGCCGGCTCGGACATCATCGAGACCAACACCTTCGCGGCGACCTCGATCGCGCAGGCCGACTACGGACTCGAGGATCTCGCCTACGAGATCAACCGCGAGGCCGCCCGGGTCGCGCGTGCGGCCGCGGATGCGTGGAGCACCCCCGAGCGACCGCGCTACGTCGCCGGTGCGATCGGCCCGACCAACCGCACGCTGTCGCTCTCGCCCAAGGTCGACGATCCGGCGTACCGCGCGGTGAGCTTCGAGGAGGTCCGTGCCGCCTACGCCGAGCAGGCCCGCGGTCTCATCGACGGTGGCGTCGACGCGATCCTGTGCGAGACCGTGTTCGACACGCTCAACCTCAAGGCCGCGATCTACGCCCTGGGCGACGCGTTCGCGGACACCGGCGTCGAGCTGCCGATCATGCTGTCGGTCACGATCACCGACAAGAGCGGTCGCACGCTGTCGGGTCAGACCATCGAAGCGTTCTGGATCTCGGTCGCGCACGCGCGGCCGATCTCGGTGGGCGTCAACTGTGCGCTCGGGGCCCGCGAGATGCGGCCCTACGTCGCCGACCTCGCGCGCGTGGCCCCGGTGTTCGTCACCTGCTACCCCAACGCGGGGCTGCCCAACGCCTTCGGCGAGTACGACGAGAGCCCGGCCGCGACCGCGGCGGCGCTGGCGGAGTTCGCCCAGGCCGGCCTGGTCAACCTCGTCGGCGGTTGCTGCGGCACCACGCCCGATCACATCCGCGCCATCGCGTCCGCGGTCGCGGAGCTGCGGCCGCGTCCGGTGCCGCAGCCCGACCACGACGTCGCACGCTTCGCCGGGCTCGAGCCGCTGGCCATCGGCCCGGGTTCGAACTTCGTGATGATCGGCGAGCGCACCAACGTCACCGGCAGCAAGCGCTTCGCGAACCTCATCAAGGCCGGCGACTACGGCAAGGCGCTGGAGATCGCGCTCGACCAGGTCCGCGGCGGCGCCAACATCATCGACGTCAACATGGACGAGGGCATGCTCGACTCCGAGGCGGCGATGTCGACGTTCCTGCGGTTGATCGCGAGCGAGCCCGAGATCGCGCGGCTGCCGATCATGATCGACAGCTCGAAGTGGTCGGTCATCGAGGCCGGGCTGCGCTGCGTGCAAGGCAAGGCCATCGTGAACTCGATCTCGCTCAAGGAGGGCGAGGCCGACTTCCTGGCCAAGGCCCGCGCGGTGCAGCGCTACGGCGCGGCCGCGGTGGTGATGGCGTTCGACGAGCAGGGCCAGGCCGACACCGTCGCGCGCAAGGTCGAGATCTGCGAGCGCGCCTATCGCCTGCTGACCCAGCAGGCCGGCTTCTCGCCCGCGGACATCGTGTTCGACGTCAACGTGCTCGCGGTCGCGACCGGGCTCGAGGAGCACGCCGACTACGGCGTCGCGTTCATCGAGGCGGTGCGGCAGGTCAAGGCCCGCTGCCCCGGCGTGCGCACCAGCGGCGGCATCAGCAACCTCTCGTTCGCGTTCCGCGGCAACGACCGCGTGCGCGAGGCGATGCACTCGGCGTTCCTGTACCACGCGATCCGGGCCGGCCTCGACATGGGCATCGTCAACGCCGGGCAGCTGGTGGTGTACGAGGACATCGCGCCCGAGCTGCTCGAGCACGTCGAGGACGTGATCCTCAACCGCCGGGCCGACGCGACCGAGCGCCTGGTCGCGCTGGCCGAGCGCATCAAGGCCGAGGGCGCGCAGGGCACCGCGCGCGCGGCCGATCACGGCTGGCGCGAGCAACCGGTGCGCGACCGCCTGGTGCACGCGCTGGTCCACGGCGTGGTCGACTTCATCGAGGCCGACACCGAGGAGGCGCGCACGCAGCTGGGCCGCCCGCTCGACGTCATCGAGGGCCCGCTGATGGACGGCATGAAGGTCGTGGGCGACCTGTTCGGCGCGGGCAAGATGTTCCTGCCGCAGGTGGTGAAGTCGGCGCGCGCGATGAAGCGCGCGGTCGCCTACCTCGAGCCGTTCATGGCCGCCGAACGCGGCGAGGGCCAGGTCAGCCACCGCGGTCGCGTGCTGCTCGCGACGGTCAAGGGCGACGTGCACGACATCGGCAAGAACATCGTCGGCGTGGTGCTGGGCTGCAACAACTACGACGTCGTCGATCTCGGCGTGATGGTGCCGCCACAGACCATCCTCGAGGCGGCCAAGACCAAGGGCTGCGACATCGTCGGCCTTTCGGGGCTCATCACGCCCTCGCTCGACGAGATGGTCAACCTCGCGGCCGAGATGCAACGGCAGGGCTTCACGCTGCCGCTGCTCATCGGCGGTGCGACCACGTCGCGACAGCACACTGCGGTGAAGATCGCGCCCGCGTACGCCGGCCCCACGGTGCACGTGCAGGACGCCTCGCGCGTGACCGACGTGGTCGCGCGCCTGCTCGACCCGGCGCGGCGCGCCGAGCTCGACCAGCACAACCGCGCGGAGCAGGCCTCGCTGCGCGAGCTCCACGCCAGCAAGCACGCCCGGCCGATGGTGCCGCTGACGCAGGCGCGCCGCGGCGCCGCGCCGATCCGCTGGCGCGCCGAGGACGTCGCGCAGCCCGAGTTCATCGGACGCCGCGAGCTCGAGGTGCCGCTGCGCGAGCTGGTGCCGTACATCGACTGGACCTTCTTCTTCACGGCGTGGGAGCTGCGCGGCCGCTTCCCGGCGATCCTCGAGCACCCGCGCTACGGCGCCGCCGCGCGCGAGCTGTTCGATCACGGTCGCGAGCTGCTCGAGACCATCGTCGCCGACGGCAGCCTGCGCGCGCGCGGCGTCTACGGTTTCTGGCCGGCCTACGCCGACGGTGACGACATCGTGCTGCTGCGCGACGCGAGCCGCGAGAGCGAGCTGCTGCGCTTCCCGATGCTGCGCCAGCAGCAACACCGCGCCAGCGACGAGGCGTACCTGTGCCTGGCCGACTACGTCGCACCGCGCAGCAGCGGCTTGCCCGATCACGTCGGCGCCTTCGCGGTCACCGCGGGCCTCGGCGCGGACGAGCTCGCGCGCCGCTTCGAGCTCGAGCACGACGACTACCGCGCGATCATGGTCAAGGCGCTGGCGGATCGCCTGGCCGAGGCGTTCGCGGAGCTGCTGCACGCGCGCGCGCGGCAGCAGTGGGGCTACGGTCGCGACGAGGCGCTGTCGAACGAGGATCTCATCGAGGAGCGCTACCGCGGCATCCGTCCCGCGTTCGGCTACCCCGCGTGCCCCGACCACAGCGAGAAGCGCACGCTGTTCGAGCTGCTGCAGGCCGAGGCGGTCGGCATCACGCTGACCGAGAGCTTCGCGATGTCGCCGCCCGCGAGCGTCAGCGGGCTGTACCTCGCGCATCCGCAGGCGCGCTACTTCACGCTCGGTCGCATCGGTCCGGATCAGGTCGAGGACTACGCGCGGCGCAAGCGGCTCAGCGTGCCCGAGATCGAGCGTTGGCTCGCGCCCAACCTCGGCTACGACCCCGCCTGATCCACTTCAGCACCGTCACCAGCGACGGCAATCCGATGCGGATACCCGCGATGCCGCCGGTCGCGGGGCCGCCGCTGGTGCCCGCGAGCAGGCCCGCGAACAGCGTGACCGGCCAGCGACGGAAGGTCCACGAGGGCCCCAGCGCCGCGGTCGCGCCGGCGGGACACTTCGCGACCGTATCGCCGCTGCAGCCCAGCGACGCCGGCATGCCCGCGCCACCGATCGCGAACACGCCACGGGTCGTGCCCACCGACAGGATCGGCTGCCACATGCCCTGCGGCGCACGCAGGGTGGGCTCGGTGACGAGCAGCGACAACCAGCGCGCGTCGTGGGTCGCGCCGCGCAGCCGCAGCGGCTGCGGCCCCTCGGGCACCCGCGGCGCGGCGACGCCGGGCTCGGCGAGCGACAGCGCCAGCAGGGCGGCGAGCAGCATCGGATCGAT
>JAIBBS010000199.1 GCA_019694555.1 Nannocystaceae bacterium
CGCCGCTACGACGTCGTGGCCGAGAGGATCAACGTGCCGCTGTACTTGGTGACGAGCAGCTTCTTGAGCGTCAGCGTGTACGTCCGCGTGTTGCCGGAGTCCGACGACGACGCGGTCATCGTCCAGCCGACGGCTTCGTCGGTCCACACCCAGACCTTGATCGTCCAGCCGCCGTTGAGCGTGGGGTTCCACGGCGCGAGCCCTGCGGGTCGCGAGCCGCCAGCGGCTTGACTCGTCGTGGGGCTACGGGTCTGCGACACGGTCGTGCTCGGCGTTCCGCCGGGCACGAAGACGGCTTCGACGTCCCAGTACACCGACGCGCGCCAGGTCGTGCCCTCTTCGAAGCGCACCTCGTTGCGCGTCTTGTCGTTGGACGAGTTCCGCGCCACGATGCTGAGCGGCAAGATGCCGGTCACTGTCGTGATCGACGAGGTGGTGAGATCGACATCGACCGTGCTCGAATGCGAAGGCGAGCTCTCATTGAGCGTGAGATTCAGGTTTGCGTCCGGATCAGGCATCGAAACAGCTCCTGTTGCGATCGCCGGCGCCCACCCGCACCGGCGTCCTGTCATGCTCGGGCCACAGCTCCGCCGTGGCCCCCGCGACTCCCGGGGACTACAAAAGGTGGTGAGCACCATGGTAGCATGCGCCTGTTCGAATGGCCACCGATCTCGAGCTGCTCGATCGCTGGCGCGCCGGCGATCAGCACGCGGGCAGCGAGCTCTTCGAGCGGCACTTCGACGCGGTCTACGACTACATCAGCACGAAGGCGCCCGCGAACCACGATGATCTCGTGCAGCGCACGATGATGGCGGCGCTCGAAGGGCGAGATCGCATCCGCGGGGAATTCGCAGCCTACCTCTTCGGCACCGCGACGCGGATCGTCTACGGCGAGTATCGCAAGCGGCTGCAGGACGCGGAGCGACAGGTCGACTTCGGCGTGACCAGTGCGTTCGATCTCGCGCCGGGTCCGTCGTCCGTGCTGTCTGCGCGCGCGGAGCGAGCGCTGCTCGTCGCGGCGCTGCGCCAGATCCCGCTCGATTTCCAGGTCGCCGTCGAGCTGCACCACATGCACGGGCTGTCGGGCGCAGCGATTGCGACGGCACTCGAGGTGCCCGAGGGCACGGTGCGCAGCCGCATCCGCCGCGGCTTGGCGCAGCTGCGCGAGAAGCTCGCGGCGCTCGAGTCGGACCCGGTGCGCGCGCAGCAGGCGTTGCGCGCGCTGGGGATCGAGCCCGAGGACGCTGCGGTCGCGAACGTCCGCAAGCTCGCCGCCGGCGCAGAGCGCGAGTCGGACGAGTTCGACGCGCCGGGTTGAACCAGGTCGAGGCGCGCACGCTTCGACGGACGTCGCGATCCCGTGGCGGCTGCGTGGGGCCCCTGTAAGCGCCGCGGTTCGGGCGGCGTTCGGCGGCTCCGAGGGCGGTCACGCACGTCGGCACCGGCCGCGGCGCACGTCGGCCCCCGAAGGCCGATCGTCATGGCTCGTCCCGCGCGTCGCACCCGATCGCTCGCGTCCACCGTCGCGCTCGCGCTGGCGAGCGGTTGCAATGCCGTGCCCACCGACGTGATCGTCGGCCAGGCCGCGGCCGCGACGACATTGCTCGGTGGCACTGTCGAATCCGTGGCCGAGGTCACTGCCACGACAGGGGCGACCGGGCTCGCGGGTCCAGCCCTCGCCACCGGCACGTATTATGGAAAGGGCGCCCGACTGGAGGCGGGCACGCGCGTGCAGACCCCGGTGGGGAGCCTGGCCGAGCTGGCGCTCGGGCCGGGTCGACGACTGCGGCTCAACGAGCGCGCTGCGCTGACGCTGGCGTCGCCGGGTGCAGCCTCGACGCTGCATGCCGGGGAGATCGTGGCGCTGGTCGACGCGCGGGTCGGCCCGGCGCTCGAGCTCGATCTCGACGGCGACCGCGTGCGCATCGACGATGGCGAGGTGCAGGTGGTGCATGCCGGCGAGCAGCACCACGTCGCGGTGGTGCACGGTCGCGCGAGCATCATCTCGGGCGGCACGCGTGTCGAGCTCGGTGCCGGCGAGCGCGTGACGACGCCGTTGCGCGCGCAGGCAAAGGCGACGGAGCTCAGCCTGCGCGCCCTGGGCGAGACCGCGTGGTCGCGCAGCTTCGAGCAGGCGAGCGCGATGGCCGACGCGGTTCCGCGTGGGGTCGGCAGCCTGACCGCGCGGACGCCGGGCACGCGCACCGAGCGGCCCGAGCGCGTGCGGCTCGCGGACCAGCGCGTCACGGTGGACATCACCGGCCGGATCGCGCGCACCGAGATCGAGCAGGTCTTCGCCAACGATCGCGGCGCCGTGCTCGAGGGCATCTATCGCTTCCCGCTGCCCGGCGACGCGTCGATCGCGGGCCTGCAGCTGCTGGTCGGCAATCGCTGGATGGACGGCGAGATCGTCGAGAAGCAGCGCGGCCGCGAGATCTTCACACAGATCGTCGACGCGACCGTGCCGCGGGATCCAGCGCTGCTCGAGTGGGAGCGCGCCAACCTGTTCAAGCTGCGGCTGTTCCCGATCCCGGCGCGCGGCGAGCGACGCGTGCGGCTGTCGTACACCCAGGTGCTGCCGGTGGTCGGCGACGCCGTGCAGTACCGCTTCCCGATGGGTGGCAGCGGCACCCGCGGCACCGCGATCGACCACTTCGCGTTCACCGTCAACCTCGACCGCAGCAAGCTCGACCTCGCCGGCCTCGACCGCGTGGCCACGCCGATGCTCGCGCTCGAACGCAGCGAGACCGCGGACACCGTCACCTTCCACGCCGAGCAGTCGGCGTTCCAGCCCGGCTACGATCTCGGGCTCGACCTACCGCTGGCCAAGGACGATCGGCGCGTGCACGCCGACACCCACCTCGACCGCGACGGCCAGGCCTACTTCATGCTCTCGCTGCAGCCGCAGCTGCAGCTGGCCGCCGACGATCGACCGCTGCACTTCGCGTTCGTGCTCGATCGCAGCCACAGCACCACGCCGGAGCTGTGGACCGCGGCGCGCGGCCTGGTCGAGGCGCTGTCGTCGGGCCTCGACGCCGACGATCGCTTCACCGTGCTCGCGTGCGATGCCGCGTGCGACGAGCTGCCCAGCGGTGTGCAGGCACCCTCGACCGCGGCGCTCGAGGCGGTGCGGCGATTCCTCGACGAGCAGGACCTCGCGGGCGCGAGCGACATCGGCGCGATGGTGCTCGAGGCCGGCGCGGCGCTGTCGCGCAGCGGTGGCGGCGATGCGCGCCACGTGGTCGTCTACCTCGGCGACGGTGCGCCGTCGACGGGCGCGCTGGCGCCCGACGAGCTCGCACGCGAGATCCGCGACGCCGCGCCCGGACTCACGGTCTCGGCGATCGGCCTGGGCGCGCGCGTCGACGAGGCCGCGCTCGCAGCGGTGGTCGAGGCCACCGGCGGCGATCTGGTGCGCGCGGGCGCCCACGACGACCTCGATGCGCTCGTGCACGAGCTGCGCCTGCGCGCCCGCGTGCCGCAGGCGACCAACGTGCGCGTGCAGACGCCCGAAGGCATGGTCGCGGTGCACCACGACGCCGGCGATGGCCTGCGCCCCGGCGACGGCATCGTCGTCACCGGCAAGCTCGAGCACCCCGTGCGCGGCGAGGTCCGCGTGCTCGCCGACGGGCCCGCGGGTCCCATCGACGAGCGCTTCCGCGTCGAGGTCTCGCCGTCGACGAGCACCGCGGTGGCGCAGAACCGCCACCTGCCGCGTACGTGGGCGCAGATGGAGATCGCGGCGCTGACCCGCCACGAGGGCGCGGCTGCGAGCGCGCGCATCGTCGCGCTGTCGAAGGACTACACGGTGCTGTCGCGCTTCACCTCGCTGTTGGTGCTCGAGAACGACGCGATGTACCGCGAGTTCGACGTCGCACGGACGGCGGCGGACACCGATGACTGGGACGGTGAGGTCGACGCGCCGCGCGAGCACGTCACCGCTCGCACGCATGCCGGCGGCACGATCGCGCCGCCGCTGACACCGTCGGCCGACATCGCGGTTGCCGACGACGCCGCGATCACGCGCGGTGAGGGCGAGGCGAAGGCCGCGAAGGAGCCGGAGCCGGCGCAACCGCGCGAGGTGCCGCCGTCGGCCGCCGCGGCGCCGCCGATCGTGCTCGACGCCAGCGAGGACGACGCGCCCGCGCTCGGCACCGCGGCCGATGGTTTCGACGAGGTCGCGCCGATGCGTCCCGGCAGCGTCGAGGCGCATGCGAGCCGCCGGCTCGGCCGCCGGTCGCGTCGCGCTCGCGGCAAGGCGGACGCGATGCCTCAGTTCGCGCCGCCGCCGGCACGCCCGCGTCCGGTCGCGCCGCCGCGCAACGCCGAGCCCAGCGGTGGCGAGGTCGCGTCGCGCGAGCCGTGGCCGCAGACGACCCCCGTGCCCGATGCGTGGTCCGGCGCCGCAGCGCCGCCGCAGCAGCCCCCGCCGCCGCAGGCGACACCGACGCCGCCGGCCGGTTGGGGCGCGGTGGCGCAGCAGCCCGAGCCCCGTCGTCGTGCGCCGCGACTGCGCGTCGCGATGATCCCCGGCGGTGCCGCTGCGCCGTCGATCGAGGGCCTGCGCCGCGCGGTGCAAGCGGATCCGACGCGGCGCTCCGCCCACGGCGCGCTCGTGCGGGCCGCGTTGCGCGGCGGCCACTCCGACGCCTTGGCGCTGGCGCGCACGTGGGCCGAGCTCGACCCCGAACACGCGCCGGCCCTGCTCGCGCTCGCCGATGCCCTGGCGGCCCAGGGCGATCCGTTGGCGTCGCGCGCCTACGCCAGCGCGATCGAGCTCGCGCCGTTCGCCGCCAAGCAGCACGCGGTGCTCGCCCGCGGCTTCGAGCTCGCCGGTGACGTGCGCCGCGCGTGCTCGCATCGCCGCGCGCAGATCAGCATCGATCCCGGCGACGTCGAGGCTCGCGCCCAGCTCGCGGCCTGCCTCGCGCGGCGCGGCGAGACCGTGGCTGCCCGTGCGCAGCTGGATCGCGCGCGGACCGAGGCCCGCGGTCCCGTGGCCGCGATCGCGGCCGCGCAGGCGGTGCTCGCAGGTGAGCCCGCGCGCGTGGTGCTGCCGGCGCGCGGTCAGCTGCGCGCGACGCTGCGCTGGCGCGGCGAGGACGAGCTCGACGTCGCGATCGTCGATCGCCAGGGGCGACGCCGCTCGGCTCGACATCCGCTGGGCATCGCGGTGGCCGAGGCGCCCGGGCTCGAGCGGCTGGTGCTCGCGCGCGTGTCGGGCTCGGTCGTGGTCGAGGTGACGCGCACGGTGCCGAACCCCGACGAGGTGCTGCCGCCGGTCGAGGCCGAGCTCGAGCTGCGCATCGGTGGTCGCACGCGCGTGGTGCCGGTGGTGATCGGCCGCGGCAGTGCCCGGGTCGCGCGCGTGTTCTGGGACGCTACGGCAGCGACTCGCCGGTGATCTGCTCGTAGAACAACCGCCGCAGCTGATCGTGGCCCAGCGTGCTGGGATGCGTGCAGTCGGACGCGTACCAGTTGGGCGGGTTGTGGTAGCCGTGGCCGTAGAACCATCCGTGCATGTCGACCGCGACCTGACCCGACGCGGTCACGGTCTCGGCGATGGCGTCGTTCCAGGCCTGGAAGAACGGATCGGTCGCGATCGTGGGATAGCCATCGCCGAAGGCGCAGTCGTTGGCACCGAAGTCGCCGACGCCGTCGCTGGCGTCGTAGACGTTGCCCTCGAACACGTGCACCTCGACGCCGGGTCCGAAGCGGCCCGGCGCGAGCAGGGCCTGGTGGGCCGCGGCGATGTTGGCCTGCATGGCCGCGCGCGCTGGCCCGTCGAGGCCGGCGATGACCGCGACGATGTTCGCCTTCATGTCGTTGCCGCCGCTCGTGATCACGACCGCGACCGGGCTCGGCAGTGCGTTGGGGAGATCGTTGACCTGGCCCAGCAACGCGTCGGTCTCCGAGCCGCTGTCGGCGTTGTTGACGTAGGTGATGGGGCCGTAGAAGGCCTCGAGATCGTCGCGCAGCAGCTGGTAGTAAAACGGTGAGCCGCCGCCGCCGTCGCTGATCGAGTCGCCCAGCACCACCAGCGATCCCAGCGACGTCAGCGCGACCGGGGCGCTGCCGCCGGTGCTGCTGTCGCCGCCGTCGCTGTCGTGGGCGCCACCGCTGGTGTCCCCGTCGGCCGCACCGCTGTCGGGATCCGCGCTGCTGCTGCCGGGTCCCGCGCCGCTGCTGCCACCGGCGTCCGTGTTGCCGCCGTCCGCCGCACCGCTGCTGTCGCCCGCGGCGGTGGTGGTCGTCACCACCGCCGAGGTCATCGCCGCGAACGGATCGCCGCCGTCGTCGCCCGCACAACCGGCGATCGCGAGCGCGATGCCGCACCAAACCGAGCCGAAGCCACGCATCGTCACACCCCTGGCCGCCCCGCGGCCCACGCCCTCAGACACCATCGATCCGTGCTCGTCCGTGCCGAAGTCGGGTACCGGCGCGTGAGCACGCTGCTCGCGCGCGGTGTGATCCGAAGGGCGGGGTCGACAGTCACGGCAGCGGCAGCGGTTCTTTGGCATGCTCGGGCGGTTGCGCGAGCACGACACCATCGGCGACGACGACGACCCGTCCTGGGGCGAGCACGCGGACAGCCGCGGCGCCGAGCCGCGTCGCATCGGTCGCTACCTGGTGATCGAGCGCGTCGGTCACGGCGCGATGGGGGTGGTCTACGCCGCGTTCGACCCCGAGCTGTCGCGCAAGATCGCGATCAAGGTCCTGCACCGCAGCGAGGGCGAGGCCGCGCGGCCGCGGCTCATCCGCGAGGCCCAGGCGCTGGCGCGGCTGTCCCATCCCAACGTCGTGCAGATCTACGACGTCGGCACCCACGAGGGTGCGGTCTGGGTCGCGATGGAGTTCGCCGAGGGTCGCACGCTGCGGCAGTGGCTCGAGCAGCGCTCGCCGTGGGCCTCGCGACTCGCGGTCGTGTGTCAGGCCGGTCGCGGGCTCGCGGCGGCGCACGACGTCGGCATCGTGCACCGCGACTTCAAGCCCGACAACGTGCTCGTCGGTGACGACGGCCTCGCGCGGGTGGTCGACTTCGGGCTCGCGCGGGCGGCGGACGGATCGGGCGACGAGCCGCAGCTGCCGGCGGTGCGATCGATCATCTCTTCGGGTGCGTTGGGCGACGAGACGACCTCGGACTCGCTGGGCGAACGCATGACCCGCACCGGCGCGCGACTGGGCACGCCGGCGTACATGGCCCCGGAGCAGTGGACCGGCGGCGCGGTCGATGCCCGCACCGATCAGTTCGCGTTCTGCGTGGTGTTGTGGGAGGCGCTGTGGGGCCGCCGTCCCTTCGCGGCCGCGAACCTCGCGGGTCTGGGCTACGCGATCACGCACGGTCGCGTCGAACCGTTGCCCGGCGACGCGCGTGCGCCGGCGTGGATCCATCGCCTGTTGCTGCAGGGCCTCGCGGTCGATCCGGCGCAGCGACACCCGGACCTGCGCACGCTGCTCGCGGCGCTGGCCCACGACCCGGCGCAGTCGCGTCGCCGCGTCGCGGTCGCGGCGTTGTCGGTCGCCACGGTCGCGGGTGCGGTCTCGGTCGGCGCGTCGATCGAGCGCAGCCCTGCCGCCGTCGATCCCTGTGCCGCGGCCGACGTCGCGCTCGACGAGCTGTGGTCGCCGTCGCGCCGCGACGCGCTCGCGACCGCGCTGAGGCAGATCGGTGTCGGCTACGCCGCGGACACGTGGACGCGGGTCGAGGCCAACCTCGAGGCGTGGGCCGGCCGCTTCCTGCTCGCGCGGCGCGAGGCCTGCGAGGCCACCCACGTCCGCCACGAGCAGTCGGAGGAGGGGCTCGATCTGCGGATCGCGTGCCTCGATCGCGGGCGCATGGCGTTCGCGTCGCTGCTCGACGTGCTCGCCGGCGCCGACGCGACCGTGCTCGAGCGCGCGGCCGAGGCCAGCGCGAGCCTGCCGCCGCCGGAGGAGTGCGCCGATCTCGAGCGACTGCACGACGCGGCCGTGCGCCCCGAGGCGGTGGCGATGCGCGAGCCCGCCGCGGCGCTGCGCGCCGAGCTCGCGCTGGTGCGCGCGCTCGAGCAGGCCGGCCACTACGGCGAGGCCAAGTCGGCCGTCGACGCGCTGGTCGAGCCGGTGGTGACGCTGTCGTGGGCGCCGCTGCTCGCCGAGTTGCGCACGGTGCAGGGGCAGGTCGCGATGTCGTTGGGCGACGTGCCCTCGGCGGTGACGGTGTTGCGGCAGGCGCAGCTGGCCGCGATCGAGGGCGGAGCCGATCGTCAGGCGTGGTTGGCGACGATGTCGCTGTGCCACGCGCTGGCGGAGACGCCGGGCGCCGTCGAGGAGGCGCGCCGCACCTGCGAGCTCGCGCGCGCCGAGGGCGAGCGCGCGCACATCGACGATCGCGCGCGTTCGCTGACCGAGGGCACGCGCTACCGCGTCGAGGTCGCGGCCGGCGACTACGCCGCCGCACGGCGCCACATCGAATCCGCGGTCGCGCTGCGCGAGGCCAGCGGTGCCGACGACGACGTCGACTTCGCCGGTTTGCTCGCCAACCTCGGCACCATCATCGGCATCATGGGGCGGCCGGACCAGGCCGCGCCGCTGCTGCGCCGTGCGATCGAGCTGCGCGAGCGCTTGCAGGGCCCGCAGCACCCCGACGTCGGCCGCGAGCTGCACAACCTCGGCTCGATGTTGGCGCAGACCGGCGCGTACGACGAGGCCGCGCCGCTGCTCGAGCGCGCGTTGCAGATCAAGCGCGACGCACTCGGCGAGGCCCACACCGATCTGTCGTACACCTACGTCGCGCTCGGCAATGTCGCGGTCGCGCAGTCGCGCTTCGTGGAGGCCGAGCAGCACTTCCGTGCCTCGCTCGCGATCGACGAGCGTACGCTCGGACCGGATCATCCCCAGCTGGGCTACGCGCTGCTGGGCCTGTCCGATCGCTTCATCCGCGACGGTCGACCGGCCGAGGCGCTGCCGCTGCTGCGCCGTGCGATCGCGATCCGCGAGGCCACCCAGGGGCCCGATCATCCCGAGCTCGCGTGGGTGCTGATCGCCCTGGGCGTGGCCGAGCTCGACGTCGGCCACGCCGATGCCGCGATCGCGGAGCTGCGACGCGCACGGAAGATCCTCGGGCCGCAGACCGAGCCGCAGAACCGCGCCGACGTGGACTGGCCGCTCGCCCGTGCGCTGTGGCTGCAGGGACGCGCGCGCGACGAGGCGGTCGCGCTCGCGCGTGCGGCCAAGGCCGACTACCTCGCGGCCGTGCCGCCGCGGCCCGATCTCGCCGAGGGCATCACGACCTGGCTCGAGCAGGTCGCGCCCGCGCGGTGACGCGAGCGCGCGCGAGGATCACGGCGGGTCGCAGCGGATCGCGCGTGCGCCCGCCGGTCGCACGCGCGCGGAGCCGACGTCGAAGTAGCGCTCGGGCGCGAGCGTGCGCGCGCCCATGCCCGCGAGCGCCTCGGCCATGACCTCGCGGATCGGTGGGCCCTGTTCCACCTCGACCTCGCCGACGGCGGCGCCGAAGAGCCCGTCGCCGCCGGTGGCGAGAAAATCCGTGGTCACGATCGCGAGCACCTCGTCGTCGGCGATCGCGGTGCCGTCGCGCCGCGACAGCGACACCGCGACCGCGCCGCGCTCGCAGCGGGTGCTCGCGACCACGCCCGCGAGCGAGAAGAACGAGCCGTCGCGCGCGAGGTGGTGCGCGAGTCCCTGTGCCAGCGCGGCCGCGCGCAGCCGCACGATCGCGAAGCGGTTGTCGAACGGGAAAGCCTCGTACAGCGCGCCGTAGTGCAGCGGGCCCGCGGGCAGCGGTGCCCGCAGCCCGCCGCCGTTCATGATCGCCACGTCGGCGCCCGGCCGCGCCGCGAGCATGAGGTCGGCGAAGAGGTTGCCCAGCGCGCACTCGCGGTCGCGCTCGGCCGTGAACGTCGCGCGCAGGCTGGGGCCGAGCGGACGCTCGCGGAGCACCTGCGCGCGCTCGATCGACGGCGCGACGAGGGCCGCGACCGCCGCGTCGGGGCGGACCGGCGCGCCCTCGTAGGCCGGCGGTGCGCAGCGTTCGAGCGCGCCCTCGGGACTCGCGTGCGCGTCGCTGCACAGCCGCTGCGGCGCGAAGATCGTGCTGTCGACGAGCGTGCCCGTGCTGCGATCGATCGTCAGATCCACGCGCCCGAACGCCACGCCCAGCGCGTACGACTCGATGATGGCGATGCCGTGCACCCGGTGGGCCATGGCCTGGTGGGTGTGTCCGCCGACGATGACGTCGACCAGGCCCGGCGGCAGCGCGGCCGCGACCGCCATGATCTCTTCGCTGTGGTCGCAGCTGTCGGTTCGCGTGGGATCCGCGACGTCCGTGCACTTGCCGCCGGCGTGGGCGGTGACGATGACCGCGACCGCACCCCGTTGCCGCAACGCGCGGGCCTCGCTCGCGATCGCGTCGGCCAGCGGCGCGAACGACAGCCCGCGCACGTTGGCCGCGATGGTCGTGCGCGGCGTCGACGTGGTCGATGCGCCGATGATCCCCAGCGTCACGCCGCCGCGCTCGATCAGGGTCGAGCGCGCGCCCAGCCGTGGATCGTCGGCGCCCGGCGCGGGCCCCAGGTTCGCGGACAGGAAGCGGTGGTGGGCCTGCGCGATGCGGGCCCGCAGCGCGCCCAGCGGATCGTCGGCGGGCGTACGCGCGGTGGCCTCGGGCCCGACCGGACCGTAGTCGAACTCGTGATTGCCGATCGCGACCGCGTCGTAGCCGAGCGCATCGTAGGCCGCGACCACGGGCGCGCCCTCGTCGAGGTTGGACTCGAGCGTGCCTTGGTACATGTCGCCGCCGTCGAGCAGCACCACGCCGCCGTCGTGCGCCCGCGCGCGCCGCAGGTTCGCGAGGTAGCCGCCCAGCAGCGGCAGCGCGCCCACGTGCCCGTGCAGGTCGTTGGTGCCGACGATGCTGATCGTCACCGTGCCGGCGGCGGCGCGCGGCGGCACGGCGCCCTCGGGACGGCAGCCCACGGCCCACGCGAGGGCCGCGAGCACGATGGCGGTCGGGCGCCCCGGCGGCATGGCGCGGTCACGGTACCAGCTCCGCGCGCTGGGACGTCCCATGGGACGGGCCGCGGTCCCACCCGCCGCGCCGCCGTGGCGCCGGTCGAAAAACCGCGTGGTGTCGCGGTCGGTGGCGCGGCCCGGGCCCTGCACACCGAGCGGCGCATGACCGCGCATCGCCCACGGGCCACCTTGCTGCTCTGCTTCGCCTCGCTGCTGTTCGCCGCCGCGTGTGACGTCTCGCCGGCGGGCGGTGGCGGCGACGACGACGACGACGGCGGCGGCGGTGGCGGCAACGTCGAGCAGCTCGTCGCCGAGGTCATCGAGATCAGCAACGACAACGTCGAGATCGTGTGCGACTGCTGGGACGAGGCCGGCTTCGCCTCGCGCGGCGCGTGCCTCGAGGATCAGATCCTGCCGTCGCAGCGCCGCTGCGTCGAGGACGCCTACGGCCGCGAGCCCGAGGCGTCGTCGCTGTACCTCGACTGCATCACGCCGCTGCTGCGCGAGCTCGGCACCTGCCTCGACGAGCGACTGTCGTGCGACGCGCCCGACGGCACCGACGCGTGCTTCGCCGACTACGACCTCGGCCGCGAGTCGTGCGTGGAGCTGCCGCGCTCGGTCGATCGCGCGCTCGAGGACTGCGGCCTGGGCAGCTCGAGCTCGGGCACCAGCGGCGGCACCAGCGATGGCAGCGGCGGCACCTCGGACCCACCGCCGCCGCCGCCGGCACCCGAGGGCTGCGCGTGGACGGACGACGGCGCGTGCGACGAACCCGAGGGCTCGGGCCTGTGCCCCGAGGGCAGCGACGTCGACGACTGCAGCAACCCGCCGCCGCCGCCGCCGCCCTCGGCTCCCGGCAGCGGCGGTTGATCGCGGACGCGCGGACTCAGCCGCAGGTCATCGACATGAAGTCCCAGAAGCAGCCGCTGCCGAAGCACTCCATCTGGTTGTCGATCATCATGCACTCTTCGGGCGTCGGGCCCCAGCCGCAGGTGTCGGTCATGAAGTCCCACAGGCAGCCGTTTTGGAAGCACTCCATCTGGTTGTCGATGGTCTCGCAGTCGACCTGGGGGTCGGGCGGGATGCACTCGTCGTTCTGGAAGTCCCACTGACACGAGTTGCCGAAGCACTCCATCGCGTCCATGTACATCGCGCAGGTGGCATCGTCGGGCGGCGTCAGGCAGGCCTGGCCGAAGAAGTCCCAGTAGCAACCACCGAGCACGCACGACATGTGATCGGCGTAGTCACCACACTCCGCAGGCGCGCCCGTGGTCGAGCTGCCGCCGTCGGTCGTGCCGCCGGTGGTGTCGGTGCCGCCGGTGGAGCTCGCGTCGGTGGTGGCCGAATCGGTCGCGCTCGTGCCGGTATCGGCACTGGTCGCGGTGGTGCTGGTCGCGGTGGTGCTGGTCGCGGTGGTGCTGTCCGATGCGCTCGCCGACGCGGTCGCGTTGGTCGACGACGCGCTCGCGGTGCCGGAGATCGACGCGGAGGTATCCGCCGAGGTGCCGCCGCTGCTGCTGCTGCCGCTGTCGCTGCCACCGGGGTCTTCGCTCGCACCGGGGCAGCCGACGAGCAACGTCGCCGCAGCGACACCAAGGATCAAGGGAAGCTCGAGACGCATGGGGGACTCCACGAGGACGAGCGCAATCGCGCCGGGTTCGGGTTGGGGAGCGCCTGCGCGGGGGGGCGGCAGGCCTGCGGGTATTGGGGATGGCGCGATCGATCCGTGATCGCGGTCGTGGATTTCCGCCGGCGTCTACTCGTCGTCGTCCTGCGGCGGCGGGAGCAGTCGCCGCGGCGGGCGCACCGGCACCAGCGTGCTCTGGCTCGACGGTGGTGCGAGCACGTCGCCCGCGTCGGACAGACGCGCGTCGGGCGAGGGACTCAGCAGCACGCTGTCGAGGCGGCGCCGCAGCGATGCGAGATCGTCCTCGGACATCGGCGTGACGCCCAGGCCGGAGGTCTGTCGCCGCTCGTTCGCGTCGCGGCGCTCGGGCGTCTCCTGCAGCAGCGCCGACGCGCGCGAGCGCGGCAGGATCCACGGCGGCTCGCCCTCGGGGTTCATGCGCGCGAAGCGACGCAGCACGACCGCGGCGTTCTCGAGCGCCTGCAGCGCGAGCGACGCGGACTGATAGCGCTGCTGCGGCTCGCGCGCGACCAGGGTGTCGACGACCTCGCGGACCTGCACCGAGATCGACTCGGGCAGCGGTGGCGGCGGTCCGATCAGGCGCCGGTGGATCACCATCATCGGATCGCGATCGCGAAACGGCGGCGTGCCGGTCAGCATCTCGTACAGCACGCAGCCGACCGCGTAGAGATCCGCGCGATGATCGACCGGCGCGCCCAGGGCCTGCTCGGGGCTCATGTACGCGGGCGTGCCGAAGATCATGCCGACCGCGGTCTTGAGATCGCCGGGGTGCAGCGAGTCGAGCTTGGCGATGCCGAAGTCGATGATCTTCAGCGTGAAGCTCTCGTCCTCGTTGCGCACGAGGAAGAGGTTCTCGGGCTTGAGATCGCGGTGGATGATCTTGCGGCGATGCGCGTGCTCGAGCCCGCGCAACAGCTGGATGCCGAGCTCGACCGCCTGCAGCACCGGCAACGGCTGGCCCAGCAGCTCGGTGAGCTCCCAGCCCTCGAGCAGCTGCATGACCATGAACAGCGTCCCGTCCTCGAGCTGACCGAAGTCGGTGACCTGCAGGCAGTTGGGATGCTCGAGTCGCGACAGCGACAACGCCTCGCGCTCGAAGCGGCCGGTGACCTCGGGGTTCTCGATCAGCTCCGGGCGCAGCATCTTGATCGCGACGTCGCGGCGCAGCCCGACGTGGTGCGCGCGCAACACCACGCCCATGCCACCGATGCCGAGCACGCTGTCGAGCCGGTAGCGGCCCGCGATGACCTGGCCGAGCAACGCTCGGACGCTGGCATAGACGCCGCCGGAGTCACGCCAGGCCACGGCAGCTTCACACGCTAGCACGAAGCGTCGGCGCCCGGTGCGGCGGGGGGTGGGGCGGGATTGGGTCGGGATTGGGGTGGGCGGGTTCGTCCAAATCTCGCGCCGGCCAGTGCGCGCGCCCATACTGCCGCCGGCCATGTCCGGCACTGGCGAACGCGGCGGACTCGCTCGGGGTGATGCGCGGCTGCGCAGCGCGCTCGGATCCCCCCTGGTCGCGGCGGCCGCCGGAGTCATCGTCGTCGCGGGGCTCAAGGCCGCGGCTCCGATCGCGCTGCCATTTCTGTTCGCGGTGTTCCTGACGGTGTTGGCGACGCCGCCGCTGCTGTGGATCGAGCGCCGCGGCATCCCGCCGGTCCTCGCGGTGATTCCGGTGGTGCTGCTGCTGCTCGGTGCGCTGGCGCTGTTCGGTGCGCTGCTGACCGCGTCGGTCGATCGCTTCGCCGACACCTTGCCGACCTACCGCGCCGCGCTCGAGGCGATGTTCCTCGACTCGCTGCAGTGGCTGCGGCGACACGGCGTGGGCGTGCCGCTGTCGGGCTACGCCGAGTCGTTCGATCCCGCCGACGTCGTCGACATGGTCGGCACGCTCGCGGGCGCCACGGTCGCGGCGCTGTCGAACACCGCGCTGGTGCTGTTGACGACGTTGTTCATGCTGCTCGAGGTCGCGGGCTTTCCTCGCAAGCTCCGCGTCGCGATCGGCCGCCCCGAGGCGGAGTTCGCCGCCGGCCGCACGATGCTGGTCGAGGTCCAGCGCTACCTCGCGATCAAGACCGCGATCTCGCTGCTCACCGGCGTCGCGGTCGCGCTGCTGTGCCTGCTGATCGGCCTCGACTTCCCGCTGCTGTGGGGACTGGTCGCGTTCCTCTTCAACTACGTGCCCAACATCGGTGGCTTCGTCGCCGCGGTGCCGACGCTGCTGGTCGCGCTGGTGCAGCCGGGCCTGGGCACCGGCGCGATGTTCATCATCGGCCTGGGCCACGCCGTCATCCACACCGTGATCGGCAACATCGTCGAGCCGGCGTGGATGGGCCGCAAGCTCGGCCTCAGCCCGCTGGTCGTGCTGCTGTGCCTGGTCTTCTGGGGCTGGGTCTGGGGCCCCGTCGGCATGCTGCTGTCGGTGCCGCTGACGATGGCGGCGAAGATCGCGTTGGAGAGCGACGAGCAGCTGCGGTGGATCGCGGTGCTG
>JAIBBS010000022.1 GCA_019694555.1 Nannocystaceae bacterium
GATCTCCGCGACGGGCTGGCCCGCCGCGCAGGCCCAGGGCGCGACCGAAGCGCGGGCACACGCGCGTCCGCCCGAGCGGCGGCCGGCCCCGCGCTGCGTCACGCCCGAGCCAGTGCGCGTCGGCGCGTCGCAATCGGATCTGCGCCTGCGCGCGAGCGGGCCTGCGCGCGCGACCGCCAGCGATCTGCCGGCGATCACCGCCAGCATCGAGAACCGCTCGCGCAAGCGCAGCCACGCCATCGTGCTGCCGGGCGACGGCTCGGACGCGAGCTGGCGCGACCCGGTGGTCCGCTTCACCGCGTTCATCGACGAAGGCGACGGCTGCTGGCAGCCGTTGCCGCCGCAGGCCGTCGGTCGCTGCGGCATGTTCGATCCCGACTGGAGCGACGAGATCGCGACCCTGCGTCCGGGCACCACGCGCAGCATCGACCCGCTGTGGGCAGTGCCGTTCTTCCAGTGGCGCGCGGGCACCGTGCGGCTGTTCGTGCACTACGAGTGGACCGGCGGCACCGCGGCCAAGAGCGCGGGCGTGGACAGCCGCAGCGTCGATCTCGGCGCGATGGCGAAGGAAGCGCCCTACGAGCTGATCTCGAACCCGATCGAGATCGTCATCACGGGCTAGCGCGACGGCGCCGGCAGCAGCATCGCGTCGATGTACGCGATCGCCGGGTACGCGTCGGTGTCGACGCGCGTCCACGTCACCAGCAGATCGCCGCCCGGACCCATCGCCGCGCCGAAGCTCGACGCGCACCAGGCCGTGGGCGCATCGAACAGCGTCTGCACCGCACCCACCGGCGCCAGTGCGCTCGAGAACCGCTGCAGCCGCAGCGGACACGTGAGGATCGTGTGGCCGGGGCCCAGCTCCTCGCTGGTCATCTCGGTCCACAACACCGCGAGCTCGCCGTGCGGATCGACCAGCACGCGGCCGCGCGTGCCCTCGCCGAAGTCGCCCGCGTCGCCGCCGACCAGCGGGCCCGCCTCGCCGACCCCGAACCAGCTCAGGCCCTGCTCGCGCGCGAACGCGACGCGCAGCTGTCCGTCCGGATCGGTCCACGCGCCCGCCGGCAGCTCGGGCCCGTTCTGGCCCAACGACGCGAGCACCAGCTCGGGCCCGTCCACCGCGCCGTCGCTGCCGATCGCGCGCGCCCGCAGCTCGCGCGCGTCGTAGCCGTCGACATAGGCGACGTAGCTGGCGACCAGGCCGCCGTCGCGCGGCTGCAGGTGCGCGACGTCGATGCTGGCCAGGGTCGGCATCGCCTGCGGCGGTGCGATCGCCACCGCGGCGCCCAAGCCATCGCCGTCGACACAGCGCAGGCCACCGGTGCCACCGAGCACGCAGAAGCGTCCGTCGCCGAGCGCGGCCGGCCGCGACGCGGGCACGAACCATGTCTCGTTGGTGAGCGTCTCGGCGAAGCCGCCGTCGGCATCGAGCGCGCCGCCGGGCGCGAAGAAGCGGTACTGCAGCGCCGAGCCGTCGAGGTACACCAGCATGCCGTCGCCCTGCGCGCTGGTGCCCAGGGTCGCGACCGCGCCGACCGCCTTGGTCAACACCTGCTTGGGCTGCAGCGTGCCGTCGCCGGCGATCGGCTGGTAGCGCAGCTCGTCGTAGGCCGACGCGTCCTCGACGTGCGCGTACACCAGCACGAACGCATCGCCTGTGGCGACCAGCGCCATCTCGGGATCGTCGAGCCACTCGCTGAGCGGACCGTCGATGAGGATCACCGACGGCGCGCAGGTGGCATCGCACGCATCACCGTCGTGCGCGTTGCCGTCGTCGCAGCCCTCGCCGGCGGCGGGGTTGACGATGCCGTCGCCACAGGCCGCGACGGTGCAGTCGCCGTTGCAGCTGGCCGAGGGCCCGGCGTCGTCGCAGGCCTCGCCCGCGTCGAGCACACCGTCGCCGCAGCTGCCCGCGACGCCGTCGTCGCTGCCGCTGCCGTCGGGATCGCCGGTCGTGGCCCCGTCGGTGCCCGACGATCCGTCGCCACCTTCGTCGGGGCCCTGGCTGCTGCTCGCGACGCCGTCGTCCTGGGCCGCGCCGCCGTCCGCGGCCGCGCCCCCGCACGCGCTCGCCCAACCCAACCCCGCCACGAGCCCCACTGTCCGTCGCATGCTCGACACAACCCCGAGGTCGCCGCACCCCCCGCGGCGGTTCGGTCGGTCGTGCGACCGCGTGGTGCGCCGGCGGAAATTCGTGCGCGGGCCCGGGAACCGCCGGCGCCCGCGGGTGTCTTCGCCCGAGCGATGCGCGGGCGAGCGGGGCTGCTGCTGCTGGGTGCAATGGGCTTGGGGCTGGGTGTCGGGTGCGGCCCGGGCGACGCGACGATGCGCGATCCCGCTGCGGCGCTGCGCGTGCCCAGCCGCGCGACCACCGAGCAGGAGAACCTCGAGGCCTTCGCGCGGCTGTACGGCTACGTGCGGTGGTTCCACCCCACCGACGCGGCCGCGCGCGCGAACTGGCGCGTGCTCGCGGCCACCGGGATCGCCTCGGTGCGCGAGGCGGAGGATCTCGGCGAGCTGCGCGAGGCGCTGCAGGAGCACTTCGGCCCGCTCGCGCCGCGGCTCGAGCTGTGGCTCGACGGCGAGCCACCACCGGACGACGAGCCCGCGCCCGATCCCAAGCGCGCGGTGTACTGGCAACACGAAGGCTACGTCGGCACGCGGCTGTCGCTGTACTCGCCGCCGTACGGTCAAGTGCGCGTGGGCAAGGACGGACCCTATCGCCGTCGCTTCGCACAGGCGCCCGATCCCGACACGCGGGTGCAGACGCAGCTGCTGCCGGGCCTGCACCTGCGACTGCCGACGGTGCTCACCGCCGCGGACGCGGAGCACGACGGCGACGTCTCCACGTCGTGGGACGACGAGCTCGCGCACGCGGCCGTCAGCGCCCACGGCTGGAAACAGCTCGACGTGCGCCAGGGCGCGGTGGTCGAGGTGTGGAACGTGCTGCGGCACTTCTATCCCTACCAAGACACGGTGCCGATCGACTTCGATGCGCTGCTGGTCGAGGCGCTGCACGACGCGCAGGACGACGCCTCGGTCGACGACGTCGCCGGCACGCTGTGGCGCCTGGTCCACGCGCTGCAAGACGGCCACGGCATGGTCGGGCACCGCGAGCTCGCCGCGCGCGGCCAGCTGCCGCTGCGGGTCGAGCTGATCGAGGGCGAGCCGGTCGTGACCGGCACCGCCGACCCCGAGCACTTCGCGGTCGGCGACGTGATCGAGTCGATCGACGGCGTGCCGCTGCTGCCGCGGGTCCACGCGCTGACCGAGCGGCTGTCGGGCTCGCCGCAGTGGCGACGCTTCCGCGCCGCGAGCTGGGAGGCGTTGGCGGGTCCGCGCGATGCCGCGGTGCCGATCACCGTGCGCAGCGGCAAGCGCTCGCACACCGAGACCGCCCGCTACGACGCCGCGGCGCCGCCGGTGCCACCGCGTCCGCCGGCGCTGCACCGCTTCGACGACGGCACCTGGTACGTCGACCTCACGCGCGCGCACTGGCAGGACCTCGAGCCCGCGTTGCCCGAGCTCGCGCTCGCGCCGGGCGTCGTGTTCGACATGCGCGGCTACCCCACCGACACCCATCGCATCCTCGCGCACCTGATGGCGGTCGAAGAGGACGCGCAGTGGATGCACGTGCCGCGCGTGCTCGAGCCCGACGGTCACGTCGCGGGTTGGGGCCCGATCGGCTGGCACATCCGTCCGGCCGAGCCGCAGATCCCCGGCAAGCGCGCCTTCTTGATCGACGCCGAGGCCATCAGCTACGCCGAGTCGGTGCTGGGCTACGTCGAGGCCCACGACCTCGGCCCGCTGGTGGGCTCACCGACCGCCGGTGCCAACGGCGACATCGTCCGCGTCGACACGCTCGGGGGCTTCTACGTCGTGTTCACCGGCATGAAGGTCACGCACCACGATGGCCGCCGCCTGCACGGCGACGGCATCGCGCCCAACATCGCGGTGACGCCGACGCGTGCGGGGCTGCGCGCGGGCAAGGACGAGGTGCTGCAGGCCGGGCTCGCGCAGGTCCGCGACCGTCGCATCGCCCGCGCACCGCGGCCGCGCGCCGATCGTTGATCGCCGTGCGTCAGCCCGCGGGCGGGATGTTGGCGCAGGTCGAGCCGATGACATCGGCCAGCGCCGTGCCGAGCACGCCGGTGAAGTCCGGCACCATGCCAAACTGCAGGTTGATCCACGACGGCGGCGGCGCGCCGAAGCCGTTCATGAAATCGAAGAGCCGCGTGTTGATGTTGCCGGGCTGGTCGTAGCACTGGCCCGCGATCGCGCCGGTCGTGATCACGCACATGTCGCCGCACTCGCTCTTGGCGTCGCTGACGATGTCGACGAAGTCCTGCGTGGGGATCTCCGGCGGCGAGAGGTCGGGCGAGTCCGACAGCAGGAACAGCACCAGCACGGCCTGCTGGCGCATGAAGTCCTGGTTGTAGTCGGCGTTGGCCGGGTGGAAGGGATAGGCCGCACCCGCGACGACGGTCTCGGTGTTGGAGTGCTCGGCGCTGCCATCGATCGCGCCCATGAGCGCGCCCTGGAACCACGTCTTGAGCGGCGCCGGATCGGCGTCGGTCTCGATGTCGTAGAAGCGCTGGCCCATGTGCTCGAACAGTCGGCCCTGCTGGCCGTTGACGCCGTTGTCGGCGACGTCGGGCGGGTTCCACACGCCGTCGGTCAGCGCGGCCTCGCAGCCGGGACCGCCCCAACCACCGCCGTTGCCGGGATCGTAGAAACCGGTCGCACGCGTGACGCCGACGTGCAGCGAGGTGCCCGGCGGCAGCGCCTCGATCATCTCGTTGACGAAGGTGTCGAAGGCCGCGACCGTGGGCGCCGCGTGCTCCTGCATCGAGCCGGAGTTGTCGACGATGAAGAGGATGTCGACCGCGGTGCAACCGCAGCCGGGATCGCCGGCCATGCAGTTGCCGGGCACGTCGACGCCGGTGCCGACGTCGAACTTGGGCTGCTCGCCGCTCGAGCTGTCGGCGCTGCTCGAGACCGTGGTGCCCACGCTGCTGGCGCTGACGCTGCCCGACGAGCCGGAGTCGGATCCGCTGGCGCTGACGCTGGTGCCTTCGCTGCCGCCGAAGCTGCTGCTGCCGCTCTCGTCGTTGTCGCCGCAACCGCTGGCCAGCAGCAACGCCGCCGGCACCAGCGCCGGCCATCGCTCGGGGCCGCCACAGGTCAGAATGCCCATGGGCACCACGGTATCACGCGCGCCCGCAGCGGCCGCGGCGACGCGCGTGGGTTCAGTGCAGGGCGAGGACCCGGCCGAGCCGGTCACGGGACCGCTCCCTTGCGTCGGTGGACGGGCCGTCAGCGGGGGCCGCGACGCAGCGCGAGCACGTGCAGGGACTTCACCGCACCCGCAGCCGGTCCCGCGTGGGCCCGCGCTGCGGCGGCGCGTGGTCCCGCGGGCTCGAGCGGATCGGGGGCCACCGAGGCGCGCGCGCGCACCCACGGAATCGCGTTCCAGCCCAGCGACGCGTCGATCGGCAGCGAGCGCCAGCTCGGATCGTCGGCCTGGCGACCGGCCGCGAAGCAGTCGAAGCCGGCGCGCGCGAGCTTGCCGATCACGCCCTGCAACGGGCGCGAGCCATCGAGCAGCATGTGCAGCTCGAGCGCCCACGCCCGGACCCCGGGCAGCTCGCCCAGCGCGTCGTCGAGCACGTCGTACTCGTGGCCCTCGATGTCGAGCTTGACCACGGTGGCCTCGGGCACCGCGCTGCGCAGCCGTCGGCACGGCACGCGCACGCGGCGGGCGCTCGCGGGCGTGCGCGGCCCGACCACCGCGCTCGACCACAGCACCGCGGCGGGCTCGGCGTCGCCGGCGGGATCCCCGAACGCGGCCACGCGCAGCTCGAGCTCGCCGTCGTGATCGGAGATCGCGACCGGCTGCACGGTCCAGTTGTCGGCACCCACGCTGGCGATGCGAGCCTCGATGCGGCGCACGTTCGAGCGCAGCGGCTCGATCGAGACCAGCGCGCCGCTGGTGCCGATCGCCGGCAGCAACGCCTCCGACAGCGCACCGTCTTGCGCGCCGACGTCGACGAACACCGCGCCGGCGAGCGCTCCGATCGCGTGCAGCTGCGCGGTGTACCACTGCACCTGCTGTGCGTTCGACGGGGCTGTCATCGGCGCGCACGGTAGTATGCCGCAGCGGGTCGCAGTAAGGTGGTCGCCGTGGCCGAGGACGCCGTGAACGTGGGGCCTGTCCACCCCGACGCGCCGCTGGGTGTGGTCTGGGCCGGCAGCGCCTGGCGCTCCGAGGGCACGCAGGTCTTCGCGCTGGTCAGCCGAGATCTCGACCGCGAGCACGGCCCGCGCGCGATGGCGCTGGATTTCTTCGGCCACGGCTTCGCCGTCGATCCGACCGAGCCCGCGCGTGCGGCGGTGTTCGAGAAGCACGGGCCCGGCGCGGCCATCGTCGATCTGCGGCGGCTGGCCTGCGTGATGCCGCTGCGCCCGGGGCCCGATCGCGAGTTCTACGGCCACGGCGCGTTCAGCCGCGACGGCGCACTGCTGTTCGCCACCGAGATCGTCAAGGATCCGCAGCGGCGCGGCGCGCTGGGCGTGTACGACGGACGCACCGGCGCGCGCGTCGGCGAGCTGCCCTCGGGCGGCGTCGCGCCGCACGACTGCGCGCTGGTCGACGAGGGCCGCGTGCTGGTGGTGGGCAACGGCGGCGGCGCGCTCGGCCAGCCCGAGCCTCCGTGCGTGTGTTGGATCGATCTCGCCGACGGGCGGGTGCTCGAGCGCCGCGCGCTGCCCGATGCGCGCTTCGACGTCGGCCACCTCGCGATCGATGCCGCCGGCGATCTCGCGATCGTGTCGGCGCCGCGCTTCGGCACGCCGCAGCCCGAGCGTGCGCGCGGAGGCCTGACGCTGTGGCCCCGCGGCGCCGCGGCGCGCACGATCGATGCGGACGCCGGCGACGACGCGCTGCGCCACGAGACCGTGGCCGCGATGATCGGCGAGACCTTGAGCGTCGCGCTGCACGAGCCCACCCGCACGGTCGCGTCGACCAACCCCCAGGGGCACCTGCTCGCGTTCTGGGACCTCGACACCGGCGCGCTGCGGGCACGGTTGCGCGTGCCCAATCCCCGCGGCGTCGCGCTCACGCGCGACGGCAGCGCCTACGTCGTCAGCTTCGGCGTGTTCGGCAAGCTCTCGCGCGTCGACGCGCACACGCTGCGGCCGGTCGACGCGCCGGGCAACCGCGACGGCTTGCCCACCGGCGCGACCGGCTCGCACCTGCTGGTGCACCACGTCGCGCCGGCCGCGGACGCGCCCGTGATCGCCTTGCCGCTGTGACGCGAACGATCAGCGCCGCGGACGTCGGCGTCGCGCCGCGAGCACCAGCGGCGTGAACCATGCCCACGCGCAGCGGCGCGCGCCCTCGATGGCGCAGCCGCCATCGGCCCCGTCGAGCCCGAAGCCCGGCGGCAGCGCATCGTGGCCACCCTCGCCTGCACCGCCGTCGTCGACACCACCGTCGGCCTCGCCGCCGCCGCCGCCGTCGTCGGCCGCACCGCTGCCACCGCCGCCGCCACCGCTGCCACCGCCGCCACCGCCCGAGTCGTCCGGCGGCGGCGGCTCGTGGCCGATCCCGATGGTGACGGTGTCGCTGCTGCTCGCGTTGCCGGCCAGATCCACGGCGGTGACGTAGAACTCGTACACGCCGGCCGGCAGGTCGTTCACCTGCCAGCTGTAGGGCTCGCTGCCGTCGCTCGCGACCTCGCTGCCGTCTTGGTAGAGCGTCACGCTGGCGATGCCCTGATCATCGGCGGCGTCGACCATGATCGCGAAGTCGGTGCCGTTGTCGAAGCTCTGACCGTCGGTGGGAAAGGTGATCGCGACCGTCGGCGCCGCCGCGTCGGGCGTGCTGGGCCCGAACAGCGTCATGAGCTCGCGGTAGGAGTTCTGCGCGTAGGCGTCGCCGCACTCGGCGACGTGCTGGTCGGGGCAGCTGCCGCCCTGCACGATGGTGATGCACTCGTCCTTGAACGACGGATCACCGCCGGCGACGTAGGGGTTCATGATGTCGCCCTCGTCGTCGACGTGCTCGAGCCCGAAGCTGTGCGCGACCTCCTGGCCGATGGTGGTCGCGTGCTCCGACGCGGACAGGCCGTCGTCGGCGCTGACGAACGCGTAGGTGATGTTGTTGGGCGTGTCGGCGTCGCTGCAGTCGAGCGGCGCGATACCCAGCACGCCGCCACCGAAGGGGTTGCTGGGCCCGGTCATGTTCATCGTGTAGTCCCCCGAGGCCGGGCGCACGTCGGTGACGATGACGTTGAAGTCGGCCCAGTCGGTGCGCACCGCCTGCAGCACCGCGTCGCGCATGGGTCCGTCGCCGTAGGGCGCGAAGCTGCCGGCGCACTCGCCGATCTGCGTGACGTCGTTGCGCGAGTCGTCCCAGCCGGAGCTGAGCTCGGCGCCGTCGAAGTTGACGAACACCACCGCCTGCTTCGCGCGCTTGGGCGCGACCGCGGCGCGCAGCGGGGCCGGCCGCTGCGAGGGCCGCGGCGCGGCGGTGAAGCGGCGCTGGCCCTGCACCGCATCCTGCGGCAGCTGGGCCTGCGGCACCGTCGTCATCGAGACCAGCGCCCACGTGGAGATCGACAAGACCATGCGACAACCCTGCCTTCGCTGCGCGCCCGCCGAGCACACGCCGTACCAACCCCGCTGCGCCCGACAGTCGCGGCGATACGCGACCGTGGTGGCCCCGCCGCGACGCGGGATTTGGGCAAGTCGCACAGCGTCTGGGCGATGCGCCCAGCCGGCTCGCGCGCGACCGTGACGGATCGCGCGACGCATCGACAACCGTGATCGAGACCCGCTCGCGCCGACGCGCCGCCCGTGGTGGGCCCGCGCGACGCGGCCGGTGCTCGCGATGGGAGGTCGGTGCAGATGGTGATCGCGTACGGATCACGCGCGCACGCGCGACGTGCAGGGGTGCTCGCATGGCTGGCCTTGCTGCTGGGCGCCGCCGGCTGCGACCACGAGGCGGCGGTGGTGCAGCAGCCCCGGGTCGGGGGCTTCCACCCGTGTGGCAACGGCACGCTCGATCCTGGCGAGGCCTGCGACGACGGCCTCGCCAACGGCGACGACCGCGAGTGCACGCTGCAGTGCGAGCTCAACGACTGCGAGCTCGACGAGCACGGCGTGTGCGAGCCCGAGTCGCCGGCGGCGGACGTCGATCTGTACCCGTGCGTCCTCGACCCGTCGCGGCACACGCCGTGCGGGATCGGGCTGTCGCCCAGCGCGGGCTGACGCGCGCGCCGTGATCGCGTGAGCGCGGCCGGACGGTGGGACGCCGACACTCCCGCCCGGCCCACCGCGTGCGCGCGCTCGCGCGTGGCTCGGTGCTATCGTGGGATCATGCCTTGGACTCGGCCCGCGCGATGGTGCCTGCCGCTGCTGCTCTGCTCGTGCCAGCACGACGCAGACGTCGCCGCCAGCGGCGGTGGCAGCAGCGGCACGGGCTCCGGTGATTCCGGCGACACCACGTCGACGGGCAGCAGCAGCACCACCACCAGCGCCGACGCCAGCAGCAGCGGCACGCCCGCGGACAGCAGCAGCACCGCGGCCACGCCGGACCTGCCGCCGCCATCGTGCGCGCCCGAGGGCGGCGGACCGTGGTGGCTGCTCGAGGGCGATCCGCTGGCGGTCGCGATCCACTGCAGCACCGGCGTCGGCGACGACGCGGGCTTCGAGCTCGCGCCGCTGCCGGCGGGCGCGAGCTACGACGACGCGACCGCGACGCTGTCGTGGACACCGGGGCTCGACCAAGGCGCGGTCTATGATCTGACCATCACGTCGCGCGCGACCGGGGAGACCGCGCCGCTGCGCATCGGCGTCGCCGACCGCTGGGACGATCCCGCGAACGTGCCGGTGGTCGACGAGACGCTGTACACCTTCGAGTTCGGCCTGCCGGTGCTGCACCTGCACACCGACCCGACCATCGGCCCCGACGCGTACACGCCCGCGACCACGACCTACCGCGGCCACGTCTACACCCACGAGGCCAAGACCCGTGGCGCGGCGTCGCTGTGGTACCCCAAGCAGAGCTACACGCTGAAGTTCACCAAGGACGACAAGTTCGACGAGCCCGAGTTCGCGGGCGGCTTCCACGACAAGCGCAAGATCGTCCTCATCAGCACCTTCGACGACAACGCCTATGTGCGCCAGCGGCTGGCCTACGAGCTGTGGAACACGCTCGACGCCGGCCACCTGCAGATCCAGGTCTACTCCGCGGTCGTGTTCAAGGACGGCGCGTACTGGGGCCTGTACACCGTCGCCGATCACGTCGACGGCTACTTCATGGAGGACCAGGGCTACCTGCAGACCGGCAACCTCTACAAGGCGCGCACGCACGACGCGAACTTTCGCCTCGCGGGCAAGGGCACGCCGCACCAGGGCCTGACCAAGGAGGAGGGCTATCCGCCCGCGGGCCAGCCCGGTGCGTTCGACGACCTCGACGCGCTGGTCACCTTCGTCGACAGCTCGAGCGACGCCGCCTTCGACGCGCAGATCGACGACTGGATCGACCGCCGCGACTACGAGGACTGGTACGTCTTCGTCACGCTGATCATGGCCGACGACTCCGCCGGCAAGAACAGCTACCACTACCACGACCCCGCCGGCGGCCCCTTCCGCTATGCGCCGTGGGACTTCAACGACAGCTTCGGACAGACCTGGCAGACCCAGCGCAAGGGCTACCAGACGCACCCCGAGGACTACACCTGGGCCAACGAGCTGTTCGTGCGCCTGCTCGACTCGGCGACGTTCGGCCAACCGCTGCGCACGCGCTACGACGCCACGCTGCACGATGCCTACGACGTCGACGCCGTGCTCGCGCGCTACGACGCGATGGTCGACGAGACCGCCGCCAGCGCCCTGCGTGACGAGGGCCGCTGGGGCGAGCAGTACCGCAACTACGGCGGCTGGAACTGGCGCGACGACTTCACCACCTACGACGAGGAGGTGCAGTACGTGCGCCAGTGGATCATCGACCGCTGGAGCTTCGTCGACGGCGTCTACTGATCGGCGCGCGGCCGGTCAGTTCGCGCCGCCGATGCTCGGCGTGCAGTCGACCGTCCAGGTCCCGCCGGGCCCGTTGGGCTGGCGGCAGTACGAGATCGTCGCCTCCGCGTTGCCGTACTTCACGTGGTCGATGATGGTCGGCCCGTCGGGATCGACCAGCGTGATCCGGTCACCGCCCAGGCCCATGCCGAACGGATGCTGACCAGGCCCGAGCCCCGGCTGCACCACGAGGTACCCGCCCGCCGGCACCGACGTCCCCGGCGGGAACACCAGCTCGGCGGTGTCGACCCCGGGATCGTAGGCCGCGTCGACGTCGTCGTCGGTCAGGACCATGCCCGAGAGGTCGAAGGCCTGCCCGCCGCCGTTGAAGATCTCGATCTCGTCGGTGGTGGCGTTGAGCTCGTTGAGGACCAGGTTGCTGTCGGTCGTGCACTGATCGGTGTCGAGGTTGCACTTGAACGAGCAGCTGAGCGTGCCGCCGGAGAAGCCCAGGCCCACCCCGTCGCAGGTGGCACCGCCGAGGTCGGTGTCGTCGCAGACCTCCATGTCCTCGATCATGCCGTTGCCGCACGCGGTCGCGGCCTCCATGTTCGCGGCGCCGAAGGTCTGCACGCACTGGTACCACGCGCCGGTGCCGTCGGGCACGCGGCAGTACGAGATGCGCGCGAGGTTGCCGGCGACCGTGAGCATGTCGACCACGGTGCCGCCGCCGTCGGCGAGCACCAGCGTCTCCTCGGCGTTGTCGCTGATGCCGAACGGGAAGTCGCCGGTCATCGCGATCGCGTCGAGCGACAGCAGCACCAGGAACTCGCCCGGCGCCAGCATCGTGCCCTGCGGGAACACGTAGGTCTTCGCGGCCGGCAGCAGCGGATCGTCGGAGAGCTGGAAGCCCGACAGATCGGCGGTGCCGGTGCCGGCGTTGTACAGCTCGATCGCGTCGTTGGGCATCATGTTGGCCGCGACCGAGTTCGACGTGAGCTCGTTGAGCGCCAGAAGCGGGGTGTCGGGCGGCAGCGTGCAACCGCTCGAGTCGAAGGTGCAGGAGGCACCGCAGGCCAGCGAGCCGCCGTCGTACGCGGGGTTGATGTCGGCGCAGGTCATGCCGCCGAGATCCACGCCGTCGCACTCCTCGCCCTCTTCGATCATGTCGTTGCCGCAGTCGCCCATGGGCCCGGTCGTGCCGCTGTCGGCCCCGGTCGAGCTCGCGGTGCCGTCACCGGTGCTGCCGCCGGTGGATCCGCTCTCGCCGCCGGTGCCGTTGCCGTCGTCGGACTTGCAGGCAGCGAGACAGAGCAACGTCAGGATGGAAATGCGGACGGTTGGGTGCATGGCAGGCTCCGGGTTGTTCGTAAGTCACGCGCCCCCGCAGCGGGAGACGTTCACGGCCGCGTTCAGCCCCTCGCCGATGGTCACGATGCCATCGCCGCTTCGCTGCCACGCGACCGCTTCACCTTGGACCTCGTCGGCCAGCTCCAGCCGACAGGCCTCGTTGCGCAGGGCCTCGGCGGCCGTCTGCTTGGGATCCATCGGCCAGTAGAACAGCCGCGTCTTGGTCCGCAGCAGCAGGCCGGTGGCATCGGGGTGGATCGCACCGCCGGTGAACTTGCTGCTGCCCTTGGGCGGCGTGAGCTCGCCGCGCTTCTCGGCGACGAGGTCGACGTCGGGCGTGAGCTGGCCCAGCTCGTAGATGCCGGCGGGCCCCTCCTCGACCTTCGTCACGATCGTGACCACACCGGTGAGCGGGTGCACCAGCAGCACCTCGGCGTCGTGCGGCCCATCGGGGTAGGTGAAGCTCAGGCTCTGCGACGACAGCGTGTGGACGCCCGGCTCGATCGCCGTGGGCTCGTCGACGACGTAGACGGCGTAGCTGGTGCGCATCAGCTCGTTGTCGCCGATGTCGGCGATGTACAGGCAGTCGCCGCTGGCGCAGCGCGCCCGCGCGATGTCCTCCCAGTCGTCGTTGTCGGCACCGTCGATCTCGAAGCTCGCGAGATCGGAGCCGTTGGTCGCGAGCGCGAAGAACCGCGCACGGTCGCTGGAGTCGTTGTGGGCGTAGAACACGTCGTCGAAGCGACCGCTGGCGGTCACGCCCGAGACCTCGGTCAGCTCGGCATTGGCGACCTGACCCTGCCGCACCGGGTCGTCGCACGATGGACAGCTGTCCTCGCTGCACGCCGGGATCGCGGTCACCGCGGCCGCGCACGCGGCCAGTCGGCACCAGCGCGCGCTCATCGACCACGCTCGCTGGCGGAGGGTTGGCCCAAGCGCTCGCCGACGACCGCCTCGAGCTCGATCACGGCCTCGCGATGGGCCAGCAGCGCCGCGAGATGGATGCGCCGCGCCTCGACCGCGCGGGTGTCGATGTCGCTCGCGAGCACGGGATCCAGCGCGCCCGAGGCCTGCGCGGCCTCGGCCTGCTTCACCGCCGCCTCGACCTGGGGCAGCAGCTCGTGCTCGAGCTCGGTCACGCGCCGGCCAGTGCGCTCGACCGCCGCCACCGCGGCGTCGACCTCACCCGCGACGCGCGAGAGCTCGGCCTGCTGCTCGAGCTCGCGCTGACGCACGAGTGCACGGCTGGCCCGGATCTCGCCGCGGTTCCAGCTGAAGATCGGCAGCTGGATCGCGAGCCCGAAGCCGAACGCGGTGGGCTTGCTGTCGCGCGCCGCCGCGTACTGCACCTGCGCCCAGTCGAACCATGGATACGTCATGCTGCGCGCGACGAAGACCTCCGCGCGCGCCGCCTCGACGTTGGCGTGGGCCGCCCGCAACATCGGTCGCTGCGCCATCGCGCGCTCGACCAAGGCGTCGCGATCGAGCTCGCGATCGACCACGGCGAGCTGCTCGCGGTCGACCGCGAACTGCACCGGCACATCGGTGCCGACGATGCGCTGCAGCTCCTGCTGCACGGTCTCCAGCTGATCGCGCACCAACGCCTGCGCCGACTTGGCCTCGGCGTGCAGCACGTCGGCGACCGCGACGTCGAGATCGGTCGCCGCCGACAGGGCCGCGCGCGCGGCGATCTGCTCGCGCCGATCGGCGCGCAGCTGCGCGGCGCGGCTGGTCTCCTCGAGGTCCCAGCTGAGCATCGCCAGCCGCGCGTACAGCTTGTACACGCGGGCACGCAGCAGCCGCTCGGCCTCTTGCGCGCTGGCGTCGGCCGAGGCCGCCAGCTGCCTGGCACCGGCGCTCTGGGCCTTGATCGCGCCCGGTCGCGGGATCGGCACGCGCAGCCCCACGTTCATCTGCGCCTTGCCACCGATCGCGTCGTCGAGGTTGAAGCCGGTCAGTCGCAGCTGTGGGTTGTCGAGCTGCTTGGCGGCGCCGACCTCGGCCTCGGCGACGTCGCTCGCGGCCACCAGCGCCGCGACGTCGGGGTTGTTCTGCAGCGCCAAGGCGATCGCCTGCTCGGCATCGAGGGTCGCGCCCGCGCTCGGCGTCGGCGCGCCGTCGCTGCGCGACGTCGTGCTGCCGCGCATCGATCGCCACTTGCCGTGCGAGGTCGTGCTCGTGTACGGCGCCGCGTGGAAGCAGCCCGCCGACAAGCCCAGCAGCACCAGCGTCAGGGTGCGGGCCATCGCTGCTCCAGCCAACGCGGGCTCGCGTCGCCCGCGTCGAACACGATGGCGATGCCGTCGCCCGCGGCATTGCGTGCGATGCCCTCGGGCTTGGCGCCCGGGTACTGCGCGAGCACCCTCGGCGGGCCCGGCTGCTCGCGCGGCGGCACCAGCACGAGCGCACCGTCTTGCGTGCGCGGCTCGTCGACCAGCGCGGCGGTGGTCACCACGAGCAGCTCGCCGTCGAGCTCGAGCAGATCCGCGATGCCGCCTTGCACCTCGCGACCGTCGGCGCGGACACGTAGCGGCACGCGGCCCCACAGCGTCAGGTCCGCGGCCGCGAGGTCGCCGGCCAGCAGGGCCTTGGGATCGCGCAGGTGCCAGATCGCGGCGCCGGCCGTGGCATCCACCGGGCCCTTGAGCCCCAGCAGCACCCCACCGGCCGCGGTCGCGGTCATGCCCTCGAGATCGAGCGCGTCGAGATCGTCGACAGCGAGCGCGGACAGCGTCTGCGCACCGGCGGCCTCGAGCAGGCTCGCGAGCTGCACCGACGCGGTCGCGCGTGCGGTGGTGGCCGTGATCTCCACGTGCGCGAAGACCTGACGCGCGGGCGGCCGCTTGCCCTTGCGGCTGCGGCTCTGCGAGGCGAGCAGGAACACGCCGCCATCGGGCGCCGGCGCGATGGCCTCGAGGTCGCTGACCTCGCCCAGGCCCTCGATCACCAGCGGCGCATCGTCGACGCGGCCGCCGCGGTCCATCGTGAACAGCCACGGCGCCTTGTCGTCGCGATCGTCCAACCCGGTGTCGTCGCTGACCACGAGGTAGCGCTCGCGCTCGGCCGACCACGTCAACCCCGAGGGCTCGAAGCGCGAGCGCTCGCGCAGCGCGGTGGGCACGAGCATCGCGGTGGGCCCCGACGTCGGCTGCGGCCGCGTCGTGCTCGGGCGCTTCGTCGGTTCGCTCGAGGCCGCGGGCATCGCCGCGGGCGCCACGGCCTCGCCGGGTTGGTGATCGCTCATGCGGCCGGTGAACTTGATCGCGAACCCCTGCCCCGGCACCAGCGACACCGGCGCATCGGTGGCGATGTACACACCGCGGCCCCACAGCGGCAGCCGCGGATCTCGCCAGCAGCGCGGCGGCAGCTGCACGACCTCGGACGCGACGCGCTCGATGTGGGCCGGCAGCACCTCGCGACCGCCCTCGGTCGCGGTCAGCAGCACCGCCTCGCCCGGACGCACCTGCGCGGCTTCGGCCTCGCTGGTGCACGCGAACACCACCGGCGTGCCCTCGGCGGTGAGCGCGGTGCCGCCGACCACCGTCGCGACCACGGCGCCCGCGAGCGCGAGCTCGCCCGGACGCAGCAGCACCGAGGTGACCTCGCCGTCGCCGGGGGCGCGCAGGCTCATCGCCTCGAGCCGCAGCTGCAGTTGCTGCTGCTTGGCCACGATCACGCCGAGCTCCGCGCGCAGCGGCTCGGTCACGCGCTCGGTCGCGTCGAGCGGCACGCCGCCGCGACGCTCTCGCGCCGAGCTCGCGGCGGTGTCGAGTTCGCGGATGACGCCCTCGGCGGAGCTCTTCTGCTCGCGCAGCGCCGCGCGGCGCACCAACAGCTCGACCAGCTCGCGCTTGTCGGCCATGCGCTTTTCGACCAGCTCGCGGATCGTGCCCAGCTGATCCTCGACCGCGGCGAGCTCGGCCACCGCCACCGCACGGGTGGCCCGCGCCTGCTGCCGTGCGACCGCGGCCTTGTCGACGGTCTCCTCGATGCCGCGCGAGCTGTCGGCCAGCTGCAGCTGCGTCTGCACCGCGACGGCACCGAGCTCGGCCTCGACGCGCATGCGCTCGGCCTCGAGCTCGGCGAGCTCGGCATCGATGACGCTGTGGTCCAACGTCGCGATGACCTGGCCCGCGCGCACGAACTGGCCCGGCGCCACGTGGATGCTGGCGATGCGGCCCAGCTCCGGCGCGGACACGCCGTAGGCGACGCCCTCGACGTAGCCGCGCGCCGAGCCGACGTTGACGCCCCACCACAGCCACCCGGCGGTCGCCATGGCCCCGAGCCACACGGCCCACGGCAGCACCCGTCGTCGCAGTGCCATCAGCATGACGTCACAGCTCCACCGTGGGCTCCTGCAGGAGCAGTGAGACGTCCTGGATCCCCGGCAGCTGTTCGAGGCCGTGGATCAACGCGACGCGTTGTCGGGGGTCGTTGAGGCGGATCTGGTACGCGTGCTCCATGGCCTGGCCCTGGGCGACCTCGCGCAGGGTCACCAGCGCGACGAAGGTGCTGTGCTTGCGCAGCAGCGCCATGAGCTCGGCCTCGCTCGAGCCCACCGGCAGCTGGAAGCGCAGCAGGCCGTCGAAGCGGCGCTGGCTGCCGAACTCGCTGAGCGTGAGCGTGAAGACGGTGAGACAGAACAGCAGCGTCGCGAAGACCGCGACCGCGTGGGCGCCCAGGCCCGAGGTGATGCCGACACCCAGCGACGCGAACACGAACATCATGTCGCGCGGGTCTCGCAACGCGGTGCGGAAGCGGACCATCGCCAGGCCGCCGGCGATGCCCAGGCCGGCAGCGATGCTGTTGCCGACCGCCAGCATCAACATGGCGCAGATGGTCGAGCCGATGATCATCGCGTGCACGAGGCCGGTCGAGTACGACATGCCGCGGAAGGTCCACACGTAGACCGCACCGATGATCTGCGCCAGGCCGAACGCCAGCAGCAGCGACAGCGCGGCCACCTGCGGCGAGGTGACGGCCGCGGCACCCGAGGTGAACAGGTCGCTCATGCCCACCCTCCCAGGCGCGGCACCCGGTGGTCGGGCGGCGAGTAGAAGGCACGGATGGAGTTGCCGTACTTGGAGAACGCGCGGCGCACCAGGCCGAGCGACTGCGTGATGTTGACCAGCCACAGCGGCACGTGGTTGGTGAACTTGAGCTCGAGCACGACCAGCGAGTCGAGCGTGCGCTGGGCGATCGCGTCGTCGAGGTTGCGCCACGCGTTGCCCTCGGGCTCGAACGAAAGTCGGTCGAGCACGTGCGCGCGGATGTTGGTGTCGAAGGTGACGCGCGCGTAGTCGTCGATCGTGCTGAAGTACGGCTCGCGCTGGTACCGGACCAGCGTGAACGGCCGCACCCGCAAGGTCCGCGCGAGCGACACGAAGCGCTCGACCGCCACGCGGTCCTTGGGCGCGAGCCCCTCGGGCAGCGGCGCCGAGGCGTCCGCGAGCACGTCGTGCCACGCCGCCCGCGACACCCGCCCCCGGGACTTCGAGATCACGTCGTTGATGCGGCGCTTCACCTCGAAGAAGACCGGACTCTTGGGGGCGTCCGCGTAAGCGCGCACACGCATCTTGATGCGGTCGACCTGCTCGTGGTCGTTCGCCCAGAAGAGCGAGAGCTGGTCGGTGTCGAGGTAGAGGGTGTCGATGGTGTAGGTTTTGTTAGGAGACGTGGCGGCGAACGGGTCCAGCTCGCAGAACGGGGCGATCGCGCGGCGGACCTCCTCCGCCGTGCTCCTGTCGATGAGGAACTTGTACTCCCGGCGGTCGATGATGCTGGGTGAGTCGGCCAAGACTGGGGTACTCCGCGAGGGCCCGCGGCAGACCATCGTACCGGTCTGCCGACCTTTGTTGCACAATCGTCACCTGGGCTACGCCTCCAGGTCACAGGGCTCGATGTGAGTTACATCTCAAGCATCGCGCGAGGATGACGGTACAAGTTGGTGTGAGCCAGCTTGGCCCGTGTTCGCGTGCCGATCGCGTGGCGTGAAGGTCTCGTCAATGCGACACAGCTTAGCCCCCCTTGGATGGTTCGCGCTCCTTTTCGCCATCGCGTGCGGCGACGACGGGGCGTCGAACAGCGCCAGCGGCGGGTCGAGCTCGACCTCCTCCGGCAGCAGCTCCGGCACGAGCTCCGGGGGCACGAGCACGGGTGCGGGCAGCAGCGGCAGCAGCGGTCTCGCGGACAGCACCGGCGACGGCGGCAGCAGCACCGGTGGATCGAGCAGCAGCTCGAGCGGCGGCAGCTCGAGCAGTGGCGGCGACTCCACCACCGGTGCCATCGAGCCCGACGCCTCGGTGCTCTTCACCGACCTCGGCATCACGCGCATCGAGCTGACGTTGGCGCAGACCGCAATCGATGCGCTGGGCGCAGCGCCGTCGAGCTACGTGCACGCCGACGCCCACCTCGAGCTGCCCGGCGGCGAGGTCTTCGATCTGCCGGACATCGGCGTGCGGCTCAAGGGCGTGTACGGCTCGTTCCGCACGCTCGACCAAAAGGCCGCGTTCCTGGTGCGCTTCGACGAGTACGACCCCGATCAAGAGCCGCTGGGGCTCGAGAAGCTCGCACTCAACAACATGGTCCAAGACCCCAGCATGATCCACGAGCAGCTGGCCTACGCGCTGTTCCGTGAGGCCGGCGTGCCCGCGCCGCGCACCGGCTACGCGCAGGTCTGGATCAACGACGAGCCCTACGGCCTGTACACGATGGTCGAGCCGGCAGACAACTCCGAGTTCCTGCAGACCTGGTTCGACGACGACGACGGCAACCTCTACGAGGGCGCCTACGGCAGCGACTTCTACCCCGGCTGGGGCCCGAGCTTCGACCTCGACAACGGCACCGACGTCGACTTCGCGGATCTCGAGACGCTCGCGGTGCTGCTCGACGGCTTCGACGACCCCAACACGCTGCTCGACGACGCCGACGACGTCATCGACTTCCCGCACTACCTGCAGTTCGCCGCGACCGAGATCTTCATCGGGCACTGGGACGGCTACGCCTGGACCCGCAACAACTACTCCGTCTACAACGGGCCCGACTCGCGCTGGAACTTCATCCCCTGGGGCACCGACCAGACCTTCTTCGACTACCTGCCGATCTGGGGCGGCGGCGGCCGGCTGCAGCAGATGTGCGACCAGTCGCTGCCGTGCCGGCAGGCGCTCGCCGATGCGTTCAGCGACGTGATCGATCGCGTGGACACACTCGCGCTGGTCGATCGCTGCGACTCGCTGCTCGCGCTCATCGACCAGGCCATGCAGGACGATCCGCGCAAGGAGTACGACGCAGCCACGGTCTACTGGGCCATCGACGTGACCCAGGACTTCCTGCTCAACCGCCCCGCGGATGTCATCGCGCAGTTCGACTGCACCGATCCCACCCAGGTCGACGGCGACCTCGACGGCGCACCGGGGTGTGGCTACGACTGCAACGACAACGATCCCAGCGTGTATCCCGGCGCGCCCGAGCAGTGCAACGTCGTCGACGACAACTGCAACGGCCTGCTCGACGACAACCCGGCGTGTCCCGCGTGCGTGCAGACGCCCGCGAACCAAGGTGGCACCTACGCGTTCTGCTTCCAGCCGCTGGGCTACGCCGAGGCCGAGGCCGACTGCGTCGACCAGGGCGGGCACCTCGCGTCGATCCACGATCTCGCGACCCACAACGAGATCGTCGGCGGCGCGTACTCGCTGACCGGCGGGCTGTGGTGGATCGGCCTCGACGACCGCGTGTCCGAGGGCGACTTCATGTGGACCGACGGCACGCCGCACGACTTCGACGCGTGGGCCGGCGGCGAGCCCAACGACTACGACAACGCCGAGGACTGCGCGCACCTGGCCGACTGGGCCGGCGGCGCGTGGAACGACCTCGGCTGCGGCTCGGTGATCAACTACGTGTGCTGGCTGCCCTGAGCCGCCGCCGCAAACGGCGACGCCGCGGGACCAGGGGTCACCGCGGCGTCGTCGCGCTGGCTGTGGCCCCGGCCGGGGCCGCGCCTCACTCGGCCGCGGGTGCGGCCTCGCGGATGGTGCCCGGCACCGCGCCGGTCTCCATGTCGACCTCGAGCATCTCGACGTTGAGGCACAGCGCCTGCAGCTCCTTGAGCAGCACGTTGAAGCTCTCCGGCACGCCGGGCTGCATGGTGGGCTGGCCCTTCACGATCGACTCGTACATGCGCATGCGGCCGACGACGTCGTCGCTCTTGACCGTGAGCAGCTCCTGCAGCGCATACGCGGCGCCGTAGGCCTCGAGTGCCCACACTTCCATCTCGCCCAGGCGCTGACCGCCGAACTGGGCCTTGCCGCCCAGGGGCTGCTGCGTGACCAGCGAGTAGGGCCCGATCGAACGCGCGTGGATCTTGTCGTCGACCAGGTGGTGCAGCTTGAGCATGTACATGATGCCGACGGTGACGTTCTCGTTGAACGCCTCACCGGTGCGGCCATCGAACAGGATCGCCTGACCCGACTTGGGCAGGCCGGCCTTCTCCAGCGTGGTCTTGACCTCGGTCTCGAGCGCGCCGTCGAACACCGGCGTGGCCATGTGCACGCCCCGGCGGAGCTTGTCCGCGAAGCGGATGACGTCCTCCTCCGGCAGCGAGTCGACGAACTTCTCCGCCTCGGCGTTCTCGTAGATCTTCTTGAGCTGCTTGCGCAGCACGTCGACGTTGAAGTTCGTCTGCATGTAGCGGTCGATCTGGTTGCCCAGCTCGCGCGCGGCCCACCCGAGGTGGGTCTCGAGGATCTGCCCCACGTTCATGCGCGAGGGCACGCCCAGGGGGTTGAGCACGAGATCGACCGGGGTGCCGTCCTCGAGGTACGGCAGGTCCTCGACCGGCATGATCCGCGAGATCACGCCCTTGTTGCCGTGGCGGCCGGCCATCTTGTCGCCGACCTGCAGCTTGCGCTTGATGCAGACGTAGACCTTGACCATCTTGATGACGCCGGGCGGCAACTCGTCGCCCTTGGTCAGCTTCGCGATCTTCTCGCGGAAGATGGTCTCGATCTCGTCGAGGTCCTTCTCCAGGCGGCGCGCCAGCGCCTCGACCAGCTCGGTGTCTTCGCCGGTGGTGAGCGCGAACTGCCCCCAGAAGCGGCGCGGCACCTTGCTCAGCACCTCGTCCGACAACACCGTGCCGGCGTCGCACAACGTCGCGCCGCTGTCGTCCACCAGCTTGGCCGCGGTGGTCTTGCCGCCCATCACCTCGCGCATGCGGTTGTAGTAACCGTCCGAGACGATGTTGACGTTGTCGTTGCGGTCCTTGATGAGCTTGTCGCGCTCGTGATCCTCGATCTGCTGGGCGCGGGTGTCCTTGTCCACGCCCTTGCGCGCGAACACCCGCGCGTCGATCACGATGCCCGACACGCCTGGCGGCAGCCGCAGCGAGGTGTCGCGCACGTCGCCGGCCTTCTCGCCGAAGATCGCGCGCAGCAGCTTCTCTTCCGGCGACAGCTGGGTCTCGCCCTTGGGCGTGATCTTGCCGACCAGGATGTCGCCCGCCTTGACCTCGGCGCCGATGCACACGATGCCCGCCTCGTCGAGGTTGCGCAGGGCCTCCTCGCCGACGTTGGGGATGTCGCGCGTGATCTCTTCCTTGCCGAGCTTGGTGTCACGCGCGACGCACTCGAACTCCTCGATGTGCAGCGACGTGTACGTGTCCTCGCGGATCAGGCGCTCCGACACGAGGATCGAGTCCTCGAAGTTGTAGCCCTGCCACGGCATGAACGCGACCAGCACGTTCTGGCCCAGCGCCAGCTCGCCGCGCTCGGTGGCCGAGCCGTCGGCGATGACGTCGTTCTTCTTCACGCGGTCGCCGACGCGGACGATCGGCTTCTGGTTGAGCGCGGTGTTCTGGTTGCTGCGCTCGAACTTGACCAGGTTGTAGATGTCCGGCTTGGCGCCCAGGATCGAGCGGCTCTCGTCCTTGCTCGACACCGGCTTGACCACGATGCGCGCACCGTCGACCTGCTCGACGATGCCGTCGCGCTCGGCCACCACGGTGGTGCCCGAGTCGCGCGCGACGTGCTTCTCCATGCCGGTGCCGATCAGCGGCGCGTCCGGCCGCAGGCACGGCACGGCCTGGCGCTGCATGTTGCTGCCCATCAGCGCGCGGTTGGCATCGTCGTGCTCGAGGAACGGGATCAGCGACGCGGCGACCGAGACCAGCTGGTTGGGCGAGACGTCCATGAGCGTCACCTCTTGCGGGGCGACCATCACGAACTCCTCGTTGTAGCGGCACTGCACCTGCTCGGCGGTGAGCTTGCCCTTGTCGTCGGTCTTCGAGTTGGCCGGCGCGATGTAGTGGCCCTGCTCCTGCAACGCGGAGTAGTAGCCGACCTCGCTCGAGGCCACGCCGCCGTCGACCGAACGGTACGGCGTCTCGATGAAACCGAACTCGTTGATGCGGGCGTAGGTGGACAGCGACGCGATGAGGCCGATGTTCGGACCTTCCGGCGTCTCGATCGGGCACACGCGACCGTAGTGGGTCTGGTGCACGTCGCGGACCTCGAAGCCGGCACGCTCGCGGGTCAGACCGCCGGGACCCAGCGCCGACAGGCGACGCTTGTGCGTCACCTCGGACAGCGGGTTGGTCTGATCCATGAACTGCGACAGCTGGCTGCTCGCGAAGTACTCCTTCACCACCGCCGAGACCGGCTTGGCGTTGATGAGGTCCGCGGGCATGAGCGCGTCCATCTCCTGGGACATGCTCATGCGCTCCTTGATCGCGCGCTCCATGCGGACCAGACCGATGCGGTACTGGTTCTCCATGAGCTCGCCGACCGCGCGCACGCGACGGTTGCCGAGGTGGTCGATGTCGTCGATCTGGCCGCGACCATTGCGGAGGTCGACCAGGTACTTCACCGTCTCGAGGATGTCGCGCTTGGTCAGGACCTGGGTCGCGAGGTCCTCGTCGAGCTGGAACTTGTGGTTCAGCTTGAGGCGACCGACGGTCGACAGGTCGTAGCGGTCCGCGCGGAAGAACAGCGAGTCGAACAGGTTGCGCGCGGTCTCCAGCGTCGGCGGATCACCGGGGCGCAGGCGCCGGTAGATCTCGAGGATGGCCTCCTCCGAGCTGGTGAGCTTGTCCTGCAGCAGGGTGTCGCGCAGGTACGGACCGACGTTGAAGTCGTCGATGAAGAGGATGCGGAAGCTCTTCACGCCCGACTCGGCCAGGCGCGCGATGTGCTCCTCGGTGATGTCCTCGTTGCAGTTGAGCAGGACCTCGCCGGTGTTCTCGTCGATGGTGTCCTCGGCGGCGATCTTGCCGCTGAGCTCCTCGACATCCATGGGCAGGCGCTTGATGCCCGCGTTCTTCATGCGCTTGAGGTGCGCCTTGGAGATCTTGCGGCCCTTCTTGACCAGGACCTCGTTGGTCTCCGGATCGATGATGTCGCCGGCGGTGCGCTGGCCCAGCAGCAGGTCGTAGTCGAGCCCGCGCCACAGCTTGGTGTCGCCCGAGTCGCGCTCGACGAACACCGTCTCCTTGGCGTAGAAGAAATCCAGCAGCTCCTGGGTGGTGTAGCCCAGCGCGCGCAGCAGCACGGTCGCGTACAGCTTGCGCCGGCGATCGATGCGCACGTAGATGAGATCCTTGTGGTCGAACTCGAAGTCGAGCCACGAGCCGCGATACGGGATGACGCGCGCCGAGAACAGCTTCTTGCCGCTCGCGTGGGTCTTGCCGCGATCGTGATCGAAGAACACGCCGGGGCTGCGGTGCAGCTGGCTCACCACCACGCGCTCGGTGCCGTTGATGATGAACGTGCCGTGCTCGGTCATGAGCGGGATCTCGCCGAAGTAGACCTCCTGCTCCTTGACGTCGCGGATCGACTGCGTGCCGGTCTCGTCGTCGACGTCCCAGACCACCAGGCGCACCACGACCTTGATCGGCGCGGCGAACGTCATGCCGCGCGCGCGGCACTCGTCCTCGTCGTACTTGGGGCGGTCGAGCGCGTAGCTGACGAACTCGAGCGAGCTGGTCTCGCCGAAGTCCTTGATCGGGAACACGCTCTTGAACACGGCCTGCAGGCCCACGTCCTCGCGCTCGTCGGGCGGGACATCGTGCTGCAGGAACTTGTCGTAGGACCGCTTCTGGATGTCGATCAGGTTCGGAACTTCGATGATCTTCTTCAGCTTTCCGAAGTTCTTGCGGACTCTGAAGTTGTTCTGGACGACCTGTGGCATCGAGACTTTCCCTGCGTGTGGCTCCGGCCCGCGGCCGGCTGTCGCGATTCAGTTGTGTCGACCCACCGCACCCTGGCGACCGCGGCACCCGAGCTCGGGTGACCGCGATCGCGGCCGCAGCCAGCAGCGGTGGATCGCGCTGCTGGCCCGGCCGACTCCGATCACTTCATCTCGGCGTCTGCGCCGGCTTCCTTCAGCTTCTTGACCATGGTCTCGGCCTCTTCCTTGCTCACGCCCTCCTTCACGGTGGCGGGAGCGCCCTCGACCATGTCCTTGGCTTCCTTGAGACCGATGCCCGGGAGCAGCTCGCGGACGGCCTTGATGACGTTGATCTTCTTGTCGCCGCCGTTCTTGATGACGACGGTGAACTCGGTCTTCTCCTCGGCCGCGGCGGCCGCAGCCCCGCCACCGCCGGCGGGCGCCGCAGCGACCGCAACCGGCGCTGCCGCCGAGACGCCCCACTTGTTCTCGAGCTCCTTCACCAGCGCGGCGATCTCCATGACCGGCAGGTTGGAGAGGTACTCGATGACTTGATCCTTGGTGATGTCTGCCATTGTCTTGTTCTCTTCGAAGTGTCTGTGAAAGTCGTGGTTGGTCGAAGTGCCGGACCCCGAGGGGCCGCGGCGGGATCAGGCGGCCTCGAGCTTCTCTTTGCGTGCGTTGAGCACGTTGAGCAGGCTCTGTGCGGATGCCTGCAGCACGCGCACGAACTGGGTCGCCGGGGTGTTGAGCAGCGCGAGAAACTGCGCCTTGAGCTCGCGCGGGCCAGGCATGCTCGCCAACGCGGTCACGCCTTGCTCGTCGAGCATCTTGCCGTAGGCGACGCCGCCCTTGACCCGGAGCTTGTCGTTCTCCTTGGCGAAGTCCCGTGCGACGCGAGCTGCGGCGGCGGGATCATCGGGGTGGTAGGCGAGGCCGCTGACGCCCTTGAGCAGCGGGATCGCGGCTGCGTGATCCGTTTCCTGGATCGCGAAGCGAATGGTCGAGTTCTTGTAGACGTGGTACGTGCACCCCGCCTCGCGGAACTTCGCGCGCAGGTCGTTGACGCTGGCGACGGTGAGTCCGCCGAACTCGACCAGCACGAACGCGCTGGTCTGCGACAGCTCCTCACGGAGCTTGCTGCTGAGTTCTTGTTTCTGAGTGGTGTCCATGGTGGATGGGACCTGGTCGGTGGCCTTCCGGCGTGCCGCAGCTGCGGTCACGCGGTTGGTGGGAACGGGATGGGAAGGCGACCTTCACGGGTCCCTCGCGGACTGCGGGGACGCGCGGCGGTTCTCCTTCCACTCTGTGCGGGCGACCGATCGATGCTTCGGAATTTCGCGTCGTGCCGGACGACGGCCTGCGGTCTCGGAGTGGCTGCTCGACGTGGGATCATCGAGCGTGGTGGAGAGGTGAAACGAGCGCGCGGGTCCTCCTCGAGGAAGTCGACGAACGACCGGATGCCCCAAGACCGCGGTGCGTCGCGATGCGGGCTTGGGCAGGTCCGGCGGAAAGGGTGCGAACGGATAGCAAGGGCCGTTCCGTCGCGCAACCCCGCGGCCACACACGGGGCGGCGGGGCTCCGGGGCTGCGCCGGACCGGGCTGGGTCCGGGCAAGGACACGGCCATGCGTTGACGCACGGCCGTGTGGCGCGGGACGCGGTCCCCGGCCGCTTCGAACGGCCGGCCGCGTCGGGCTCAGGTCTTGTCGACGAGGCCCTGGACCTCGTTGGTGTCGATTCGCAGGCCCGGGCCCATCGTCGCGCTGACGGTCACGCTCTTCCAGTACTTGCCCTTGGCCGTCTGGGGCTTGAGCCGCTGCAGCTGCTCGAGCAGCGCCACGAGGTTCTCGCGGATCTTGTCCGGACCGAACGAGACCTTGCCGATCGGCGCGTGCACGATGCCGGTCTTCTCGGTGCGGAACTCGATGCGACCGGCCTTGAGCTCGCGCACCGCGCGGGCCACGTCCATCGTCACGGTGCCGACCTTCGGGTTGGGCATCAGGTTGCGGGGACCGAGCACGCGGCCCAGGCGACCGACCAGACCCATCATGTCCGGGGTGGCGATGGCGCTGTCGAAGTCGAGCCAGCCGCCTTGGATCTTCTCGACCAGATCCTCGGCACCGACCAGGTCGGCGCCCGCGGCGGTCGCCTCGCTGGCGCGCTCGCCCTTGGCGAACACGATCACGCGGATCGACTTGCCGGTGCCGTGCGGCAGCGCGCAGCTCGAGCGGATCATCTGGTCGGCGTGCTTGGGGTTCACGCCGAGTCGAGCGGCCACGTCGACCGTCTGGTCGAACTTGGTCATGCCCAGGGCGGTCACGACCTTGCAGGCCTCTTCGATGGTGTAGCGCTTCTGGGGATCGACGCTCTCGCGCGCCTTGGCGTATCGCTTGCCAGTCATGGTGTCGTACCGACTCCTGCGAGGTCCTCGCGGGCGCGATGCCCTCCCTCGCCTGTTGTTGCCCCTGCGGGCGATGGGGCCCCGCGAGTGCGGGACCGGACCTCACGTGGTGATCACGATCAGTCGATGACTTCGATGCCCATCGAGCGGGCCGTGCCCGCGATCGAGCGGGCCGCAGCCTCGACGTCGAACGCGTTCATGTCCTTGAGCTTGAACTCGGCGATCTCGCGCACCTGCTTGCGCGTGACCTTGCCCTTCTTCACCTTGTTGGGCTCGCCCGAGCCGCCCTCGATGCCGGCGGCCTTCATCAACATGATCGACGCGGGCGGCGTCTTGGTGATGAACGTGAAGGAGCGGTCCGAGAACACCGTGATCTCGACCGGGATCACCGTGCCCTTGTCCTTGGCAGTCCGGGCGTTGAACTGCTTCACGAACTCCATGATGTTCACGCCCTTCGAGCCCAGCGCGGGGCCGATCGGCGGTGCCGGCGTGGCTTCTCCACCCTTGCACTGAAGCTTGACGATCGCGGTGACCTTCTTCATTGGCGCATCCTCGGTGTGGCGGCCGCCAGGCTCAGCTGGCGACCAGCTCGACTTCGGCGAAGTCGACGGTGACGGGCGTCGGGCGCCCGAAGATCGAGACGGACATCTTCACCTTGCGCTTGTCGCGGTCGACGTCCTCGACCTCGCCGGTGAAGTTGGCGAACGGTCCGCTCTTGACGCGGACGTGATCGCCGACGTTGTACGTGACATCGGGCAGCACCTGGGGCACTTCGGCCTCGGGCACGGTCTGGCCCAGCGTGCGCGCCATCTCGGACGCAGGCACCGCGCGCGGCGTGTTGCCGCCGAGGAAGCCGGTGACCTTGGGCGTGTTCTTGACCAGGTGCCAGGTCTCCTTGGTCAGCTCCATGTTCACGAACAGGTAGCCAGGGATGAGCTTGCGGTTGGTCTTGACGGTCTTCTTGCCGCGACGCTCCGTGACCTGCTCGCTCGGCACGACGATGTCACCGAAGAGATCGGCAATCGGCTTGCCCTTGATGCGGTCCTCGAGCGCTCGCTTGACCGAGTTCTCGTAGCCCGAGAAGGTGTGCACGACGTACCATTCCATGGGATCAGCCTCTGTCTCGCGATGCCCCGCTAGATGCCGTAGAGGAAGTCGGTCACCTTGGACCAGACCGTGTCGATGCCCGCGAGGATCACCGAGCAGATGAGGGTCATGACGATGACGACGAGGGTCGCGACGCGGACCTCGGCCTTGCTCGGCCAGCTGACCTGCGAGACCTCGGACACGACCTCGGTCGTGTACTGGAACCAGTGTGGCTTGCGCCACGCCCACACCGTCGCGATGAGGGCGATGCCGATGCCGATCAGGTTGGACTTGAGCTCGTCCGCCCGACCGATGCGCGGCCAGTAGCTCCACACCAGCGACCAGATGTCCTCGATCGCGTGCGACAGCACCCACGCGCCGAGGAAGCCCCCGAGCACGAAGACGAGATGCGCCCAGCGGCTGGGATCGAACTCCCGCGCGGAGGTGGGCTTGCGTTTGGTTCGGCGCACGCGCGACATGGGGACGGGCTCCTGAGGTTCCGGCGGCCGGCAGCGGCTTGGGCGGTGGGCGACGCCTCGGGCGGCGAGGCCCACTCAGGATGGGGCGTGTCCGCCCGGTTCTGACCGGGCGGCAGGGCGTGAGGGGCTCGAACCCCCGACCTGCGGATTTGGAGTCCGCTGCTCTACCAACTGAGCTAACGCCCTAAGATCGTGGAGGGCCCGCCACGCGCACCCACAGCGGGCGCGCGAGCGAGACGCTGCACGGCTACTTGGTCTCCTTGTGCTCTGCGTGCTTGCGGCAGAAGCGGCAGTACTTCTTGAGTACGAGCTTCTCCGGAGAGTTGCGACGGTTCTTCATCTTCGAGTAGTTCCGTCGCTTGCACACTTGGCACTCGAGCGAGATGATGATGCGGTGACCGGCGGCCATGGGGCGTCTTTGGGCTGAAGGTGCGAACGGATAGCAAGACTCGTTCCGCGTTGCAACTACGACCGGCGCGGTGAGTCGAGGCCGGCGGTGCGTCTGCGCGGGGCTGCCGGGGGCAAGCGTGCGCTGAGTCTCGCGGGGGACGGGGCCACGGCGGTGAACGATCCACCGGGGTGGAGCCCGTCGCCGGACCCTGCACGGTCACGGCCGGGTCGGCGGCGAAGCCGAGGCCGCGCGCGTCGCGGCATCGGTCGAGCGACCGGGCACCCGAGCGCTCGAGCTCAGGCCCGCGGACCCACAGGCGCCGCGATCACCAACGTCGCGCGCGGGAGCGAGTGGCGTCGCGCCGCGAGAGTGGAGCCCTCGACCGGATTCGAACCGGAGACCTCATCCTTACCAAGGATGCGCTCTACCAACTGAGCTACGAGGGCGGGTTGCTGCGCGTGGAACGGAACTGGCGGGGCGAAAGGGAGCGGGAGACGAGGCTCGAACTCGCGACATTCAGCTTGGAAGGCTGACGCTCTACCAACTGAGCTACTCCCGCGGGGTTGTGGATGGGGTAGGATTCGAACCTACGAAGCGGTGACGCGGCGGGTTTACAGCCCGCTCCCTTTGGCCACTCGGGAACCCATCCGGAAGTCGTTCGTCCTCGCGGCGGTGCGCCGCGTGAGGCAGGAGGCGAGGGAGAGCTGGCGATGGGATTCGAACCCGCAACCGCCTGATTACAAATCAGGTGCTCTACCGTTGAGCTACGCCAGCCAGGGACGTTGCAGTGCCTCCTTCGACCGCGTGCGGTCGGGGCCGCGTCTATAGCTCCCTGGTCGCCGAAGGTCAACCGTCCTCGACACGCGGACACCGGCAGGCGGGGCACGCGGGGCTCCGCGGGGCCGCGGCGGCCGGGTTCACGGGGCCAAGGGCGTCGGCTGCGGCACGAACAGCTTGCGATCGGCGGGGCTGGGCGCGTCTTGGGGCGCGTCGGTCCCCGCGGTCGCGTCGGGCTCGGGGCTCGTGGCGGCGGCGGCATCGAGCTCGGCGAGCCGCGGCAACGGCCGGCCGAGCTCGGGTGCATCCGAGGCCAGCGTCGCCTGCAAGTGCGAGAGCCGGGCCTCGGTCTGCGCGGTGAACTCGCTCTCGAAGCCGAGCCGCCGCGCGGTCTCGAGGTTCTTCTCGAGCACCCAGATGGCCTTGTCCACCACCGGTCGGATCTGCTTCTTGAGCTCGTCGTAGTAGATGCGTCGCTGCTTCGCGTCGAGCCAGGTCGGCACCGGCGCGTGCATGAGCGCGTCGTAGAACTCGCTGAACAGCGCGCCGAGCTGGTAGCCCGCGGCCGAGACCCAGAACATGTGCTTGGCGCGGATGGTGTGGTTGTAGGCGTCCTGGGCTTCGCGCAGCAGCGCGAGCTTCTGCTCGAAGCGCTGCTTCATGACGTTCTCGGGCAGCTCGATCGCGACCTCGCGGAAGCGTCGATGGTGGATCGCGCCGCGGTAGAAGCGGGCCATGCCCACGAAGTAGTAGCTGGCGAAGCGCTCGGACTGCTCGCGCTCGGCCTGTTCGAACAGCGCGTCGGCGCGCGCGAGCACGCGCTCGGCGTCGTCGAAGCGGTCGAGGTTGAACAGCGCGAAGCCCTGCCGCGCGAGCGCTTCGATGCGGGTCGAGGGCAGCTGCCCGGGCGCGTCCGCGACCGCGGCGAAGCTGTCGGCGGAGGCCTGCCACTGGCCCAGCTCGGCCTGGCACGCGCCGCGCCGCGCGTCGGTGACGGCGCGATCGGGTGCCTCGGGAAAGCGCGCGAGGTACAGCTCGTAGGTGCGCAGCACCGCGGTGCAGTCGCGCATCGCCTCCTGCGACGCGGCCAGCACGACGAGCGCACGTCGTTCGTCGTCGGTGGCGAGGCCACCGTCCGCGAGCGCGCGGCCGATCAACGCGACCGCCTCGGCGTGGCGGCCGTCGTCGTGGGCGGCCTCGCCCTCGGCGAGCAGCGCGGTGGGATCCGCAGCGTCGGCAGGCTGCGCGGCCGCGGGATCGGAGCGCGCGGTGGTGGGCTCGCGCGTGGCGCCGGCGGGTCGACGCGTGCACGCGCCCAGCACCAGCGCCGCCATGGCGACGCGGGTGGCGACGCGGCGCGACCGCGCCGGCCTCACTTGGCCGGCGCGTCGGCCGGGCCCGCGCCCTCGTGCCCGAGCTTGGCGATGGTGTCGCGCGCCATGAGCACGGCGGCCTGGTACTTCGCGTCGGTCGAGAGCTTCTCCGACTCGAGCACGGCGTCGAGCGCCTGCGCGCACTCGGGGCAGGTCTTGCCCTGCAGCATCTTCGCGGGCAGCCACGCCATCGTCACGCGCGCGTCGGGATCACGGACCTTGTAGGCCTTGGCGATCTCGGTCGCGATCTTGGGATCGCCCGAGCCGAGCTTGGCCAGCTCGACGGCCGACTTCTCGCGCGCGAACCACGGTGCGGCCGAGTCGCGCAGCACGCCCAGGAAGCACTCCTTGTCGGCCTTGCACTTGCGCGCGACCTCGATGCCGTCCTTCCACTGCGCCATCTCCTTCTTCACGTTGGCATCGGTGGCGGCCGCGATCGCTTCCTCGATCTTGGGCAGCTCGTCGATGGTCGCGGCGAGGATGGCGAAGCGGCCCGACTCCCAGCGGGCCTCGTACTTGAACTCCTTGGTCACCGCGTCGTCGGAGTACTCCGCGACCTTCATGGCGTTGACCAGGCAGTCGACCGCCGGCGTCCCACCGACGCGGCCGAGCGCCTGCAGGATCTCGAACATGTCGCCGGGGTTCTTGCTCGTGAGCGCACAGGCGCACAGCGAGTCGGTCGCCCGCGGATCGCCGATGAGGCCCAGGGCGTTGGCGACCACCGCTCGCAGCTGCGCGAGCGCGATGCCCAGTCCGCCGTCGTCCTCCTCGCCGTCCTCGTCGTCGGGCTTCTTCTCCTTCTTGGCGTCGGCCGGCGGCGCGTCGCAGTCCTTGCGGGGATAGGCCGCGAGCAGCGCGTCGACGGCCTTGGGCGAGCCCATCGCGCCCAGGATGCTGGCGGCGGTCTGGGTCACGACGAACTGGTTGAGGCCCTCCTGCTCGGCGCTCGCCTGCGCGACCAGCTTCTGCACCTCGTCGTGCTTGCCGTTGAGCATGTCGACCACGCGCGGGATCGCGGGCTCGCCGATGGCGACCAGCGCCTGCTTCGCACGCACGCCGACGTTCTTGCTCGTGGCCGCGTCGGGCACGCGGAACGTGACCGTGAGCAGCGCGTCGACGGTCTTCTGCGAGCCGTCGCCGATGTGGCCCAGCGCGGTCGCGGCCGAGCGATGCACGGTGGTCGGCTGCTTGTCGTGGGGCTGCTCGAGCACCTTGATCAGCACCGGCACGGCCTTCTTGTCGCCCAGCGCACCGAGGGTCTCGGCCATGAGCGCGCGGACCTTGCCGTTCTCCTCGTCCTTGCCCGAGTCGTTCTTGGGGTTGGCGATGAGCTTCTCGAGCTCGGCGATGACGGTGTCGACGCTGCCGGTGGCCTTGGCCTTGCGGATGCCCTCGAGCGCGAGGATGGACTTCTTGCGCGCCTCGACGCTGCCGTCGAGCGTGAGCGCCTTGTTCCACAGGACCGAGCCCTCGGGCCGGCCGACGTCACGCAGCATCACGAGGATCTTCTCGTGGTGCTCGGTCGCGCTGTCCCAGACCTCGTCGAGCACCGGGATGACCTTGGTCGCGAACTCGTCCAGTCGCGCCTTGTTGTCGGGCGACGTGACGACGGTCTTGGTCAGCTCCTCGAGGCCGGTGAAGCCGCTCGCGCGCTTGGCCGGATCGCGGATGCGCTCGATGTGCGTGTCGAAGCTGTACGGGTCGGGCTCCTTGCAGGCCCCCGCGGCGAGGGTCAGCGAGAGCAGGGAGGCGGACAGCAGACGGTGCAGGCGCGACTTCATGGGGACCTCGGCACCGGCGATCGCCGGCTCGACAGGGACGATGGACTAGCGACGGCTGACGCGACGCTTGCCGGGCTTGGGGATCCGGGCGCGGGGCGAGAGCTTCTTCTTGGGCGCCGGCTCGGCGGGCTCGGGCGGAGCCGGCAGATCGGAACGGGTCGCACGCACGCCGCGGAAGCGCGCCTCGGGCTCCGCCGAAGCGGCGGACTCGGGCGGCAGCGCGTTGTGGCGCACGATCACGGTGGGCTCGTCCTCGACGGCCTCGGGCTGCGGCGCAGCCTCGACCCGGCGCGGCGGGGCCTTGCGCTCGGGCGCGCGCTCGAGCGTGACCGCCCGCTCCGCACGCTCGACCGGCGCCGCGGTGGCGCGCGCCGGGGCGGCCGGCGTGGGACGCCGCACCGCGGTGGTGACCGGGCGCGTGCGCGCCACGGTGCGCGGCTTCTCGCGCAGCGCGGGCGGCTCGGCGCCCATGCGCACGTTGCCCTTGAACGCGGCGCCGTCGGCCACGACCAGGCGCGGCGCGTTGATGTCACCGACGAGCTTGGCGCCGGCGTGCAGCGTGACGCAGTCGCGCGCGGTGACGTTGCCGACGATCACGCCCGAGACCACGACGTTGTGCGCGTCGATCTCGGCCGCGACGATGCCGCCGGGCGCGACGTACAGCGTCTGCGTCAGCGAGATGGCCCCGTCGACGCGACCCTGCACGTGCAGGTCCTCTTCGCCGCTGACGCGGCCGAGCACGCGGATGTCCGGTCCGATGACCGTGCCCCCGCCCGTGATCGGGGGATTGGCGTGTTGCGTGCGAGCCATGCGTCAGCCGTCCATGTCGACGGAGCCCTTGAACGAGGCACCGTCGGCGATGAGCACCCGCGGCGCCCGGATGTCGCCGACCACGCGGCAGTTGCTCTTGAGCTCGGCGCGCTCCGTCGCGTGGATGTCCCCCGTGACGCGGCCGTGGATCGTGATGGTGGCGGTCTCGACGTTGGCTTCGACCACGCCGCTCTCCTCCACGAAGATGTTCTCGCGCAGCGAGACGCGGCCCTTGACGGTGCCCTGGACGACGAGATCCTCGTCGCCGGTGATCTCGCCGTCGATGACGATGGTGCTGCCTATGACGGTGTTGGCCATGATGTCTGCCTGTGGGAAGCGGAGCGGGAGCGGGAAGCGGCGCGGGGCGCCGCGGCGCACCGGAAGCGGTGGAGAGCGGAGCGGGGATCAGCGGACGCGGCCGAGGCCTTCGGGGAGCTGCACGTCCATCTCGACGGCGCCGTCGAAGCGCGCGCCGTCGTGGATCATCACGCGCGGCGCGCGGACGTTGCCGACGACCTGTGCGCCGCGCTCGATGGTGACCGAGCGCGACGCGACGATGTCGCCGCGGACGTCGCCGTGGACCTCGACGCTGGTGACGTCGAGGTCGGCTTCGACGGTGCCGCCGGGCGCGACGACGAGGTGGCCGACGAGCGAGACGCTGCCCTCGAGCCTGCCCTCGACGACGAGATCTTCCTCACCGGAGAGCGAGCCGCGGACGGTGATCTGCGGGCCCAGCACGCAGGTGGTGGTTCGGGGAGCGGGAGCAGCCATCGCGTTGGAATGCCGGCCCTGCGGTGGAAAAACCGGCGGGCGCAGGCTAACAATGCCGCTGCAGCGCGGTCAAGCGAGCCCGGCTCGCTGCCCGCGACGGCACGCCCTGGCCCAGCACCACCATTGCCGCGCCCCGCGGCACGGGTAACAACCGCCAGCTCGGGGCCGATCGAGACCCTGCGTCGCCGGCGACGCGTTCGGCGAGGCAGGGCGCATGTTGGCCATCCACACGTACGAAGCACCCGCGCTGCCCATGCGACCCAAGCACGCCGACGACGAGCCGATCTCGCGAACCGATCTACTCGACGTGTTCACCGCGGCCATCCGGCCCGACCCCTCCACGCACCTGGTCGGCACCGAGCTGGAGAAGTTCGGCGTGCGCGTGCCCCGGGACGGCGGCGCACTGCTGCCGGTCGACTACGGCGACATCGCGCGCGTGCTCGCGGCGCTGTGCGACGACCATGGCTGGACGCCGGGTCCCGATCGCGGCGTCGGCGGAGAGATCATCGAGCTGCGCAAGGACGGCGCTTCGATCACGCTCGAGCCCGGCGGTCAGCTCGAGCTCAGCGGCAAGCCGCTGGCGACGATCCACCAGACCTGCGCCGAGTTCACGCAGCACTACCGCGAGCTGCACGCGGTGTCGCTGCCGCTGCAGCTGTCGTGGTTCACCGCCGGCTTCCATCCCTGGGCCACACGCGAAGAGCTCAACTGGATGCCCAAGGGTCGCTACCGCGTGATGCGGCAGTACCTGCCCACGCGCGGCGGCCGTGGGCTCGACATGATGCTGCGGACCTGCACCGTGCAGGCGAACTTCGACTTCGCCTCGGAGCAGCAGTGCGGCGAGCGGTTGCGCGTCGCCAACGCGATCGCGCCGGTGCTGGCGGCGATGTTCGCCAACTCGCCCCACGTCGAGGGCCGCGACACCGGCCTGCGAACCGCCCGCAGCACGGTGTGGACCGACGTCGACAACGCGCGCTGCGGCACGCCGCCGTTCGTGTTCGACGGCGCGCCGTTCTCGTGGGAGCGCTACATCGACTGGGCGCTCGACGTGCCGACGTTCTTCGTCAAGCGCGAGGGCACGTACCACCCGCACCACGTGCCGTTCCGCGACTTCATGCGCGAGGGCTTCACCGCGCCCGACGGCCGCCACCACGTCGCGACCTGGGCCGACTGGATCCTGCACATGTCGACGGTGTTCCCCGAGGTGCGGCTCAAGCCGTACATCGAGTTCCGCTCGGCCGACGCGGTCTCGTCGCGGTACCTGTGCGCGCTGCCGGCGGTGCTGCAGGGCGTGCTCTACGACGACGACGCGCTCGCGGCGACGTGGGCGCGGCTGGGTTCGCTGGACGCGGGCGCGCGCGCGGAGCTGTGGTTCGAGGCGCGGCACGGCGGGGTCGCCTCGCCGCTGTTGCGGCCGCACGCCGCGTTCGTGCTGGCGCAGGCCCGCGCCGCGCTCGAGCGCCGCAACCGTCGCGACGATCGCGGGCGCACCGAGGCGCGCTTCCTCGATCCGGTCGACGAGCTGGTCGCGCGCGGACAGAGCCCCGCGGACGTCGTGCTCGAGACCGTCGGCGAGCACGCCGGCCGCACGCCCGAGGCCCAGCGCGCGTTCGTGCGCGCGCACTACTTCGCCGGCGTCGAGGTCTGAACCGCCACGGGCCCGGGGGGCGGGCAGACCGCGAGCGCCCGGATTCGCCGACAAGGCGGCATCGACCGGCCGGCCGCGCTACGATCGGATCCGTGACGCTCCGCAGGCGTTCGCTCGGCGCCGTCTTCGCCTGGGGCCTCGTGGCGTGCGGCGCCAAGCCGCCGGCCGAGGCGACCCCGACGACCTCGGTTCCGGCGCCGCAGCCCGAGCCCGCGCCGGTCGAGCCCGCGCCACCGCCGGCGCCGATGCCGGTGTCGACGCCCGCGAGCGAGGCCGCCCATGCCCACGCGCAGGCCCGCACTGCCGGCGGGGCCCTGCCGCCGCACGACGCGGTCGGCTTCGTACCGATCGAGCGCGCCGCGACGGCGCTGGGCCACTTCCACGACGCGCTGCGCCAGCTGGCCGCCGGCAACGATCCCGACGGCAAGGTCCGCGTGACGATCTATGGTTCGTCGTCGGTCGCGGTCGATCGCTACCCCGGCTACCTGCGCGGCTACCTGCAGCAGCGCTTCGGCGACGGCGGCATCGGCCACGTCGCGCTCGCGCCGCTGTGGAAGTGGCACCGGCACAACGAGGTCTCGGTGTCGGCGTCGCGCGGCTGGAGCGTCGAGCACGGACAGAAGACCACGATCCGCGACGGCGGCCACCTGGGCCTGATGGGCGCCACGACCTTCGGCGCGCGCAAGCGCGTGAGCACGAAGCTGGCCGGCGGCGCGCCCGAGTCGTTCTCGCGCTACGACGACAGCGACACGCTCACGCTGCACTACCTCGCGCAACCCAAGGGCGGACACTTCACGGTCGCGCTCGGCGGCAAGGCCGTGCGCACGATCTCGACCCGCGCGGCCGCGGACGCCGTGCACGCGTTCGCGGTGCCGCACAAGCCCGGCACCACGCTGCCGCCGCTCGAGCTGACGCTCAAGGGCGACGGCGAGGTGCGGCTGCTGGGCGCCGAGCTCGAGCGCGACGAGCCCGGCGTCATCGTCGACTCGCTCGGCATCGGCGGCACGCGGGCCGCCAACATGCTGCGGTGGAACGAGACCGAGTGGGCCGCCGCGCTGACCGCCCGTGCGCCGGATCTATGGATCCTCGCCTACGGCGCCAACGAGTGCATGGACGAGGACGAGCCCATCGAGACCTACCGCGAGAACCTGCAGCAGGTGCTGCAGCGCTTCGCCCAGGCCGCGCCCGGGGCCAGCTGCGTGCTCGTCGGCCCGGTCGACTTCCCGCGCAAGGGCGACGACGGCGTGTGGGTGCCGCGGCCGCGGCTGTCGCAGATCATCGAGGTCCAGCGCGCGCTCGCGCTCGAGCGCGGCTGCGGCTACTTCGACACGCGCGCGTGGATGGGCGGCGAGGGCTCGATGGATCGCTGGGTCGTCGCCGAGCTGGCCAAGGGCGACCATCTGCACTTCACCAAGCTCGGCTACCTGCACATGGGCCGGGTGCTCGCCGACGCGCTGATGCGGGACTTCGACGGCGCCACGGCCGTAGCCCGCGCGCAATAGGGATCGCGCGGGGACCCGGCGGACCGCGGTCGCGATCACCGGCCTCGCGCACCGTCGCGGCGGGCTTTTGCGATCGCGCTGCTGCCCGCACCGGCTTGATGCTATAGCCGCACGCCACCGCGATGCGCCGCGCCCTGCCCTGCCTCGCCCCGCTCTGCCTCGCGCTGCCGCTGGTCGCTGCGCCTGCGTCGGCGCGGGCATCGGGCTTCGACGCGCCCCTCATCGGATCGGGCCAGTCGGGCCCCGTCACCGACGACGCCGCCGCGACGTGGTGGAACCCGGGCCGACTGGGGACGCTGCGCCAGCCCGAGCTGCAGGTCGGCGCGGGCCTGGTGTTCGGCGCGATCGGCTACCAACGCGATCTGCGGGGGCAGTACCAGTTCTCCGACAACCTCGGCTTCAAGACCCCGATCGATCCCGCCGACATCGACCCGATGAAGTTCGGCCAGCAGCAGAAGGTCCGCGCGACCCCGGTCGGGCCCGCGCTCGATCTCTACGCTGCGATCCCGGCGATCCCCGATCGCTTGGTCTTCGGCGTCGGCGTGGGCATCCCCTACGTGGCGCTGCTGGGCTTCCCCAAGGACGGTCCGCAGCGCTTCGCGGGCCAGTCGATCTTCCTCGCCGCACCGCACACCACGCTGGCGATGGCGGTGCGGGCCCATCGCGTGATCTCGATCGGCGCGGGCGTCTCGTACGTGCTCGGCACGCTGTCGCTGTCGAAGATCCAGGACTTCGGCGCGGTCGACCTGTTCGGCGACAGCCTCTCGCGGCCGCCGATCGGCCAGGCCAACGACTTCGGCGCCAACGCGCCGCCGCAGGTGCGCGAGCTCGACGTGCTCGCGCGACCGATCGAGATCAAGCAGGCCATCGCGCACGGCATCTCGTTCAACGCCGGCATCGCGCTGCAACCCACCGACAAGCTCTCGCTGGGCCTGGTCTACCACCACGGCGCCAACCTGACGTTCCACGGCAAGTTCCGCCTGGACATGAACGACGAGTTCTTCACGCAGGATCTCGCGGCGCAGGGCCTGCAGTACAAGCCGCTGGTCACGGGCAAGACCACCGTGCGCCTGCGCCTGCCCAAGCGCATCACGCTGGGCGCCGGCTACCGCATCAGCAAGCGCTTCGGCCTCGACGGCTTCGTCTCGTACGTCTTCTACCAGGACTTCGATCGCATCCGCATCCGCCTGAGCTCGCCGGATCTCGCGCAGCCGGGCCTGGGCCTGGGGCCCGACAACGACCAGAACCTCATCCGCAACTGGAAGGGCACGGTCAACACCGAGATCAACGGCCGCATCGAGGCGACCGAGAAGCTGCGGGTCTCGGTCACCGTCGGCTACAACTCGCCCGCGTCGCCCGACTCGACGCTCGACGTGTTCTCGCCCGATGGTCACCGCATGATCGTGGGCGCGGGCATCCGTCATCGCTTCTCGCCGCGCTTCGCCCTGCTCGCGGACGTCAAGACGCAGTTCATCGTGCCGCGCACCAACACGAAGTCGGACTACGACCTCGGCAACGGTCGCTACACCATGTTCATCGGCGCGGCGATGGTGCACGGGCAGTTCCGCTTCGGCACGCCCGGCGGCAAGCGAGCGAAGGCCAAGGCCAAGGCCACACCGTCGCGCCCGCCTTCGACCGCGCCGCAGCCCGACGCGGCAGCAGACGATCCCGCCGCGACGCAGCCGCCGGCGAGCGAAGCCGCGCCCGCGAGCGACGCGCCCGCATCGCGTGGTGGCCCCGGCGTGGGCGGGCCCACGCCTCCGCCTCCGCCGCCGGTGCCCGAACCCGGGCACTGACGCGCGGGGGTTCGACCGGGCTCGACATCGCGGCCGGCTGTGTACGACGATGTACGCGGGGGCCGCGAATGCGTCGGAGCGCCAGCTTCTCTTCTTCGATCGCGATGCTGTCGCTGTTGGCGTGCGGCCCCGCGGGTCAGCGCGGCAGCACCGGCGAGACCGTGGGCTCGAGCACCGGCGACGGCAGCGGCTCGGCCGACAGCGGCACCACCGGTGACGACGGTCAGTTCGGGCCCGAGCAGACCTTCGAGCTGCGGCTCAACGACGATCCACCGCCGCCGCTGGTGCTCGACATGAACCGCGACGAGGTCACCGAGCTGTTCGGCGACCGCGCGGACGAGGTGCTGCTGATCGAGCTCGACTCGACCACGCTTTTGACCGAGTCGCTCGAGCAGATCAAAGATGCGTGCGGGCAGTTCTGGCGCGAGGACGATCCCGATCCCCAGCACGATTGCTCGCTCACGCCGCTGGGCCAGACCTTCATGGGCCCCGACGGCACCTGGCAGACCAGTGCCGAGTATGCGCTGGTCCGCATCCTGACCATGACGCCGGCCAACGTCGTGGTCGCGGGCACTTCGAGCGAGGGCCTGCAGGAGCTGTCCGACGCGCTGGGCATCGGCGGCGGCTACGGCCAGATCCTCGCCGATGCGCTGGGCATCGCGCGCACCGCTCCGGTGGTGTCGACCGCGGGCCTGGTCGAGTCGTTCCGCACCAACTTCGTCGCCAGCCATCCCAACGTCGGCGAGGACGGCAAGCTCGCGATCACGCTGCAGGACGCGCTGTCGGATCTGGCGACGCTGGCCGATCGCTACGGCCCGATGGAAGGTCACCCCGGCATCGTCGATCCGTCGTTCGTGCCCTCGGGCGCGGTGCTGGGCCCCGACTTCCACATGCGCGCGGTGGCCAAGTCCAACCTGCGGCTGTGCGACGGCATCGACGCGGACAACGGCAAGGGCTTCCTGTCGGTGATCGCCGATCAGACCGGGCCCGAGTACGACGACGAGCTCGAGTTCGATTTCACCGACCCCGACGACTTCCAGCTCGGCGGCCTGGTCGAGAACCCCACCGTCGATCTCCGCTTCCGCACGCTCGAGACCGTCGGCTTCGTGCCCAGCTGCCTGGGCGATCCGCCGTGCACCGCCAACGCCCCCGGCGCGCCGCAGGGCAGCGACTCGGTGTGGGCGCTCGACCCGTGGCTGCTCGAGTACAACGTCACCGCCGGCGCCCGCAACGACTACGAGAACCGCAGCTTCAGCGGCGGCTACCTCTTCAACACGGCGCACGTGTACCTCGGCCAAAACGGCAACCCGCCGGGCTGGGTCGAGTACGACATCCCGCTCAACCTCGGCAACCCGCCCGAGCCGCAGTACGTCTGGGAGACCATCCTCGAGGTCGCGCAGGTGGCGTTGCACGAGACGCCGTACGCGTCGATCCCCGACGGCGACGCCGACGTCGCGTTCACGTTGTTCGACATCCCCGTCGGCATCACCGGACCCGAGGCGGCCGAGGGCGTGCGCCCGTACCTGCAGGAGCAGGCCAGCGAGCTGTCCGACTTCCTGCTGGGCGACTACAAGAAGAACAACGACCACGTCGACTTCTACTATCGGCGGGCCGAGGGCGGCATCCCGTACCTGTTCTTCGTCGCCGAGGTCGACCTGCAAGACGGCGAGAGCTACGGCTGGTCCAACCCCGGCTTCTACGCCGACGGTGCGCTGACGCAGAAGGCCTCGAGCACCACCATCGAAGGCGTGGGCGACACCGTGCACGAGAAGATCGAGCTGCTCGCCGGCGAGACCGTGCTGTACTTCCAAGACGACGCGGGTCAGACCTACCGCGCGCGCTTCGAACGCACCATCGAAGACGACACCCTCACCGTGAACATCGCACCGAAGCTCGGAGGTTGAGCATGACCGCGCGACACCATCTGCGTTGGCTCGCGGGCGCGACCCTGCTCGCAGCGCTGGGCTGCAGCGAGGACACCGTGGGGCTGCCCGGCGATCCCGCACCGATCGGCGTGGGCGAGACCCGCGACGTCGAGCTGCGATACCTGCGCTTCGACGTGAAGGGCTTCGCCAAGACCAACACCTTGGCGGCGCTGCGGGCCATGCCGCGCAAGGTGCTGCAGGACGTGTGGCTGCTCGATCTCGACGCGCGGCCGCTGCTGGTCAACGCGCTCAGCAAGCTGCGCGACATGCCCGAGGCCGAGGTCGCGGCGCTGCCGATCGCAGGCCAGAACATGCGCAAGCTGGTGCTGATGACGCCGGACAACGCCGAGCTCGAGGGCACCAAGCTCGAGGAGCTCATCGCGATCTCGGCGGCGGTCGGCATCCCGCCCGCGAAGTGCCTCTCCGATCTCGTCGGCATCGGCGTGACCGACCCGGTGATCCCGGTCGAGGTCATCGCCGACGTCATGCTGCAGAACGTGGTCTCGACCCACCCCAACGCGCAGACCCGGCGCGGCCCGGTCGACGCCGAGCACCCCGACGGCGTCTATCCCGTCGCACCCGGCCACATCCCGCTGACCCTGGCCGACGTGATCACGAACTTCGAGGACATGGCCGAGCGCTTCGGTCCGGTCGAGGGGCACCCGGGCTTCGTGCTCGAGGCCAAGGGCATCTCGGTCGTCGAGGACGAGTTCTCGATGACCTCGAAGGTCAACGCCAACGCGCTGCCGTACAAGGGCATCGATCTGTCCAACGGCGACGTCGCGAGCGTGAACAGCGTCGGCGGTCAGATCGAGACGCTGCACGACTTCAGCGACCCCGACTGGATGCAGATCACCGGGCTGGTGCCGGTGCCCAAGGTCCAGACCCTGGGCTTCGGTCTGGTCGAGAACGACGCGTTCGTGCCCGGCGGTGACAGCCGCGAGCCCGCGCCCACCGGCAACTCGCCGGGCTGGGATCTGCTGCCGTGGGAGTTCGAGCGCTTGATCCTCGACATGGCCAGCGCTGCGGTCGCGGACACACCGGCGCACTGCAACGACTACGAGCTCGGCACCGGCGTGTCGGCCTTCACCGGCTGCATCGACGACGACGGCTGGGTCACGCTCGAGACCTTCAACGGCGTCGGCTCGCCGCCACCGCCGGCGTACATGTGGGATCTCGAGCTGGAGCTCGCGCAGGTGCGGCTGCACGACGGCGGCCTCGCCGAGGGTGAGGCCGACGTGGCCATGACCATCACCGACGTCGAGGTCGGTGTGCCGCCCGAGCAGATGATCGAGCAGGTCAAGGCCAACGTGCAGGCGAACCCCGAGGCGCTGCGGGAGTTCGCGTCGTTGCTGACCGACAGCACCGTCGGCGCCGCCGACTTCTACTACGTGCGCGGCATCGACTCGCTGCCGGCGGACCAACAGGGCGACTGGTTGTTCTTCGTGACCGAGGACGACATCGCGCTCGACGAGGACGGCAATCCCGTGCGGCCCTACGGCTACGACGCGCCGGGCTTTTTCGCCGACCCGCAGCTGGGCGACAAGCGCTCGGACACGCGCGAGGTCGACGGCGACAGCGAGCACGAGAAGATCCGGGTCGCGCCCGGCGACGTGCTCTACGCCGGGGGCGACGACGGCGGCGTGTTCCGCATCGACGTGCTCGACAAGCCCGCGCGCTCGCACCTCGCGCTGTCGATCACGCGCGTGCGCTGAGTGCCCGGCCAAGCCGTTCACGGGACCCCTCACCTTCCGCTCGCTTCGCGACGAGAGCCTGTCAGCATCCGCTGACAGGCGCTCAGTCGCTGTTGTCGCCGCCGAGCTTGCGCAGCACGCTGGTCGGGTAGAGCCCCACCAGCAGCGCGTTGCCCGGGCCCGGACGACCGTGGCGGATCTCGAGGCTGGCGCAGCCGGCCTTCTTGAGCGCACCGATGGGCTCGTCGGCACCGACCAGGTACGCGAGCACGCGGTCGAGGTTGGGCGAGTGGCCCACGCACAGCAGGTTCTGCTCGCTGCGCGCGCGCAGCACGTCGACCACGTCGGAGGGATCGGACATCGGTGTGAGCGTGTCGCTGGTCACCAGCGGCAGCGCGTCACCGCCGAGGACCTCGCGCGCGATCTCGGCGGTCTGCTGCGCGCGCACGTAGGGACTGGCGATGATCACCTCCGGCGCGATGCCGACGGCGAGCAGCCCCTTGGCCGCGAGCTTGGTGCGCACGCGACCCTTGTCGGTCAGGTAGCGCTCGGGGTCGGTCGGACACGACGGGTCCGTCGGGTCGATCGCGATGCCGTGGCGAAACAGGTGCACCCACACGTCGCGCCCAGGGTAAGCCACTTCGGCCCGCGCCGCGATGCCCCGCGCGAACACCGACCGTCCGGCCGATCGCGCCACCTGCAGCGTGGCCGCGGCCATCGGGCCCTGGTACCGTGCCGGCGTCGCGCATGACCGAGGCCACCCAACTGGTCGCGATCGACCTGGGCTCCAACAGCTTCCACATGGTGGTGGCGCGGGTGGTCGACGGCCAGCTCACGCTCATCGATCGCATGCGCGAGCGGGTCCAGCTGGCCGCCGGCCTCGACGAGCGCAACAACCTCACCCACGACGCGATCGATCGCGGGATCGACTGCCTGCGCCGCTTCGGCGAGCGGATCCCCGCCGGCGTGCGCGTGCGGGCGGTCGGCACCAACACCTTGCGCAAGGCCCGGAACGCGCGCGAGTTCCTGCGCAAGGCCACCGGCGCGCTGGGCCACCCGGTCGAGGTCATCCCCGGACGCGAGGAGGCGCGGCTGATCTACCTCGGCGTCGTGCGCTCGCTGGGCGGCGCGGCCGAGCGGCGCCTGGTGATCGACATCGGCGGCGGCAGCACCGAGCTCATCATCGGCGAGGGCTTCGAGGGCAAGCTGGCCGAGAGCCTGCACATCGGTTGCATCGGTCACACCACGCGTTTTTTCGCCGACGGGCGCCTGCGCAAGGAATCGTTCCGCGAGGCCACCACCGCCGCGCGCGTCGAGCTCGAGACCATCGAGCAGGCCTTCCGCCGCACCGGCTGGGTCGCCGCCATCGGCAGCTCGGGCACGATCTTGTCGATCGAAGCGATCCTGCGCGCCAACGGCTGGGGCGAGAGCATCACGCGCGACGGCCTGCGTCAGCTCCGCGATGCGATGATCGCCGCGGGTCGGCTGTCGAAGCTGCAGCTGCCGGGGCTGCCGGCCGACCGCGCGTCGGTGTTGCCCGGTGGTCTGGCGATCCTCTATGGCGCGTTCAAGAGCCTGAAGATCGATCGCATGTCGACCGCGAGCGGGGCCCTGCGCGAGGGCCTGCTGTACGACACGCTCGGTCGCATCGCGCACGAGGACGTCCGCGAGCGCACCATCGCGTGGCTGTGCGAGCGCTACGCGGTCGATCGCAACCAAGCCGCGCGGGTCGAGGCCAGCGCGTTGGCGTTGCTCGACCGGGCCCACATCGCGTGGGAGCTGCACCACCCGGATCTGCGGCTGGTGCTGGGCTGGGCCGCGCGCCTGCACGAGATCGGGCTGGCGCTGAGCTACAGCGGCTATCACAAGCACGGCGCCTACCTGGTCGCGAACTCCGATCTTCCGGGCTTCTCGCGCGAGCAGCAGGGCCTGCTCGCGGCGCTGGTCGGTGCGCATCGTCGACGACTGCGACCCGAGCGCGTGGCCGAGCTGCGCGGCGCCGGTGGCAACGCAGCGGTCCGCCTGGCGGTGTTGCTGCGGCTCGCCGCCACGCTCAACCGCGCGCGCGATCCCGAGGGCGCGGTCCTGCCGGAGCTGACCGCGGCGGGCACGATCATCGAGCTGCGCTTCCCCAAGGGCTGGCTCGAGGACCATCCGATGACCGCGACCGATCTGCGGTACGAGCAGTCGTTCCTCGCGGCCGCCGGGATCTCCTTGGTCGCGCGCTGACCGAGCCTGTCCGCGGCTGCGGAGGGGCTCGGGTCGCGGAGCGACCGGACGGTGTCCGGCTCGGCCGCGCACCGGCCATCGACGGATCCGACGACGGCGCGCGTTCGCGCCGCGGCCGCAGCGCGCGCGTCACATCGGCCGCCCCGGCCGTCGACCCGCGCATGGATTCGAAGATCATGCGGCGAAGCTGCGCACTCGCGCTGGGTCTGTGGGTGGTCGCGTGCGGTGACGACAGCGACGCGGGCGAGGGCGCGAGCGTCGGCGACAGCAGCAGCAGCGGCGGCGGCGAGAGCTCGGCGTCGGCCTCGGCCTCCGCGAGCGCGTCCGCGAGCGCGTCCGCGACCGCGTCGACCACGATGACCGACGGCAGCGCGACCGGCGACTCCAGCGGTGACACCACCGCAGGCGAGTCCTCGGGCGGGCAGGACAGCGGCAGCACCGGCGAAGCACCGATCACCGTCGACGGCGTGGTGCTGAGCTACCTGGGCCTGCCGTTCGAGGGCGCGCAGGTGACCATCGCCGGCGCCACCGCGGTGACCGACGCCGACGGGCACTTCACGATCGACGGCGTGCAGCCGCCATACGATGCGATCGTCGAGGTCAACGGCGTGACGATCGTGCACGGGCTGACGCGCAGCGATCCCACGCTGCACACCGTCGCGTTCGAAGCCGAAGAGCGCGGCGCGACGGTGAGCGGTCAACTGTCCGGCGGCGCCGGCTTCCCCGAGCCCGCGGACCACGAGTTCACCGTCGCGTACGACAGCCTCGCGCAGCACGAAGAGGGCAGCTCCTACAGCCAGGGCGATCAGGGCGACTTCTACCTGCAGCCGCGCTGGTACGGCCCGCTCACGCAGGAGGGCACGGTGCTGGCGGTGCAGTATGGTCAGAGCGTCTCGGGCCATCCGACCGGCTACGACGGCCTCGCGAGCAAGGACCTCGCGGTCGCGGACGCGGGCGACTTCAGCGGCCAGGACCTCACGCTGTTGCCGGTCACCGACGCGTTGGTCGAGGGCGCGGTCGGGTTGCCGGCCGCGTACGACTACGCGGGCCTGCGCCTGTTCGTGGGCGTGGGCGAGCGCGCGAGCGTCTACGTCGGCTGGGCCGAGGATCCCGGCGACAGCTACAGCTTCGTGGTGCCGCAGGGCCAGGGCGCGTGGTCGTCGGTCGCGTCGTACGCGGGCATCGGCAACGACTACGCGTATGCCTTCCGCGCGTACATCGATCCCGACACGCTCGACGCCGACCTCGACATCCCGGCGCTGCCGGCCTTCGCGATGCCGACCGACGGCGGCACGATCGCACCCGGCGACACCGTGGCCTGGACCGGCCTGCCCGAGGCCGTCACGATCGCGTGGCTCGTGTGCGAGCAGGCGGACTTCCAGCTGCTGCTCGTGACCGCGGACGACAGCATCGCGCTGCCCGACACCGCGGCCTGGGGCACGCTGATCCAACCCGGCGTGACCTGTTACATGAGCCTCGAGCAGTACGCGCCCCACGCCGATGTCGACAGCTGGGCCTCGCCGCCCTCGCCGACCGCGAACCGCAACCGCGTGTGGCAGTCGTATCCCTCGTCGGCGTTGTTCGACGGCAGCTTCGGCCACGCCGAGATCGTGCTCACCGGCGCGTGAAGCGAGGGCGCAGCGTGGTGACCCCGCGCAGCTCGAGGCCGCCGTCGACGACGAGCAGCGACGCCTCGACGTGATCGATCGCCCACACGATCGCGTCGGTCAGCGCGCGCTCGCTGGGATCGGAGGCGGCCACGAGCGCGCGCAGTCGCTCGCGCGGGTACAGCTCGGTCCAGCCGTGCACGTCGATGCTGGCCACCGCGAGGTGGCCGCGGTTGCGCTGCGCGTGGCTCACCGCCCGCCGGACGCGGTGACGTGCGCCCTGCCCCAGCGCCACCGCCAGCCGGTCGCGGCCGCGCGCGGCCCAGCCCTCGCGCAGGGTCGGATCGCCCAGCGTGGGATCGAGCGCGAGCAGTCGCACGGGGCGACCGACGTGCGCGAGCGCCGAGCGATCGATCGACGGCAGCGCGTCGGCGAGCCAGCGCAGCGGATCGATCACGCCCAGCGCGAGCGCACCGTCGCCGGTGTTCCGCTCGGGATGCCACGCATCGACCACCAACGACGCGCCGCGCAGGCCTCGCAACCACGGCGGCGCCGCGGTCTGCTCCGGCGCCAGGCCGCAGGCACGCAGCGCGGGCGCATCGAGCCAGCGCTGCACGAGCGCGAGCGTGGCGTCGCTGTCGATCCCGAGTGCGACCGCGGCCAGCGCGTCGTGCAGCGCGCCGCGCTCGAGCCCCGGCAGCGGCGCGACGATGCCGCGCAGCTCGTCCTCCACGCGCGGCGACAGCTCCCAGATCGTCACCGCCTCGAGCCGCGCGCCGTCGATGGCGCGCGGACCGAACCACAGCCGCGGCGCGTCGTGCAGCGTCGTCAGCACCCCCGCGGCGCAGTCGTCCCGCGCGAGGTCGTCGTCGAACCACGCCGCCGTGATCGCGCGCTCGAGCGGCGTGCCCTCGCCCCGCGCGAGCGCGAGCGCGCGCTCGAGGTCGACCATGCCGATGGCGGCGCCCAGCAGGTCGTGCTCGCCGCGGGCCTGTTCGTACCAGCGCGAGCGTGCGAGCGAGTCCGCCGGCGCGGCCGCGCCCGCGACGTGCGCCAGCATCGACTCGCGCACGCGCGAGGGATAGGCGGCCAACACCAGCGTCTCGCCATCGATCGCGACCGCGAGCTCGAGCTCGCCGCTGCCCCACGTCCACGTCGGATGCCCCGCGATCGTGCGATGGGCGCTGTGGCCGTCGGCGCGATCGATCGCGTCGATGCTCGCCTGCACGCGCGCGGGATCGCCGAGCTCGATGCGGACCACCGGCGCGAGCCCGATGCCATACACGACCCAGTGCGGGTTCGATCGCAGACCCAGCGCGACCAGTCCCGCGCGATCCATGTGGCCGCGGAGCACCGCCAGCAACGCCGCGGCCTCGGGCGCGGTCGCGGTGGCGGCGTCGAGCTGCTCGGCGATCGCGGCCAGGCTGGCATCGAGCAGCGGCCGCAGCTGCCGCAGCTGCCGCTCCGAGGGCGGCTCGACGCCGGCCCACACATACGGCGTGCGCGCGGGCACGTGCGCGAGCATCCGCGCGGCAGTGTCGTCGAGCCCGCGCGCGCGCGTGGCCGTCGGCTCGGGACTCGTGGTCGGGGCCGCGTCGCGATCGCAACCACCCCACGCGATGCCCAGCGCCGCCGCCAGCACGGCCCCCCTCGCACGCCGCAGCGTCCGCGTCCCCGCCCCCGTCATGTCGGGCTCGGACGCGGGTCCGGCGGGGTTGATGCACGCTTCGTGGCTCGTCGCGCGCGAGAAGACCGAAGCCCCTCGCCCATGCGTTGCAGCCCCCGGACCCGTGCCCGGCCGAGCCGGTCGCGGGACCCCGCACGTCCGGTCGCTCCGCGACGAGAGCCTGTCAGGATCCGCGGACAGGCTCGCAGAGCCCCAGCGTCGCGAGCACCGTCGCGCGCTCGGCGTGGGCGCGACGCGTCGTCGGGTGTGCGCCGATGATGCAGGCCCGGGGCACGTGGCGCACGAGCACCACGCCGTTGGGCGCGACGAAGATGCCCAGCCCGGCCGCGCGCAGCCGGGCCGGATCGACCTCCAGCAGCCACGCGACCTGGGCCCGCTTGCCGACCTTGGCCGCGGGATCGTCGGCCAGGTGCACATGGGTGCGGCGCATCGGCGACAGCCCTTCGATCGCGATGGCCGCGATCGCGGCGGTGTCGGTCCCGTGCCACAGCGACGTCGTGCCCGTCCATGGCTGCCACGATCGCTCCAGGCCCTCGCGCGTCACCGCGGTGTTGTCGCGCGAGTGTCCCTGGCACGCACGCACGCGATCGCCATCGAGCTGCAGTCGCCGCTTGTCGTTGGTCGCGACCGCGTGCTGCAGCTGCGCGAGGTCCAGGCCCGTCGCGGCGAGCACCGCGGCGATCGGCACCCAGCCGGCCTCGTCCATCGGCAAGCCCATGCTCGCGCCGCCGTGGCGCAGCAGCCACGACAGCCGGCGGCTGCGTGCGATCGTCGCGCCATCGCGCGCGTCGGGATCGTCGCTCATGCCTGCGGCAGTGTAGCTGCCGCCGCGACCGCCGCGACCAGCTCTCGCGCGCGCACCGGCTTGACCAGCAAGCGACCCGGCAACGCCGAGGCCTCGTCGTGCTCGAGGAAGCCCGAGACGAACACCACCGCGCACGCGGGATGCTGCGCGAGCACGCGCTGGGCCAGCTCGGGCCCCGAGCAGCCGGGCATCATCACGTCGCTCACGAGCACGTCGGGTCGCAGCCCCTGCTCGATCGCGGCCAGCACCGCGCTGGGATCGGCGAAGCCGCGCGGCGCGTAGCCGCCACGGCGCAGCGACAGCAGCAGCGACTCGCGCACCAGCTCGTCGTCGTCGCAGACCACGACCTCGACCGGCTCGTCGGCCGGCCGCGCGCGTCGGGGCGTGCTCGGCACCGCGTGCACCGGCGCGACCTCGGGGAGCGCGATGGTGGCGACGGTGCCGCGACCGAGCTCGCTGTCGAGCTGCAGCGTGCCGCCCGACTGCGCGGCGAAGCCCAGCACCGACGGCAGGCCCAGGCCGGTGCCGTTGCTGCGCGAGGTGTAAAACGGCTCGACGACCTTGGCCAGCGCGTCGGCGGCGATCCCGACGCCGTGATCACGGACCGACAGCAGCACCCAGCGCGCGGCGCCCTGCGGCAGCGCGGGCACGCGTGCACGCGCGGCACCGTCGTCGAGCACGACGACCTCGATCGTGATCTCGCCGCCGCTGGGCATCGCCTCCTGGGCGTTGAGCACGAGGTTGACCAGCGCGAGCTCGAGCTGGGTCGGGTCGGCCCGCACGCCCGCGGCCAGAGCCGGCAGCGACAGCGTCACGCGGACATCGCGACGCAGCAGCGCGCCGATCATCCCTTGCAGCTCGCGCACCAGCGTGGCGGCATCGAACGACTGCGGCGTGAGCGGCTGCCGGCGCGCGAACGCCAGCAGCTGCCGCGTGAGCGTGGCACCGCGGTCGACACAGGCCTGCAGCGTCCCCACCGCGGCGGCGTCGGGTCCCTCGGCCGGCAGCTGTTCCTGCAGTGCATCGGCGACGCCGCGCACCGCCGTGAGCAGGTTGTTGAAGTCGTGCGCGATGCCGCCGGCCAGCCGCCCGACCGCCTCGAGCCGCTCGGACTGCGACAGCCGCTCGGCCAGCTGGCGCTCGCGTGCCTCGGCGGCGACCTGGGCCGAGACGTCGACCGCACGCGCGAGCTGACGATCGTCGTCGAAGCGCGTGCGCAGCAGCGATGCGAACGTCGGCGCGCTTGCACCGATCACGGCCTGCGGACCTGCGGGCTCGCGGGCGGGCTCGAACAGGCGGTCGAACGCGTCGCCCACCGGATCGCGCCCGAGCAGCCGCGCGGCGGCGGGGTTGGCCTGCTCGACGCGACCGTCGGCATCGAGCACGAACAGCGCATCGGAGCCGCCGTCGAACACGCGGCGGTAGTGGGCCTCGCGATCGCGCAGCGCGGTCTCGACCGCGGCGCGCGAGGCCACCTCCGCACGCAGCGTCCGCACGTGCGCGCGCAGCCATCGCGCGCGCGCAGCCACGCCGGCCGCCACCGCAGCGAGCGCGGCCGCCACCGCCGCGAGCTGCAGCGGCCAGCGTTGGTGCCACGCCGGCGGCAGCGTGAACGCCAGCACCGTGGGCGTGGACCAACGCCCGTCCTCGGCCGAGGCCCGCAGCTCGAGCACGTGGCGACCCGGCGGCAGCGCGGCCCACGTGAGCGTGCGTTCGGGACCCGCGACCTGCCACGGTGGCTCGGACTCGCCATCGCGGTGCAGGCGGTACTCGAACATGGCCAGCTCGGGGTGGCGCAGGATCGGCGAGGTGAAGGCGACCTCGAGCCGACCAGGACCGGGCACGAGCACGGCCTCGTCGCCGCGTGGCAGCGGTGATCCGTCCACGTTCGCGTGCAGCAGCTGCACCGGCGAGGCCGGCGGCGTGTCGGCGATGGCCCGGGGATCGAGCCGCAGCAGCCCCGCGATCGTCGGCAACAGCAGCACGCCGCCGCGCGTGATGATGCCCGCGGGCTGTCCGCCGCCGTTGCCCTCGGGCGTGGCCCAGCGGCGTGCCCGCAGGCGTTGCGACGGATCGACCAGGCGGGCCTCGAGCTCCGCCCGCGACACCCTCGCCAGACCGCGGTTGCCGTGCAGCCACAGCCCGCCGCGACCGTCGTCGAGGATCGCCGAGACCACGTCCTCCGCGAGGCCATCGGCGCGCGTCAGCCGGTGCAGCGTGCCCTCGCGCAGCACGCCCAGTCCGCCGCCGTAGCTGCCGATCCATACCGTGTCGTCGTCGTCGACGCGGAGGCTGCGGATCTCGCCGATCGGCAGACCGTCGCGATGATCCCAGCGCGTGAGCACGCCGCGGTGCAGTCGCGTGAGCGCATCGTGTCCGCCGAACCACAGCGCGCCACCGTGGCCCGCCGCGATCGCCACGATGCGCGTGAGCCCGACGTCCAGCGGCGTGGCCACGCCGTCGCGGACCACGAACGCGCCGCCGCTGTTGGTCCCGACCACCAGCTCGCGCGTGCCCTCGCGCTCGCGCGCGAGGATCACCTGCACGTCGTGTTCCAGGTCGATCACGAACTCGGTGTGGTCATCGGGATCCAGACGCAGCAGCAGCGTGTCGGCGCCGACGTAGACCCCGTCGGCGCCGTGCGCCAGCGCGCGCACGGTGCCGCCCGCGATCGAGCGCATCGAACCATCGGGCGCGAGCGCGATCAGGCCGCCCGGAGCGCTGCCCGAACCCAGCAGCACCGTGCCATCGCTGCGCTCGAGCACCGGCAGCACGTCGCCGCCGGCCCAGCGCACGTCCCAGTCCTCGCGCACGAAGCGATGCAGCCCGTCGCCGGCGGTACCGACCCATAGGCCCTGCTCGCGATCGACGAACAGGTCGCGCACCGGTGCCGGCAGCTCGACGCGTTCGGGCTCGCCCACGACGCGCAACCACGCGTCGCCGGCGGCGAAGACCGTGCCGTCGGCGGCGCGCACGAGCGCATGGGTGGGCGCGTGCTCGAGCCACTGCGCGCGCCCGTCGACGACGCGCACGACCCCGGCGTCGCCGCCGACGAGCAACGCATCGTCCGCGCGCTCCAGCGCGCGCACCGGCACGATCGGCGTCGCGATCGCGCGGATGGCCTCACCCTCGACGCGCAAGAGGCCGGCGTCGGTGCCGAGCCATGCGCCCGCGTCGTCGGTGACCACCGCCGAGGTCGCGCCGACCGGCAATGCCTCCCACGTGCCGTCGAAGCGCGCGGCACCGGTGGCACCGCCGACCCAGACCACGTCGCCGGCGGTGGCGATCGACCAGATCGCGCCGCCTTGCAGCGGTGCGAAGCGGGGCACGCTGCGGGTGCGCCCGTCGGGCTCGAGCGCGAGCACGTCGCCGTCCTGGAAGCCCAACCATCGCGTGCCCGCGGCGTCGACGGTGAGCGCGGTGATGCGGATCGAGTTCCACTGCGACAGCGAGGCTGCGTCCATCGCCTCGAAGCGATGTCCGTCGTAGCGCGCGAAGCCGCCGAAGGTGCCGAGGTCGAGCCAGCCGTCGGGGCTCTGCGCGATCGCAGTGATCGACGATTGCGGCAGGCCGTCGTCGACGGCCCAACGCACCTCGCGGTACCGCCCCAGCGGCGAGGTCGCGAGCGACAGTGACAACAGCGCGAGCAGCACCAGGGTCGATCATAGTCCGTGCGCGCGCCCGCGTTGATGCACCGTGCTTTCGCGGTGGTTGCAGCGAGCGCGGTGTCCCGAGGCAGGACACGGCGGCGTGGTGCAGGATCCCGAAGCTGCCGCGGCGCGCTCGGTCGCGCGCGCGACCGGGGCCTCAGCGTGCGGTTGCGTACGCGCCGGTGCGCCGTGGCGGCGGCGCGTGGCGGGGCGGCGGCGCGGCGCCGCGGACCTCGAGCAGGTCGCCCAGGTCGATCACGCGGGTGGCCTCGGCCAGGATCTCGCGCGAGACCGGGCCCGGGCGATCGGTGAGCTGACGGTCGAGCGCGCGCAGCCCCTCGTGATCGGGCTGCCACGACAAGCCGCGGTGGATCACCGCGCGCGCGGCATCGGCCTGCACGGGACCTGCGGCCGCGAGCCGCACGGCGAGCAGACGCATGACCTCGGCGGCGCGCTCCCTGCGACCGAGCAGCACGAACGCCTCGGCCATGCCCTCGAGCGCGACCGCGTCGCCGGGCGCCTGCGCGAGGATGCAGCGGATCGCGGCGACCGCACGATGGACGTCGCGCGCACGCAGGTGCGCATCGGCGGCGGCGCGCAGGCTCGGCAGGTGCTGTGGCGCGAGCCGCAGCGCGCGGACGCACAACGATTGCGCGCGCGCATGCCGACCGGCGGTGAGCTCGAGCTGGGCCAGGGTCGCGAGCTGCTCCGCGGCGAGCTCGTACGCGCCGGCACGTTGCGCGAGATCGGCGAGCACGAGCCGGCGCATCGGCGTGGCGTCGGCCTGCACCGCCACCGTCGCGGCGGCGAGCGCCTGCGGCACCCGGGCCCAGCGCAGCTCGTCGCGCACGACCCCGTCGAGGGTCTCCGCCGCCTGGCGCGACTGGCCCAGCGCCAGCTGCAGCTCGCCGATGCGCAGGCGCACACCCGGGTCGTGGTCGAGCCGCGCGATGCGGGCATGGATCGCGAGCGCGCGCGCGTGGTCGCCCTGCTGCTCGCACTGCAGCGCCGCGGTTCGGTACATCCCCAGCGCCGGCGCGAGCTGGCCCACGGAGGCGAACCAGTCGGCGTGCTGCAGCTGCGCGTCGATCTGCGACGGCTGCGACGGTAGTGGCATCGGAGCGCCGTGAGCCATGAACCCCCTGCTCTCGGGAGGTCAGACACCGGCTCCGCGGATTCTTGCGGCCGGGTCCGACAAAACGGGTGCACCCGCCCCCCAAGGCCGGGTCAGCTGCCCAGCTCGAGCCCGCGCACCGAGCCCAGCCAGGCGTCGAGGTCGGCCAGCAGGGAGTCGCGGGAGCCCGGCACCGCGGGCAGCGCCGCGATCGCGTCCTGCAGCGCCTTGCGGGTCCGCGACAGCCGGGTGGTGATGGTGCTGACCGGCGCGCCCAGCACCTGCGAGATCTCGGAGGTCTTGAGCCCCTCCCAGTAGAACAACACGAGCAGCATCTGGGCCTCGACGTCGAGCAGCTGCATCGCGCGCAGCAGCAGCGTCTGCTGTTCGTAGCCCGCGACGATGCGGCTCGCGGTCGGCGCGGGATCGGTCGCACCCGAGACGTCGCCGTCGTCGAACACGTTGGACTCGACCACGCGCGTGCGCAGATGGTTGAGCAACAACCGCCGCGCGATGCCGAACAGAAACGGTCGGAAGCTCTCGGCCTCGCGCAGCCGCTCGCGACCCTCGACGCAGGCCAAGAAGGTCCGCTGCGTCAGATCCTCGGCCGCACCGCCGACCCGCAGATCGAAGAAGCGCAGCACCGAGCGGTAGTAGCGATCGACCAGCTCGGTCGCGGCGACGCGATCGCCCTGGCCCCACGCGGCCAGCAGCTCGCCATCGGTGCGCGGCGCCGGCCCGGGGTCCACGCGGCAAGTGTGCGACCGCCCGCCGGTCCGGTGCAACCGCGGCCGCAGCCGCTCACGGCGTGTACTTGCGCACCCAGATGTCCCAGCTGGTCTGCGGCGTCGAGACGTAGCCGCACGCCAAGATGTTGCCTGCGGGATCGAAGCCCAGGCCCCAGATGGTGTCGCGATCGCCCGCGGGCCCGCTGACGGTCTCGGTCCAGCGCGCGTTGCCCTCGGCGTCGTAGCGGCGGATCCACGCGTCGGTGCTGCCGGCACCCGCGCCCATCTCACCGCCGACGACGAAGCCGCCATCGCGCGCGGCGGCGATCACGTTCGCGCGATCGTCCGCGCCCGCGGGGCTGCCGACGATGTCCTGCCACAACAGCGCGCCGCCGGGATCGCGACGCTGCAGCCACATGTCGTTGTCGCCGGCGTCGGCGCGACGCCAACCCGCGAGCAACAGATCGCCGTTGAGCGCCGCGCGGACCGTCGTCCAGGTGCCGGGCGGCTCGGTCATCGCGCCTTCGTCGACCCACACGTCGTTGCCCGCGCCATCGAAGCGCGCGAGCCAGTAGAACTGCTCGTTGGCGGTGGTCTGGCGGTAGCCCACGCCGACGAACGCGTCGTCGAGCGCGATCACGGCGTGGCCGCGATCGGGCATGCCGCCGGGGAAGCCCTCGCGCAGCTGCGTCCACCGCACCTGCTGGCCATCGCCGCTGCGTCGCTGGAACCACAGATCGGTGTCGGTCGTGGTCGACGGCGTCGCGTACCCCAGCGCCACCAGATCGCCGTCGGGCGCGAACGCGATGCCACGGACCTCGTCGACGCCCGCGACACCGCCGTCTTGCTGCGCCGACCACAGCAGCAAGCCATCGCGGCTGAGCTTGCCGATCCACGCGTCGGGTCCACCCTCGGGCGTGTTGACGTAGCCCGCGACGACGAAGTCGTCGTTCGCGTCGGCGAGGATCGCCCAGCCCTCCTCGTCGGCCATCGCACCGCCGTCGAGCACCCAGGTCCAGACCTCGGTGCCGTCGTTGCGATACTTGCGGATCCACAGGTTGAAGCCCTGATCGGCGACGCTGACGTGACCGATCACCGCGAAGTCGCCGTGGCTGTCGACCGCCAGCGCGTAGGCACGATCCTCGACGAAGCCGACGCTGGCGTAGGTCTTGGTCCACACCGGCTGGCCCGAGCGCGTGCAGTCGTGGTTGCAGCCGTCGCCGTCGACGTCGTTGCCGTCGTCGCACTGCTCGTCGTCGGACTGGTTGCCGTCGCCGCAGGCCTGCTCGGTGCAGTGGCCCGCGAGCCCGCCGCCGGCGAACTCGTGGTAGCGCCGCATCGACGCGCACGCGTCGTCGGGCACGCTGCAGTAGCCCACCGACTCGCAGCGCGCGTCGGCGCCCAGCGGCGCGCACTGCGAGTCCTCGTCGCAGTCGAACACCGCGGCCGGCAGACACGCCGGCGCGACACCGAGCAGCAGTGCCGCCGCGTGCACGCCGTGCCGGAAGACCTCGCGCCGCGCTCGCACCACGTCCCTTGCGACTTTGCACCCCGCGGCCGCGCCCGTCCACGTGTGCGGCCACGGCCGTGCGCGCGCGCCGGCTGCTGGCGGCGCGGGCCTTGGGCTATCCTGGGTGCCCGTGTCCGCGCCCATGGCAGCGGCGTCCGCCAACGCCTCCGAGTCCTTCGTCGGCACCACGGTGGGGCGCTCGTCGGCCACGCCGACGCGGCGCTACACGCTGCTGCGGCGGCTCGCCATCGGTGGCATGGGCGAGCTGCTGCTGGCGCGGGCCAGCGGCGCCGGCGGGGTGCAGAAGCTGGTCGCGATCAAGCGCATCCGCTCCGAGTACGCCTCCGACCCGGCGTTCGTGTCGATGTTCCTCAACGAGGCGCGACTGGCGGCCACGCTCGATCACCCCAACGTCGTGCGCACCTACGACCTGGTCGACGACGACGGCAGCTTCTTCATGGTGATGGAGTACCTGCACGGCGAGTCGCTGGGCCGGCTGCTCAACCACGTCGTGGCCATGCGCGAGCGCGTGCCCTTGGTGCACGTGATCACCATCGCGCTGGGCATCGCGGCGGGGCTGCACTGCGCCCACGAGCGCCGCGGCGTCGACGGACGCCCGCTGGACATCGTGCACCGCGACCTCTCGCCGGGGAACGTGTTTCTCACCTACGAGGGCGGCGTGAAGCTGCTCGACTTCGGCATCGCCAAGGCCACCAGCCGCACCTCGATCACGCTGGGGCCCACGCGCAAGGGCAAGGTCTCGTACATGTCGCCCGAGCAGTGCGTCGGCGCCGAGGTCGATCGCCGCAGCGACATCTTCGCGCTCGGGGTCGTGCTGTGGGAGCTGTGCACCGGGCGACGGCTGTTCCGCGGCGACAACGAGTTCGCGATCATGAACCAGATCACGACCGTGGATGCGCCGGCGGCCAACGCGGTGGTGCCGGAGCTGCCGCGCGAGCTGTCGGACATCCTCGCGCGCGCGCTGCAGCGCGAGCCGGCAGCGCGCTACCAGAGCGCGATGGAGCTGCACGACGCGGTCGAGTCGTTCGCGGCGGCGATGCGGCTGCTGCCCTCGGCCGCAGCGCTGGGTCGCTACCTCGCCGAGGTCTGCGGCGAGCGCGAGTACCCCTCGGTCGAGCCGGCGCCCGAGTTCGCCGATCGGATGGCCGCGACCCTGGTCGTGGCCGGCGCGGCACCGCGGCGCGGCGGTCGTCGATCGCTGGGCCTCGTCGCGGCGCTGGTCGGCGGCGTCGTGGTCGGCGGCGCGGCGGTGGCCATCGTCGGTGGCGGCGCGACGCCGCGCGAGGTCGCGGCCTCGCCGAGCGAGCCGGCCGCCGCGAGCACAGCGGCCGCGCCGGCAGCAGCCGCACCGATTCCGGTCGCGGTGCCGATCGCTGCGCCTGCGGCCAGCCCCGCGAGCCCACCGAGCCCGACGGTCGCAGCGACCACGGGCGCTGGCGAGGCCGAGCCCGCGAGCGAGGCGAGCACGAGCCCGCCACCGGTCGGCGAGCTCGCGGGACGTCGTCGCAACGCCCGGGCCAAGCGCAGCGCCAGCACGCCCGAGCCGGCGCCGCGCAAGTCCGACAAGTCCGTGCGCGGCGTCGACGGCTTGCTGCCGGGCGGTTGATTGATCGCCGCTGCGACGGCAGTGGTGCACGCGGCACGCGGACGCGTCATCGCAGGCGACGTCGTTCGCTGCAGCGGCCCGACGAAACAGCGACGCGAGCCACGTCGATGGCGGTCGGGATCGCGCCTTGCGAGCGCCGTGGGCTTGGGGCACCTTGGACGCCCAGCGGTGATCCGACCGCTGCCGTCGAATGACGCGCATCGTCCTGCTCGCGCTGTGGCTGTCCGAGCCGGCCTCGCGACCGGAGGTCCCGGCAGAGATCACCGACGCGGCCGCGCGCGAACACTTCGGCCTGGGCATGGACGCGTGGCTCGCCGAGGACTATCCCCGGGCGCAGCGCGAGCTCGAGGCCGCGTACGCGCTCGACCCCGCACCGGTGCTGCTGTACTCGCTGGGTCAGCTCTCGCGACTGCAGGGCGATTGCGTGCGCGCGCGCGAGCGCTTCCTCGCGTTCCTCGAGACCGATCCGCCCGAGGCCGCCGCCGCGGACACCCGCACCAACCTCGAGCGCTGCAAGGTGCCCGAGCCGGTGCCCGAGCCCGAGCCCGAGCCCGCGCTGGTCGAGCTGCCGCCACCCGCACCGCCGCCGCGACCGCCACCGCGGCGACGGCCCGACGCGCTGGGCCTCTCGCTCACGCTCGGTGGTGGCGCGCTCGCAGCGATCGGCGCGGGCCTGCTCGGCGGCGCGTTCGCGGCCCGTCGCGCGGCCAACGACGCGGGCGCGCTGCCGCGCTTCGACGAGGGCGTGCAGCGCTCGCGCGGGCTGTATGGAGCCGGCTTCGCGGTGCTCGGCACCGGCGCGGCGCTGCTGGTCGGCGGCATCGTCGAGCTCGCGGTGTCGCGTCGTCGCGAACGCAGCCGCGCGAGCGCGCGGCGAGCCCTGTAGCGCGCCCGCGAGGCGCTCGCGCGCGTCAGCGCGGCTGTGGCGACTGCGGCACCATCTGCAGCTCGACGCGCTTGCCGTCGCGCACGACCACGATCGCCACCGTGCTCCCGGCTTCGAGCTCGCCGAACGAGGCCATGTAGTCGTCGAGGTTGTGGATGTCGCGGGTGCCGATGCGCACGATGACATCGCCCTTGCGCAGGCCGGCCTTCTCGGCCGCGCCGTCCTTGCGCACGCCCGACAGCCGCACACCGTCGACGTTGGCGCCGTAGTCGGGGATCGTGCCCAGCGACACGCGGAAGCCACCGCCGCGGGCCTGGGCCGGGCGCGCGACCTCGATGTAGCTGGGCACCAGCGCGTCGTGTTGCAGCGCGTCGAGGATCGCCAGCGCGAAGGTACCGACCGCGGCCGCGCCGGTGATGTTGAGGCGATCGATGTCGTCGCTGGGCTTGTGGTAGTCCTCGTGCGGACCGGTGAAGAAGTGCAGCACCGGGATCGCGGCCTCGTAGAAGCTGCCGTGATCGGAGGGGCCGTAGCCGTCGTCGGTGGTGCGCACGGTGAGCTTGCCGCGGTTGGCCTCGACCAGCTCGGGCCACTGCTTGGCCGTGCCGGCGCCGGCCACGACCACGCCCTCGGGACCGAGCCGCCCGACCATGTCGAAGTTGATCATCGCGGCGATGCGCGACAGCTCGGGCTTGGGCAGCGACTGCACGTAGTGCTTGCTGCCCAAGAGGCCCATCTCCTCGGCGCCGAAGGCGATGCAGATCACGTCGAAGGGTCGCGCGGCCGCGTCGCGCGCGGCCTCGGCACCGCACAGCTCGAGCATGACCGCGACGCCCGAGGCGTTGTCGTCGGCGCCGTTGTGGATCGCGTCGACGCCGGGCGCGAGCGACGAGTCGGTGCCGAAGCCGAGGTGGTCCATGTGCGCGCCCACGACGACCACGCGATCGCTCTTGCCCGAGCCCGGCAGCCGGCCCACGACGTTGGCGGTCTGCAGCCGCACGCGCTCGATCGGCGTCTGCAACGTGACCGCCTTGGCGCTGCGTCGCCCGCGACGCACGACGCTGGGATCGATCGCGCCGTCCTTGCCGGCCTTGCCACCCAGCGCGGCGAAGAGCGCAGGCGTGCCCGCGGTGCCGACGAACACCGCCGGCACGCCGAGGTCCGCGGCCTCGCCATGGTTGGGGTAGCGCTCGAGCTTCGGATCCCACAGCACGAAGCCGGCCGCACCGTGATCGCGCGCGGTGATGGCCTTGCTCGCCGCGCGCGCCTGCGCGACGCCGATGTGCGGATCGCCGGCGGGCGCGCCGGCGAGCGCGACCACGATCGCGCCGTGGACCGCCTTCTCCAAGCCTTCGTAGTCGCCGGTGCCCTTGCGGCCCTGCGCGATGCCGTAGCCGACGAACACGAGCTTGGCCGACACCGGTGTGGTGGACTCGCCCGAGAACGGCACCAGCCCGTGGGCGATCGCGGCCTTGCCGATCGCGAGCGTGCTGGCCTGATCGGCGCGCAGGCGCACGCCGTCGGTGATCTCGAACGGCTGCAGGAAGCCCTGGGTACCCGCGGGTTGCAGCCCGCGGGCCTTCATCGCCGCGGCGACGTACTGCTGCACGGCGCCATCGGAGGCGGTGCCCGGCGCCCGCCCCTGCTGCGCATCGTCGGCGAGAAACGCCACGTGTTCGCGCACGCGTTCGGCCTGCAGGCTCGCCGGTGCGGTCGCCACCGGTGCGGCGGGCGAGCGCGGCGCATCGCCCGTGCTCGCCGCGTCGGGCGAAGTCGTGGGCGCGTCGTCGCGCCGACATGCCAGCAGCAGCGTCGCGACGAACACGATCGGGGCGACACGGCGGCCGGCCGCTCGCGGGCGGAACGCAGGCGTTGCGGCATGGGGCGGGTGCACGGTCATGGCCGCGGCAGGATAGCCGATGCGATCGCGCGCCGTGCTAGCCTGCCGGCCCATGCGAACCCATGCGCTTTCCTTGGTGGTGCTCGGCTCCCTGCTCGCTGGCTGCCCGTCGGGTGACGACGGTGGCGGCGGCGGCTCCGGCAGCAGCGGCGGCTCGGGCAGCGAGAGCGGGACCACCGCGACGACGATGACGTCGGGCAACACGATGACGAGCACGACCGCGTCGACGACGGACACGACCACCGCGTCGACGACGATGACGACCAGCGACACCGACACCGCCACGACCACCGACGCGACCTCGTCGACCGGCGCGGACAGCTCGAGCAGCGCCAGCGGTGGCTCGAGCTCCGACACCGGCGCGGGCGGCTACTCGGTCTCGGGCTCGGTCACGCGCAGTGCGGCGGCGGTCATCTCGCTGGGCGACGACGGCATCGGCACGCTGTACGTCGGCGTGCTGATGGACTGCGACCAGAACGCGGCCTCGGTCGGCGGCACCTCCGTGGCGATGGCCGACCTGTCGCAGCTCAACTCGCCGGTGCCGTACACCGTCGAGGGCCTGCCCAACGGCACCTACTACGTCGCGGGCTTCCTCGACGACGACGAGAACGCCGACCCCGACGCGCCCGACGCGGACATGGGCGACCTCGCGTTCGCCATGGGCTTCGGCATCGGCTGCGTCGAGGTCGTGATCGAGGACGCCGACGTCACCGGCGCCGACTTCGCGCTCAACGTCAACGTGCCGTTCTGAATTGTGGATGTCGCGCGGGGCCGCGGCACGGCCCCGGCGCGCGTCACTGCTCGAAGCAGTACAGCGGCGAGAACCACAGACAGGTCGCACCGCCGCCGAAGCACGACGCGCTCCACTCCGCCGAGCTCATGTCGTAGCGACCGCTGTGGCTCTGGATGCCCTGGCTGTTGGTCCAACCCTCGCAGTGGGTGTTGGCATCGGCGGTCTCGCCCGCGGCGGTGACGTTGCTCCACACCGCATCGGTGCCGCAGGTGTGCGTGCCCTGCGGCGCGTCGGTCGAGTTCTGCGTCAGCGCGATCGGGTGCAGCAGGGTGCCGTCGGTGAGATCGTCCCAGTCGTCGGCGATGGGCGTGCCGTCGACCAGCGCGTAGGTGGTGGTGCCGTGGCTGAAGCGCTGCGCCGGCGCGGTCACGCCGTCGGACAGCCACGCCAAGAAGGTGCCGTCGAGGCCGGCGTCCTCGGCGAGGCTCTGGCAGGTCGCGTCTGCACCCGCGAGGCCGTTCATCGCGCCCGAGTGCATCGAGCTGGTCACGAACACGCGCAGCGGCGGCACCGACTCGAGGGCGCAGTGGTGATCGCAGCCGTCGCCCACGAGCAGGTTGCCGTCGTCGCAGGCCTCGCTGGTGCCCAGCACGTAGCCGTCGCCGCAGCGCGCCGGCTCGCAGCTGCCGGGGCAATCGTCGCCGTCGTCGAGGTTGCCGTCGTCGCACAGCTCGCCGTCGTCGAGCACGCCGTCGCCGCAGTGGGTCGCGACGCCGCCGCTGCTGCTGCCGCCCCCGTCGCCACCGCCGCTCGACGAAGCCTCGCCGGCGCTCGTACCGACCTCGCCGCTGCTGCCGGGGCCGCCGTCGCCGGCGACGCCGCTGCTGTCGCCCGCGCCGCCACTGTCCGCGGTCGGCCCCGCATCGGTGGTGCCCGCGGATCCGTCGGTTGCCGTGGCCTCGCCGGTGGTGACCGCTGCGCCCGCGGAGGCATCGAAGCCATCGGGCTCGAGTCGACACGCGACCGCCAGCACCACGAACCCGAGCACGCACCCTCGACGCATCGTTGGCATGACCACCTCCGGCGCGGCGCAGTGCCGACACGCGCAGGCGGGTTCCGGCCGCGGCGACAGAGATTTCGCACGCGCGCCGGCGCGGGTTCGTTCAGCCGACGCCGAAGGCTTCGATGCGCGCGCGCATGTCCTCGGGCACCGGCGTGGCGCGGCGGAAGCCCGGACTCTCGGGGTCGAGGTCCATCACCGCGCAGACCGTGCGACCGGTCGCGCGGACATCGGTGTCGAGCGCGGCGCCGCTGCGATCGACGCCGACGATGCGATAGCCCAGCTCGATCGACGAGCGCCCCAGTCGCAGTACCCGCAGCTCCACGCAGACGTCCTCGCCGAAGCGCGTGGGCCGGACGAAGTCGGCCTCGGTGTGCACGCTGGGCAAGCCGATGCGCCGTGCGACGATCACGTCGTGGTAGGGCAGCTGCAGCGCGCGATCGAACCAGCTCTCCATCGCCTCGTGGAACAATTCGAAGAAGCGCGGGAAGTACACGATGCCGGCGGGATCGCACTGGCCCCACCCCACGCGGACGCGCAGCGTGTGACATCGCGGGGCGGCGGACGGCGTGGCGGCATCGGTCATGACGGCGAGGCCACAGTGTATGCTCCGCCGATGCCACTGGTCGAGTACGAGTCCCTCGAGGGCATCGCGCGGCTCACCCTCAGCGCGCCGCCGGCGAACTGCTACTCCTACGAGATGATGCGGGAGCTCGACGCCGCGATCCTGCGCGCGCGCTTCGACGCCGACATCCACGCGATCATCATCCGCGGCGCGGGCGAGAAGTTCTTCTGCGCCGGTGCCGACATCGCGATGCTGCGCGGCGCGGATCCGGTGTTCAAGTACAACTTCTGCCTCCACGCCAACGAGACGCTGCTGCGGCTCGAACACACGCCCAAGCTCGTGGTCGCGGCGCTCGATGGTCACTGCGTCGGCGGCGGGCTGGAGGTCGCGCTCGCGGCCGACCTCCGCATCGCGCGGCGCGGCTCGGGCAAGTGCGGTCTGCCCGAGGTCAAGCTCGGCGTGCTGCCGGGTACCGGTGGCACGCAGCGACTGGTGCGCGTGGTCGGACGCGCGCGTGCGATCGAGCTGATGGCCAGCGGCGAGACCTTCGACTTCGAGCGCGCCGCGACGCTGGGCCTGGTCAACCAGGTCTGGGACGATCCCGATCACGCGAGCTTCCAGGCGCACGTGCTCGCGTGGGTGCGCGAGCTGGTGCCGCCGAAGTCGGCCTCGCGCGCGATCGGCTTCATCAAGCGCGCGTGCACCAGCGGCAGCGAGATCGGACTCGCCGAGGGGCTCTCGCTCGAGCGCGAGCTGCAGCAGCGACTGTTCGAGGGCGAAGACGCGGCCGAGGGCATCGCGGCGTACCTCGAGAAGCGGCCGCCGCAATTCCGCGGCCGCTGACGCCGGACATCGGCGCGAC
>JAIBBS010000023.1 GCA_019694555.1 Nannocystaceae bacterium
CCGCGGGCGGCGACGCAGGTCCACCGCGTGCGCCCGAGGGCGCGCCGCGTGGACTCGGTGTGGCTGGACGCGTCGCGGTCGCGGACGCAGCGCTCGCGGGCGCCGTCGTCGGTGGCTGCGCGGCACCGGGCTCGCTCGGCGGGGTCGCGACCGCGGTGCTCGGCTCGCTCGTGGGACTCGCGATCGCGGCGCTCGGCGGCGCGGCGGCAGGCGCAGCGGCACTCGCGGCCGCATCGCGCGAACCCAGACGCGCCAGCGATCCGGGCAGGAACTCGAGCTCGTCGTCGACGCTCGCCTGCGCGGGCGCAGCACCGCGCAGCTCCACGCCCAGCGCGAGCGCGGCAGCGAAGCCGATCACCCCGAGACAACCGCCGGCGCTGGCCCAACGGTTGTCGCTCCCGCGTGCGCCAGCCCTGCGCTTCACGTCACTTCACCTTGCTGGCGGTCCAGATGAACGTGTACTTGATCTTCGCGCACTTGTTGCCCATCTGGTCGGCGACCTTCTTGGGCGGCTTGGGGATCTCGAGCTGCTCGAGCGCCAGACGCACGGCGGCCTTGCCGTCTTCGGGCAGGCTGCCGCCCTTGTCGAGGACGTCCTCGATCGTGCCGTCCTTGCAGATCTTGAGCTGGAACTTGTAGTCGCCGTTCTTGGCCTTGGCCGCGTACGCGCCCACCTGCAGGTGGTTGAGCGCCTTCATCACCTCGGTCGCCCACGGATCGCCGTCGCGGGTCAGGTCGTCCCAGCCGTCGGGATCGCCGAAGGGGTCGCCCTGATCCTGCTGCACCGTCGGCAGGTCGTTCTTGTACGGCGTGTTCGAGTGCGTCGGCGTCTTGCTGATCGGGAGCTTCTTGTCCTTGTTGTCCTTGACCGTCGGCTTGTCCTTGGTGACGTCCTTCGGCTTGTCCTTGGGCTCCTCGCTCGGCTTGGCCTTCTCGTCGGTGGTGACCGAGTCCTTGACCGGCTCTTCTTCGACCGGATCGGGCGCGCGGGTCTCCTGCACGATGATCTTCTGCGGCAGCTCCTTCTCGTCGATCTTCTGCCCGAGCTTCGCGAGCGTGCCGGGCGTGAAGTCGATCTCGAAGTCGTCGTCCTCGGCAGCGCTCTGGTCGTTGTTCGCCGCGGCCGCGACCGCCTCGCTGCCCAGGAACAGCAGCACCGAGGTGAGCCCGAGCCCACCGATGCCGCCGACGAACGCCAGCGGGTTGCGCAGCAGGTCCCGGAAATCGCGCCCGACCGCGAGGAACATCGCGGAGACGGCGTTGCCGGTGTCGACGCGGGGCTTTTGGGTGGTCATCGCTGCCTCAACGCCTTGCTGTCGGGCTTCGCCACGAACCCGACCGAGGAGATCTGCGCTTGCTTGAGCGCCACGAGCACATCAACGATCCGGTCGAAGGGGACGTTCTGGTCGCCCTGGAGAAAAACCATGCCGTCTTCCTGCAGCTTGGCGTTTGCGGCCAACTCCTGCTGCATTTGCGCTGGGTCGGTCGAGAGCGGCAGTGTGCCGAGGAAGACATGCCCGGTCTTGTCTACGGAGATGACGCTGTAGAGGAAGTCCTCTTCAGCCATCTTCTTGCCGCGGCCGGCCGGGATGTCCACGTCGTGCCCCTGCGGCCCCATCATCGGGGTCGCGACCATGAAGATGATGAGCAGGCACAGCATCACGTCCACGAGCGGCGTGACGTTGATCGCGCTCATCGGCGCGTCGTCGCCATGGCCGGGGTCGTTGTTGATGATGCCTGACATCGTGGGGTGCCCCCGCGCGCGGACCGGCGGGGTCGAGCGCGGCCGAGCGCGAGCCCGGCCATCGCCGCGCGACTAGAAGAAGTGCCGCTTGACGATGTTCATGAAATCGTTGCCGAAGTTCTGCATCTCCGCGCCCAGGACCTTGAGCCGGCGCTGGAAGTAGTTGTAGAGCACGACGGCGGGCACGGCGCTCGCGAGCGCGAGGGCGGTGGCGATGAGCGCCTCGGCGATGGGACCGGCGACCGAGGCGAGGTCGGCCTTGCCGGCCTCGGAGATCTTCGCGAACGCGTCCATGATGCCCCAGACCGTGCCGAACAGCCCGACGAAGGGCGCGGCCGAGCCGGTGGTCGCGAGGAACGGCAGCAGGTTCTCGAGCTTGGTCTGTTCGCTCGTGCGCGCGCGGGCGAGCGCGCGCTCGACGTTGTCCGAGTCGCCGAGCTTCTCGTGCATGCTGCTGTCGTAGCCCTGCTGTTGCGCGGCCGCGGCAGCCTTCTTCACCTTCGACAGCTCGATGTAGCCGGCGCGGAACATCGCGGCGATGGGGCTGTACTTGAGCTGCTCCGCGACGCGATAGATGTCGTCGAGGCGCTTGCTGTCCCAGAACTTGTCGAGAAACGTGATCGACTGCGCCTGCGCCATCGACACGTGGATGAGCTTGTAGAACACCACGAAGACCGTGAGCGCCACGAACAGGAACAGGATGATGACGACGCCCAGGACGACGCCCTTGGCGTTGGTGATCAGCTCGACGTAGTTGAGCTCGGCGAGCAGCGTTCCCAGTTGTGCGCCGAGCGGCGGCAGTTGCGGCAAGGTCACGGCGGTTCGCAGGCTATCACGGCCGGCACGCGACCCCCAAGCCGCGCCGGCCACCGCCCCCGGACGCGTGGGGCGTGGGTCACCGGCCCCAGGCCACCGCCGGCCGCGCTCGGGGGCCGCCCTGGGGCCGGTGTTGCTATCCTTCGCACGGCATGTCGCGTCCTTCGCCCACGCGCGCGCGCAGGCTCCCGTCGCGCACGGGCGCTGCAGTCGCGGCGATGCTCGCCAGCACCGCGTGCGAAGCCGGCGGCGTGGTCGAGCTCAACTGGGCCTATGTCGACCGCGATGGCGACCCCATCTTCCCCGGGGGCCTGTTCTCACCCAAGCTGCACGACGCCTGCGACCTCGCGGCCCACGGCGGCAGTGCGAGTCGGGTCGATCTCGCGGTGCGACTCGAGATCTGCGACAGCGCATGCGATGGCGACTGCGCGGGCGACTGCGCGATCGTGCCGCCGCAGCGCTTCGGTTGCGACGTCGCGCGCACGACGTTGTCCGACGTGCCGGCCGCGAGCGATCCGTACCTGTTCGTGCTCAGCGCGGTGATCCTCGGCGCGGGCGATCCCTGCATCGCGCCGCCGCCGAGCTGCATCGCGGTGCCGGGTCCACGCGAGCGCACCGTCGAGCAGGGCCAGGTCACCGACCTGCAGGTGTTCCAGATCGCGGTCGACATCGACCTGCGCGGCGACGACTCCCTCGACCTCGAGGCCTGCGGCTGTGGTTGACCGACGCCGCGCACGGGCCCGACTCGCGGGGATGCTGGCGCTGCTGGTCGCGAGCGGCTGCGTGTTCCCCAACGAGAACCCCACCGGCATCGAGTTCTCGTGGTTGTTCCGCGAGGCCGAGGGTTCCGACGGCGACGAGGGCCGCCGCGTGTTGACCTGCACGGGCGTCGGCATCGAGACCCTCGCCGCGACCGTGGTCGATCAGGGCGACGAGACCCGTCACGGCGTGTTCCGCTTCGGCTGCAGCGAGGGCTTCCAGACCGACGACGACCTCGCACGCACCGCCTCCGAGGCCTTCCTCGAGCTGCATCCGCGCGCGTACGACGTGACGCTGTGGGCCGGCGACGAGAACGATCACGAGGTGCTGTCGCGCCGCGCGGTCGACGTGTTGTCGCGCTCGGTCACGCTCGAGCTTTGGGAGCTGACGCGCGCACCGATCGACTGGTCGCTGCAGGTGGTGCACCCCGAGGCCTGCGCCGCGTTGACGCTGTCGCTCGAGTACGCCGACCCCGCCGAGGCACTCGCCGAGCCCGAGCTCGACGACGAGGGTGACGCCGTGCCGACCCTGTATCGCTCGGCGTTGAGCTCCGATCGCGGCCTGTCGGTCAGCGGCGCGCAGGGCAGCTGCGCCGCCGCCGAGGGCATGCACCGCTTCGCCGGCGTGGACCGCGGCCACTATCGGCTGGTGGTCGCCGCGGACGAGGCGCAGTGTGCCTTCGAGGTCGAGCTGGGCGCGGGCGTGACGACCACGCTCGATCTCGCGGCGCTGCCGTGCGGTTGAGCGCACCGGCTCGCCCGCGGTCCATCCCGCGGCCGCATGCGCGAGGCCGACGCGCCTGCTAACGTCCGGCCCGGCAGATGGCTCCCGTGCCCCGCCCCCGCCTCGCTCGTGCCGCGCTCGCGCTGGCACTGGGCGCGTGCGCGTGCCAGGCGACGCCGTCGTTCCGCCTGCGCTGGCAGCTCACCGATCGCGAAGGCGAGACGCCGCGGGAGATCACCGCCGCGACGCAGTGCAGCAACGTCGGCATGAACACGGTGCGCATCCTCGTGACCGACCCGCTGGGCCTGGTCGCACACGAGGACTTCTTCCCCTGCTTCGCGCGCGGCTTCGCCGACGAAGACACCATGATCGCCGGCCCCGAGCTCGATCCCGGCGAGTACGTCGTCGAGGTCCGCGGGCTGCAGCGCGACCTGCTGCCGTGGACCGCCGGCGAGCTCGACGAGGACTCGACGCAGTTCTGCAGCGGCGCCGCCGAGACCATCGACTGCAACCCGCTCGACGTCGCGTGCGACTGCCACGGGCTCGACGCACGCAAGGACGCGACCATCACCATCGACCCGTTCGTGCTGGTGCCGCCGCGCGAGTGCATCGACGGCATCGACAACGATCACGACGGCCTCACCGACGCGCAGGATTCCGCGTGCAGCGTCGGCGGCGACGTGCCCGAGTCGCTCGAGGTCAGCGCGGTCCAGTTCCGTGCCACCGTCACGCTGCTCGACGGCAACCCGCGCGCGCGCTGTGACGGTGTCGGCATCGGCGAGCTGCACGCGCGCGCGTGCCCGGCCGCCGCGGTGGGCGAGCAGGGCTGCGCCGACGCCGACGCGATCGAGATCGGCGCCAGCGAGTGCCGCACCGACGACGCGGTGTTCTTCGACGCGACGCTGCCGGTCGGCGACTACGTGCTCGAGCTCACCGGGCGCGCTGGCGACACCGCGCGCACACGGCCGCAGCTGTTCCCCTTCACGCTGCTGCCCGGTGCCGGCGCGTTCGTGCCGATCGAGGTCGACTTCGCCGCGTCGTCGTTCGATCCGCCGATCGAGGCGTTGGCGTCGTTCGGCCTCGGCTTCGCGAGCGACGCCGATGGCGGCGAGATCCGCGGCTGCGTGCCGGGCACCGACGACGGCGTGCTGGCGATCGACGAGGTCACGCTCGAGGTCCGCGACGCCCACGGCGGCCCGGTCTCGCCGGCGGTCGGGTTCACCGGCCGCTACGGCGCGCCGCAGCCTGCCACCGGCGCGTGCACGACCGCGGAGATCCACACCGACCCGCTGACGTGGGGCGGCTGGACCCTGCGCGTGGTCGCGCGTGCCGCCGACGGCACGGTCTGCTTCACCACCGACGGCGCCGGCACCAACGGCGCCGATGCGCCGCTGCAGCTGGCGCCGGGTGCCGACGCGTCGTCGCTGGTGATCCCGCGGGTGTTCGCCGACGACGGCCTGCCGCCACCATCGTGTCGCGACTGCAGCGGCGACGGCGATTGCGGCAACCACGTGTGCCAAGACGGCGTGTGCGTGGCTGCGCCGTAGCGGTCACCGCGGCGGCACCATGCCCAGCTCCGCGCTGACCTCGGTGCGCTGCAGCTCCTGCTCCGCGACCGTGCGCGCGCGCGACTGATCGAGCATGCGCGTGGCCTCGGCGTTGACCGCCGTGAGCAGCCCGGACTTGCGCGAGTAGTTGACCGCGGTGTCGAGATCGCGGCGCTTGAACGCGGTGTAGCGCTCGAGGAACTCCAGCCGCTCCTCCATGCGGCGCTTGTGGATGCGGCGCATGTCGTCGGGACCCGAGAGCACGTGCGGCACCATGATCATCAGCAGGTTGACCTTCTCGCGCCGACGCTTGCGCGACTTGAACGCCCAGCCCAGCAGCGGCACCTTCGACAGCCCCGGCACGCCGCTGTGGTTGTCGCGCTCGACCTCCTTCATGAGGCCGCCGAGCACCAGCGGCTGGCCATCGTGTGCGAGCACGTGTTCGAGCTTGAGCTTGCGCTTGGTCGTGCTCACGCCCAGGCCGCTGGACTCGACGAAGTTCTCGTTGTCGAGCTCGACGTCGAGCGAGACCGTGTCCTCGTCGTTGACGTGGGGCGTGACCTTGAGGCTGAGCTTGATGTCGCGCTGCTGGATCTGCTGAAACGGCACCAGGCTGCTGCCGGTGCCGCTGCCGCCGGGGTTGTAGCTGATCGCGCCCGGCACCGGCTTCTGGTCGCCGACCTCGATCAGCGCCTCGCGGTTGTCGGCGGTGTAGATGTGCGGCTCGGCCACGACGTTGACGTCGTCGTCGGTCGACAGCGCCTGGATGATCACGCCGAACGCGGGCACGTCGTTCGACAACCCCGTGAGCGCGCCGCTGCCGGGGATGAGCGGCCCGAGCACGCCCGCGGCCAGGCCCGAGAGCACCGACGAGTCGAGCAACAGCGAGTTGTGGCTGGCGTCGGGCGCCGACGCGACGAAGCCCAGGCCTTGCCCGCTGGCACCGCCGACGTTCGCGTCGATCGAGGCGCCGAAGTGCGCGCCGGCGCCCGCCTGCAGCAGCTTGTCGACCGAGAGCTCGAGCAGATAGACCTCGATGTAGACCTGCCGGCGCTCGGCATCGAGTCCCTCGATGATCGGCGCGAGCGTGAGGTAGTCGGCCTGGGTCGCGTAGATCACCAGCGAACGCGTCGCGAGATCGGGCGTGACGCGGATGTCGGCGCCGAAGCTCGGTGCGGTGCCGCCGGCCGCGGTCGGACGCGCGCCGTCCTTGCCGGCCGCGCCCGCGCCCTTGCTCGCGCCCGAGGCCAGCTGCATCAGCGTGTTGGCGACCTCCTCGGGATCGGCGTTGACCAGCGGCACCAGGTGGAAGCGCGCAGCCGCGCCCGAGGGCGGCACGTCGATGCGCTCGATCAGCTTGGCGATCACCGCGTAGTCGGCCGGTCGCGCCACGATGACCAGCGCTCGCGTGTGCTCGTCGACCAATACGCGCGACGCGGTCGCGGCCTGCGGCGACGGCGACTCGGCGCTCGCGGTGGTCGCCGGCGTCTTGGCACCGCCGGCGGTGCGCTCACCCGCGGGCCGCGACGGCTTGGCCGCGGTGCCGCTGGCCTGGCCACCGAACAGCTCCTGCACCAGCGCCGCGACGGCCTCGGGCTCGGCGTGCTGCAGGCCATGCAGGTAGATGCGCTCCTGCGGCAGGTTCGCGCGATCGATCTCCTCGAGCAGCCGACGCATGCGCGCGACGTTGGTGCCGGTGTCGGTCACGATCAGCAGCTCGCCGACCGCGTCCACGCGCCCGGACTTGCTCTTGACGCCCTCGAGCACGGTGCGCAGCTGCTCCGGCGCAGCCGCACGCACGCGGTACAGCTGCGTGACGTAGCGATCCGTGACCGGTGCCTGATCGTCGGAGCCGTACAGCGGCAGCGCGCGCGTGGCCGCGTCGGTCGATTCGACGATCTTGTAGAAGTCACCCGCGTTCTCGACCGTGAGGCCCATGGTCTGCAGCGCGGCATGGAACGCGGCGTAGGCCTCGGCCACGGTGACCGGCTCGGGCGCGAGGATCGTGGCCTTGCCGCCGCGCACGCTGGGCTCCCAGATGAACTTCTGGCAGCTCACGCTGCTCATCCAGTGGACCAGGTCCTCGAGCTCGGCGGCCTTGGGCAAGGTGATGCGGAAGCGTTCGTTGCCGCGGTGGCGCTCGCAGCGATCGAAGGCCTCGGGCATCGCCGCCGCCGCAGGCAAGTCCGCCTGCGGCGGCGCGACCACCGGCGGCGGTTCCGGCGGGGGTGCAGCGGACAACGGCAACGGTGACAACGCCAGCGCCAGCGCGCACGACAACGACGACGACACGGAACGCATCGCGGACCTCGCTCGCCGCAGCGACGGCCACGGCGACGCCGGCACTGCTCAGCAAGACGATCGCCAGCGCCGGCGCGCCCGCGATCCCGCGGGGTTGCCGTTTCGACACCGCGTCGCGCCGCGTCGCCGCGGCTGCGGGTCGCCCCGCGCCGCGACGACTTGGCAGCCGCGCTACTTCTTGGACTTGGGCGCCTCGAACTCGAGGTTCTGCAGCAGGTCCTCGAGCGAGATCTTCTTCTCCAGCCGCTGGCTGTTGAGCTCGACGACCTTGCGACCGATGCGGTCGCCCTCCTTGGTGAAGTCGTCGAGGCGGCCGTTGAGCTTGGCCCGCAGCGCACCGGCGGCGGGATCCTTCTTGATCGCCTCGAGGTTGGCGCGGGTCTCGCTCGCGCGCTGGTCGAGCTCGACCTGCTGGCGCTTGAGCCCGTCGATCTCGGTGTCGATGCGCCCGATCTCCTGCCGCAGCTTCACGATCGGCTCGAGCTTCTTGCGCACGTCCGCGGTCAAGCTCGCCTGCGCGACGATGCCCTCGAGCAGCCCCAGCGCGCGCACGTCCCAGATCGACAGCGTCGTGACCGACGGCGTCTGCTCGACCAGCGTCACGCTGCCCTCCTCGCCCGCCGACGCGACCGCGACCGGCACGAGGTAGCCATCGGGCAGCTCCTCGGTGCCCTTGGGTCGATCGACCAGCTCGTAGTTCCAGCCGGCCTTGCTGTGCCGCACCAGCACCGTGTAGGTGCCCATGACCTTGGGCGCCTTCACCGTCCAGGTCGTGGTCGTACGCGCGAAGTTCTCGACCTCGAGCACGCCGCGGACGATCCGCAGCAGCTGCATCTGATCCCCGGAGTACGTCGACGTCGAGCTGACCATGATGCCGGGCTCGACCGCGAACGGCAGCGTCGCGCTCACGCCGGCGCCGACCGACTCCGACAGGCCCTCGCCGACGAAGCTGTCGCCGGAGTAGATGCTGATCGGACCGGGCTCGAGCACGAACGGCGTGCTGTTCTTGAACCGCACCACGCGGTACGGGTTGGCCTCGTAGCCCACGCCGGCGCCGCCGGGCTTGTAGAGGAAGGTCTGCTCGGCCTCGACCTCTTGGTTGAGCACCGCGACCATGGTCGAGTTGCCGTTGGGCACCGTCACGCGATCGCGCAGATCGAAGCTCGACAGGCCGCTGATCTGCTTGCTGCGCGCGCTGGCGATGGTGCTGCGACGCAGCGCGTCGTAGTCGATCGACTGCGTGTTGCCGGAGACCGCGCTGCTGAAGTCGCGCTTCGCCTTGCCCGTGGGCTGGTTGTAATACTCGTCGGCTGCGACCGCGCCGCGGCCGGCACCGCTGCCCATGCCGCCAATCGACTTCTCGGCCTCTTCGTAGTCACCGCCGTAGGGATCCGCGGGCGCCGACGCCGGCGGCGGCGCGGGTTCGGCCTCCGTCGCCGCGTCGTCGTACGTGGTCTCGCCCACTGCCACGACCGCGCGGCGCGAGATTCCGGCCTCGGTCAAATCGGCGCGCTCGATGGTGCGGGGCGTGTGCAGGTCGTAGCGGAACGCGATGGGCTCGCCCGAGGTCAGCCCCAGCGACACGTCGTTCCAGTCCTCGCCGCTGGTGTTGTCGACCACGGCCCAGCCCTGCAGCAGCGCGCGGCCCTTGCCCTTGGCCGGCAGCACCACGCGGTAGGTCGGCTTCCACATCGGCGCGGAGACGACGTAGCTGACCGCGAGATCGTGGGACTTGCGACCGGCCAGACGGATCACGATCTCGACCTGCTGGAACATGCCCTCACCGGCGCTGGCATCGAGCCGGCGGTTGAGCTGCAGCGCGAGATCGCCATCGCGCAGCGTCACGCCGTGCACGCGAGACAGCCGCACGGTGTGCATGTCGTTGCCCTGCAGCAACGTCACGCGATGGTCGCGCTGGTGCACGTCACCGCCGCCGGCGATCGGGTGACGGCGCATGTGCGGATCGGGCTCGTCGACGATGGCCTCGACCATGACGATGCGGCCGCGCACGTGGCCGTCGTCGCTGCGCAGCACCACCTCGGTGCCGCGCAGGCCATCGAGCACCTCGGCGAGGCTGCCGCGCCCCGGCGCCAGGCGCGACAGCGCAGCGTTGGCCCAGCTCTCGGGATCCAGCGGCATCGACACGCTCACGGCCTTGCCGGTGCTGCGATCGATCACCGTCAGGCTCTTGAGCAGATCGTCGACCTGGTCCCGGCGTACCTTGATGGCGAGCGCGTCGCCGTCGACCTCGCCGTGGCGCTCGAAGTAGCCGATGCCGTTGCGATAGAGCACGACCCGACGCAGCGCCAGATCGGTCTGCGCCGCGGGATAGGCAGAGCGACCGTGGGCGCAACCGACGGCGGGAGCGACCGAGAGCAGACAGAGCGCGAGCAAGTGTGAGCGACGCATGGGTTCCCCTGGGGGCCTGGCGCGCGCGCCGAACCGCAGACGCGGTCCACCGACGCCACGCGGCGCGGACTCTACCCCCGCGCCATGGCACGCACCATGCGGTCGCACGATCTGCGCCGCGCCCCGAGCCGCCGGCCCGCGGGCGTGGGCGAAGGCGCCCGCGGGCCTTTCGCCGCCATCGCTTGCTCCACGCGCGCCCGTACAAAATGGACTTGTGCACCCGCGCGCCGAAGACGAAACTCGTCTCGTGCGCGCGTGCGGCATCGCGACGGTCGCGGGTGGGGCGTGGCTGGCGGCCTCGTTGGTCTGCTCCAGCCCCGATCCGAACGGCGCGCCGGCATCGACGGCGAGCCAGTGCGAACACGAGGCCGTGCGTCCCAGCCCACCGCCGCTGACGACGCTGCGGACCCGTGACGCCGAGGTCGCGATCTACGGCATCGACGACGCGCTGCGCTACACCGTGATCGACGTCGAGGGCCGCGTGCTCGCGCACCACATCGCGGCCCGCGAGTTCGTGCGGCGCTTCCCCACGCTCGCGGCCCACGTCGAGCACGCCTTCGCGGACGACGACACCTGGCTGGATGCGAGCGTCACAACGCCATCGCGGCCACGTGGAAGCGCTGACGTAGCGCCTTGATCGCGTCGTTGCTGCGGACCGGGTGCACGCGGTTCGACAGCAACACCATCACGCGGGCACCACCTGGCGCCGCGGGATCGATCCACACGCTGGTGCCGGTGAAGCCGGTGTGGCCGACCGCGTGGGGCGACAGCGCGGTGCCGGTCGCACCGCTGCCGTCGGGGTTGGCACCGTCGAATCCCAGCCGTCGCGTGGAGCCCGGCACCGTGCTCGCGGTCCAGAAGCGATCGCGCAGCGCCGCGTCGATCCCACCGAGGTTGCACTGCAACCACGCGCGTGCGAGCTCGTGCACCGACCACGCATCGCCGAACAGGCCCGCGTGGCCGGCCACACCGCCCATCACCCACGCGTTGTCGTCGTGCACGGCACCGTGCGCCAGCGGCCTTCCCTTGCGCACCGCCAGATGCGACGGCGGCGCGCCGTCGTGCAGCGCCTCGTCGTAGACCTCGGTCGGTGCGATGCGGCGCTCGAGCGCGCTGGGCAACGCCGCGTCGACCTGCAGACGACGGAAGCCCAGGCCCGGCAGCGGCAGCGCATCGAAGCCGAGCGGATAGGCCACGCGATCGGCGAAGGCGGCGTCGAGCGGCGCATCGAAGATGCGCTCGAGCCACGCGCCCACGATCATGAAGCCCAGATCGCTGTAGACCGCGCGCTGTCGCGGCGCCGCCTCGCGCACGGTGCCGCAGACGCGCTCGAGCACCGCGGCGGCGTCGAACGGCGCGACGTCGAGGAAGTACTCGCGGTGCGCCGCCAGTCCGGCGCAGTGCTCGAGCAGATCCGCCAGCGTCGCGCCCGGGCACGCACGCGACCACGGCGCGGGCACCGGCTCGTCGAGGCCCACACGACCCTCGGCGACCGCGAGCGCGACCAGGGTCGTGGACGCCAGCACCTTGGTCAGCGACGCGAGGTCGTAGACGGTGTCGCGCGACGCGGGTTCGCCGGCGGCGACGAAGCTCGGGTGATCACCGAGCGTGCCGTGCGCTTCGTGATAGACCACGGCGTCGCCGCGGCTGACGACCGCGACGCAACCCGGGAAGGTGCGATCACGCACCGCCTCCTCCAACAACGAGAACAGGCGCGTGTGCGGGTCCATGGCTGGTTGCAGCTTGCCCGCTTCGGCGCGCTCGGGCTACAAAGCCCGGGTCATGACGGCCGCTGGCGTGCCCCCGACCGACCGTCCCGACCGTGAGCGGCTCATCGTCGCGCTCGACGTGCCCTCCGCCGACGTCGCGTTCGACGTCGCCGGTCGGCTCTCGGGCCACGTGGGCATGTTCAAGATCGGGCTGGAGCTCTTCGTCGCCGAGGGCCCGCAGGTGGTCCGCCGCATGCGCGAGCTGGCGCCGGACGTCGACATCTTCCTCGACCTCAAGCTGCACGACATCCCCAACACCATGCGCGGCGCGATCCGCAGCGTGCGGACGCTGGGCGTGAAGTTCGTGACCGTGCACGCGGGCAGCGGCACCGCACACCTCGCCGCGTGCGTCGAGGAGGCCGGCGACGCGGTCGGCATCCTCGCCGTCACCGTGCTCACCAGCCAAGACGACGTCGCGTGCCGTCAGGCCGGCCACACGCGTGCGCTCGACGAGCTGGTCGAGATGCGCGCGGTGTGTGCCCGCGAGGCCGGTTGCGCCGGCGTGGTCTGCAGCGGCCGCGAGCTCGGCCGCGTGCGCGCGGTCGCCCCCAAGCTCGCGCGCGTGGTGCCGGGCATCCGCCCCGCCGGTGCGGATCTCGGCGATCAGCAGCGCGTGATGACGCCCGCGCGTGCGGTCGCCGAGGGCGCGACCCACATCGTGGTCGGACGACCGATCCTGCAGGCCGAGGACCAGGCCGCCGCGGCCGACGCGATCGTGCGCGAGCTGGCTCAGCGCCAGATGTAGGCCCGCGGCGTGCCGGCGACCTCGACCACGAGCACCGGCTCGTCGGTCGCGTCGAGCAGCAGCTGCGCCGGTTCGCCCATCGCGAGCGTGTCGACCAGGGCCGCGAGGCTGATGCCATCGTGCACGGCCATGAACGCCGCGCGCAGATCGGCGTCGTCGCCGGCGTGGACCTCGACCAGCACCATGTCACCGTCGGCGAGCTGCAGCTCGCGCTCGACCACCGCCGCCGCCGGCGCGAACGCGACGTCGGTGCGTCCGCAAGCGGGCCCGAGCAGCGGCAGCGCCGCGAGCGTGAACGAAGCCAGGGCGATGCGGGCAGACGAACGCGCGGCGGTCATGCCGTGGGCATCGACCGCCGCGCTCAGGGCCTTGAGCGGCCGCGCTCAGTGATGGTGCATCACGTCGACCGCGTGGCCGTCGACCAGCTCCATCGGCCGGTTGCTGTGACGCGCCAGCTGCACCGCGTCGCGCAGGCGCTCGAACAGCTCGCGCGAGTTGGGCAGACCGTACAGCGGCAGCTCGGGCGTGGACTGATCGGTGCTCATCACGGTGACGCGCGCGACACCCATGATGCGATCCCACAGCGACTGGTTGTACTTCACGTCGAGCACGCGCCACAGCTCGAGGCTGTCGACGGTCTTGCTCAGCACGCCGCGCTCGAACTCGATGCGGCGCAGCGTGATCTTGTAGCGCGTGGTCGCGTGCCGCAGGAACGTCCAGACCATGCCGGGGATGCCGATGAACGAGAGCACCCACAGCGGCCACGACTGGAACAGCGAGATCCGTGCGAGCAACGAGCCGAGCACGCCGGCGGCGATCGACGCCAGCACCCACTTGGCGTAGTCGAACGCGTACGCGCCGTGCTTGGCGGGGCCGTAGTAGATCAGCTCCTCGCTGCCGGGCTGCGCGACGGAGCCCGCGGGAGCTTGCGCGCGGGCGGGCGGCTGGCCTGGCGGCGGCTGCGGTGCGGGTGACTGGGGCGGGCCTTGGGTGGGTTGCATGCCGGCCTTTCGCGGGACGACGCCAAAGATAGCGTCCCCTACCCAGGCACGGAAGTTCGCATTTCCATCCGCGGGCAAGACGGTGCCGTGCAGGCACCCGGTGCTACTCTGACGAGCGACACCATGTACCTGCTTCGCGCGCAGCTCGAGCACGTGCCCCCGTTCGGCACGCTGGATCTGCCGTTTTCGGACGAGTCGGGCCGCGCGCGCCTGCTGACCGTGGTGCACGGCGCCGGCGGGGTCGGCAAGACCGTGCTGCTGGCGACGCTGGGCGCGACGCGGCCGGGCAACGCCACGGTGTTGTTCGGTGGCGCGCTGGGGCCGGGGCCCACCGCGACGTGCGAGTGGCACCTGGGTCCCGACGATCCCGAGCGACCGCATCCGCTGGTGATCGCGACGCCGTCGCAGTCGCGACCCGGCGAGGACGAGGGCGCCGCGCTGCGACGGCGCGAGCAGGCCCACTTCGAGCGCAAGGCGCGAGACGGCGGCTTCGTGTTCCTGACGTTTCCCAGCATCCGGTGGTTCTCGCGCCAACCGGTGTCGCTGCACGCGCCCACCCGCACGGTCGCGCACTACGACGTGCGCACCACCGTCAACCTCGACGACGCGCAGCGATCGGATCTGACGCGCGACACCAAGATGGCGCTGGTCTACGCCGCGGTCGCGGCCGCGCTCACGCCCCACAGCCAGCGCGAGCGCAACCAGCAGCGCGACCGCTCGCCGCTGGACCTGCGCCTGCTCGGCGGGGCGATGCGCGACGTGGTCGACGCGCTCGCGCAGCTGGCCGGCTTCAGCTATGCCGGCGTGGATCCGGTGTCGCTCGAGCCGGTGTTCGTCAGCGTCGGCAATCGCCGCGTGCCCTTCGACGGCCTGCCCACGCGCTGCCGCCACCTGGTCGCGATCGCGGCGCTGTCGGTGCGCACGCTGTGGGCCGCGTATCCCGGCACCGATCCCCGCGTGGCCGAGGGCGTGATCGCCATCGACGACGTCGATCTCTACCAGGACACGGCGGTGCAGGAGCGCATCGTCGGCGTGCTGCGGCAGGCGTTGCCGGCGGTGCAGTGGATCCTCACCACCAGCTCACCGCTCGTCGCGGGCTGCTGCGAGGCCAACGAGATCCTCACGCTGCGCCGGCTGCCCGACGACGAGCGCGTCGAGCTGTTCGTCGACAACCAGGCGCAGACCCACTGAAGCCCGCTAGCGCGGGCGCAGGCTGTCGAAGAACGCCGCGATGGTCGCGGCGGCGTGCGGCGGCCACATGTGCCCGCGCAGCCCCGCGCCACGGTGCTCGCACCACATCACGGGTTCGGTCGGGGCGCAGCGATCGTAGCGCGTGCAGGTGGCGTCGCCGTCGTTGCGGGTGGCACCGCGCTCGTCGCAGTCGTTGCGACGCAGCATCGCGTCGCGGGCGGCCTCGCCCAGGCGCACCGACACGATGTGATCGTCGCGACCGTGCACGAACAACGCCGCGACACGTTCGTCGTCGCAGCGCGGCAGCACCGGTGTGCCCTCGACCGCCGCGATGCCGCGCAGGGCCGCGGCGCGCTGGCAGCCCAGCGCGCTGGCCATGGTCGCGCCGTAGCTGTGGCCGACCGCGAACACCCGTGCGGTGTCGATGCAGTAGCGCTCGCCCAGCTGCTGCACGAGCGCGTCGAACAACGCGAAGTCCTCGCCCGCGGCGGCCAGCTCCCAGTTGCTCGCACGGCCACGGCGCGCGCGACCGTCGGGGTACGCGATCACGGCCTGTTCGCCCAGCGCGACGTCGAGCCCGAACATCCGCCGCGCCAGCGCACCGCTGCCGCCCAGTCCGTGGAATGCGATGACCAGCGGCAGCGGCGTGCGACCGTCGGCGGCGATCGGTGCGTCGATCTCCGCGCTGCGGTCGTGCGCACCGACGCGCAGCGCCAGCGTCTCGTGACCACCGCGCGGCGGCGCAGTGCAGCCCGGGCTCGGCCGCATGCCCGGACGCACGCGCGGCGCGGGTGGCTGCGGCGTCGCGGCGGGCTGCTCGGGTGCCGCAGGCGTGGGCGCAGCGACGGCGGGCGGACTCTGGGGTGTCGGCGTGGCCTCGGGCGCCGGCGTGGCCTCGGGCGCCGGCGGGCGTCGATCGCAGGCGAGCGCCATCGCGGCGACCTGGGCGACACGAAGCCATGCGCGCGGGGGCACGGACACGAGCGTACGTGGAACCGTGGCGCGCGGGGGCCCCGGCGTGCCGGTGTGCGAACGACGGTCCGCGTGCGCGGCGATCGTCGCAGCTGCCTTCGAGCACGGCGGCGACGATCCTGTGGCACAGTCGTGCTGCGCTCGTGCCCAGGATGTTCGTCATCGCGGTGCTCGCGATCGGTTGCGGGCCCGCACCGACCACGGCCACGCCGCTGCAGTCGCCGAAGGACCCACCGCGGGCCCACGGCGCGGGCGCGCGGCACGTGGTCGTGCGCGGCGGCACACCGGTGTTCGACACGCAGGATGCGACGAGCCCGCGTGGTTGGCTCGGCGCGGACGATCGGATCGGCGGCTGGACCCTGCGCGTGGTCGACGACGACGGCGCTCGCCTGCGCCTGAGCGCCGATCTCGACGCGTCGTTCGAACCCTGTGCCGCCGGCGTCGACGGCTTGCGCGGCCTCGGGCTCGAGCTGTACGTGCCCAAGACCGCGCTCGCGACCGTCATCACGCGCGAGGTGACGCTCACCGCCGATGATTGCGAGACCATCGTGGCGCGCCCCGGCGTCGTGGTCACCGCGCTGTGCGAAGCGGGCGGCGCCAAGCGCTATCGCGTGGGTAGCTGCCCCAACGCCGATTGCGTGTACGAGGTGCCCGACGACGCGATCGGCACCGACTACGTCGCGAGTCCGCATGCCGCCGCCGGCCCCAGCGGCGACGAGACCGCGTTCCCGATCGCGTGCGTCGACGCGATCGATGCCGCCGGCACGCGGCGGCCGCTGCTGCGCGACAGCACGTGGGGCCGACCGCCCGCGACCGCGCTCGCGCGCGGCGGCCTCGCGCCGGCGCAGGGCAAGCTGCCGGCGTGCGAGCTCGAGCCAACCGCGGTGTTCTGCGACGAGCGACCGCGGCTGGGCTTCGATCACGTGCAGTACGCGCTGCGGGACGGCGCGAAGGTGACGTGGCGCGATGGCACGCCGGCCGGGGTCGCCGCGACGTCGCAGCGCTTCCGCGCGGTCCCTCGCGGCACCGGCGATCGGCTGTGTTGGGGCGCGGTCGAGGGTGGATCGAGCCGCGAAGACCTCGTGTTGTGCGCCCCGGCGGACGCGATCCAACGCGTCGAGGAGGCGCACGCAGTGGTGTTGCAGGCGCGACGCGACGGCCAGCGCATCCACTGGTTCGAGCGGGACGACGCGACCGCGTGCTACCGCGAGGCGCTGTCGAGCTCGCCCGCGCTCGCGGGTCGCGTACACGCGAGCTTCCGCGTCGAGGCGAAGGCCACGACGCTGGCACGTGTCGATCGACCGGGCGACGACGCGTTCGCGCGCTGCCTCGCGGCGCGCCTCGACGCACGCGACGACGCGCGAGCACCCCACACGCTCGAGCTCACGATCGAGCTGCATCCCGCCGTCACGGCAGGCCCAGCACGCGCGCCGGCGGACGGATCCCCGGCTTCGGATCGCCGGTCCCCAGACGCCCCCCGTCGTTGATCCCCCAGCACCACGCGGTGCCGTCCTTGCGCAGACCACAGCTCATCGTGGGTCCCGCCGAGATCTCGACGTAGTCGCGCTTCTCGTCGACATCGCGCACGACGAACTTCGTGCTCGTCTCGATGCCGGGGCCGAACGCGCCGTCGGCGTTCGCGCCGAAGCACAGGTGCGTGCCGTCCTTGCGACGGCCACAGATGTGGCGCCAGCCGATCGACACCGTCTCGAGTCCGCGCACGCCGTCGATTCCGGCCGGGCGTCCCGGTGACTGCAGGCGATTGCCGTGGATGCCGGGGCCGTCGAAGCCGTGGGTGTAGCCCCAGCACTGCAGCGTCGTGTCGGCCAGGACGGCACAGGTGAAGTATCCGTTCGACGCCAGCGCGACGGCCTGGTCGAGCACCGGCCGCGCCGTCCGCAGCGCGCCGTCTTGCGTCTGTACGAACAGCATCGCCGCGATCGTGGCGGGCTTGCCCGACTCGGGTCGCAGCGCGGGCGCGTCGGCGAACCATGCCGCCGCGGCGCAGCGATGCAGCGCCTCGGTCGCGTGCGCGCCCAGCTGCGAGCGCAAGGGACGGACGTCGGTGACCAGGCCCTTGCCGTCGACCTCGATCTCGAACTCGATCGTGCGGCGCTGCTCGTCCGCGCCGAGCGCATCGACGCAGCGCGCGAGCTGCTGGTCGAGCGGTTTGGTGGCCTTCCAGAAGGCCTTGGTGTCGAACTTCCCGCTGCGGAAGTCGATGGCCTGCGCGACCCAGGCATCGGCGCCCGCGGTGCCGCGATCGAAGCTCGGTTCGGAATCGTCGGCGGTGCCGAGCACGCCGTCCATGTCGCGACCCCAGCACTTCACCGTGCCGCCGCGTTCGAGCGCACACGCGTGATAGAAGCCCGCGGCGACTTGGATCGCGTCCGCGACGCCGAGCACCTCGCGCGCCACCGGCGGCGCTGCGGCGCGGTACTGCGGCCGCCAGCACGCGACGCGCTCGCCGACGGTGGCGCAGGCGAGCTCGGCACCCACGGCGATGCCGTTGCTGCCCGTGACGCCCTCGACCTCGTGCTGCGCCCGCTCGTCCCAACAGGTCACGCGGCCGGTCGCATGGCGGGCACACGCCGACTCGTAGCCCGCCGCGACCTCGACCGCGTCGTCGATGCCGGGGATCGCGAAGGCCTTGCCCTCGGTGTGACCGCGCGCGAGGCCCCAGCAGTAGACCTTGCCCGATCGCAGCGCACAGTTGTAGATGCCACCGGTGGCGATGCGACGCGCCACGATCGGCGACGGCGACGGCGACGGCTTCACGTCCGCGTTGGCCGGCGGTGCGAGCGAACCCGAGAGTAGCCACGCCGATGCGACGACCATTGCGAGCATCATCGTCTCTACGGTATCAGTCGACGCAGCCGCCGTCGAAGCCGGGCACGGTCGGCATGCCACGGCCCGCGCCGGGCGGTGCCTGCCGCGATCGGTGTCACTGCGTCCAGCGGACGTGGAAGTGATCCGCGTGCCCCCGCCAGTCGCGGATGATGCCCGCGGTCGCGCGGTTGCCCTTGGGATACTGGAACAGCGCATCGAGGGTCTCGCGCGGCGTACCGCTGCCGAGCGCGTGCTCGTACAGCAGCCGTTGCACCTCGTAGTCCATGAAGATCCACGCGACCGCGTGGCTGTCGAGCAGCGCGCGCACCAGCTTCCACGTGCGCGCGCGATCGAGGTTCGCGGCGGTCGCGGTCACGAAGCGCGAGACGTCCGCGACGCTGCCGCGCAGCACGTAGCCGATGTCGACGTCGCGGCCGGCGCGGTGCGAGATGTGCGGTGGGAACGGCCCGCCGCCGGGCTTGCTGAGATCGCCGACGTGCACGTCGGGACCGCCCTCGGCGACCCGCACGTAGGCACGCAACGCCTCGCGCAGCCGATGCACCGCGCGGCGCGTGCCCCAGGCGTACGCCGGCGTCTTCACCACCCAACCCGGGCCCGACTCGAGCTGCACGCCGTCGGCCATGGTCTCGGGCATCGATTCGTCGATGAAGTCGGCGTAGAAGACGTCGTCGGGCGACAGCGCGGCCGGCTCGGCGCCGGCGAGCAGCACCTCGCGTTGCTCGTCGTGCAGCAGCTCGACGCGACCCGCGGCGATCGACGCCACGATCGCGGTCTTGCGGATCGCGTCGCCGCTGCGATAGTGCGCGATGGTGCCGGCCTCGGCGTCGCGGATCGTCGCGCGTGCCTGGGCAGGATCCTCGGGCACCTGCGTCGCGAGCAGCACCAGCGGCAGCGTGGTCGCCGGCAGCTGCGGCGGCGCGGGCACCGATGGCGGCGCGGCGTTCGTGCCCGGCTCCGCGCCCAGGTCGGGCGTCGTGTTCGACGGCGCCTCCGACTCGACCGCCGGATCCTGCTGCACCACCGCCGGCGGCGGCTCGCGCCCGCACGCCAGCAGCGCCAAGCCCAGCGCCGCGGCCCGCCTCACTTCACCACGATCTCCACGTCGGTCCGTCGCGCGCCGACCTTGACCACGCGCTCGAACGGCTCGCCCTTCTCGGGCGTCACGACCACGCGATAGCTGCCCGGTCGCGCGACCGCGCGATCGAAGCGGCCGTCGCGGGCGCGCGTGGTCCAGCGTTCGCCCTCGAAGCGCTCGATCTCCGCGAGGTGGACCTCGGCGGCGACCGGCTTGCCCGCGGCGTCGCGCACGTGCCCGCCGACCCATGGCCCGCGCACGCGATCGAGCAGCGCCATCCACAGCGGACGCGTGGCCGCGATGGCCTCGTTGCGCACGTCGAGCGCGGGGTTGTGGTGCGAGCCCTCGATCACGAACGCGATGGTGCCGTGTTCGTGCAGGTACCAGTCCTGGTCGCTGCCCGCGACCGGGTACGGGCCCTTGCGCACCGCGTAGCTGCGATCGTTGGGCTGCACGCCACCGGCGGTCGCGAGCTCGATGCCGATGGCCTTGGGCACGTCGGGCTCGAGGTCGCGCTTGGTCTCGACCACGTAGGAGCTGTACACGTCGGTGCCGTAGGTGTGAAACGACAGCACCGCGGCGAAGCGCTCGCGCTCGGCCAGGCCCATCATCGCCAGCGTCTCCGGCTCCGAGCCCGGCGCGGGCCCGCGATACCACTTGTGCATCGGAGCGTCGGAGCTGCCGGGCCCGCCCCAGCCGAAGGGGTAGTTGCGGTTGAGATCCACGCCCTCGAAGGGATCGGCGTGGCCGTCACCGTCGCCATCGAACGCGTTCTTGCGGATGGCGAAGCGCGACTCGTGCACGAACATGTGATTGCCGTCGACGTTGACCAGCGGCACGCACCAGATGTCGAGCTGCTCGAGCCAGGCCGTCACGCGCGGATCGTGGCGATGCCCGGCGAGCAGCGTGTCGATCGCGTCGAGCACGTACTCGATCGCGAGCAGCTCGCTGCCGTGGTGACCACCGTTGAACAGCACCGCGGGCACGTCGTCGCGCGACTTGGCCGCGCCGATGCGCAGGGCCCAGATCGGCCGGCCGGCGTGGCTGCGGCCCAGCTCGACCAGCTCGGTGAGCTTGGGATGTCGCTCGTGGTAGGCGCGCAGCAGCTGCTCGACCAGCGCGGGATCCTTGTAGCTGTCGTCGAGCACGAAGCCGCGACCGCGCCGCTGCGCCGGCTGACCCTCGCGTGCGCGGAAGGCCTCGTTCTCGACCTTCCACGGAATGTTGCTGTCGACCGCGAGCACCGCGACCTCGCTGCGCCGCAGTCGCTCGTAGCCGACGGTGTCGAGGAACAACACCGCGCGCTCGCCCTCGGGCGTCGCGAGCTTCGCCGTGACCGCGCCGCGCAGGGCCTTGGGCAAGCGCCGCAGCGCGTCCGCGTCGATCCAGGCGTAGCGGGTGTTGCCGAACGGCGTGACGTCCGAGGGCGGCATCACACCGTAGCGACGGCCGCGCGCGGGCATGTGCACGGTGCTGGCGTGCTTGGCCGCGTCCATCGCGGTGATCGCCGTGATCGCGGCCTTGGCGTCGTGCTTGGGTCCCACGCGCACGCCGACGCAGCCGAAGGCGTAGGTGGTGTCGTGCGCGGTCGTGGTCGCGATGTGCTCGAGCGTGTCGCCGTCGTAGACGCTCGCGACCAGCTGCGGCCCGACCATGAGCAGCACCAGCTCGAGCGTCTTGCGCTTCTCGAGCGGCGCGGTCTTGCTGCCGATCGCGGCCTCGGGGCCCAGCGGCAGCACCATGCCGCGGTCCCAGCGATGCAGCCGCAAGCTCTGGCCCTCGAGCGACGCGCCGTAGCCCGACAGCAACTCCGGCGGATCGCCGCTGTAGCGCTGACGCACCAGCACGCTGAGATCGAGCGACGCCGACGCCTCCATGCGCACGCGCACCAGACCGTTGCCCAGGTGCGCCGCGGGATCCTCGGGGAACCACAGCTGCTCGGCCGGTGGCGTCGCGAACACCGGCCGCAACCGATCGCCGTCGGTGGCGAAGCTGCCGCGGGTCTTGGCCTTGCCGATCACCGCGGCATCGGTCGCGCGCAGCTTGCCGAACAGCGTGCTCTCGCGCTTGGCGTCGTGCGCGGGGAAGCCCGAGACCGACCGCACCGGCGGCGGCGCTGCGTGCACGTGACCCGCGGTCGCGCTCCACAACGCCACAGTCGCGATCGCGAGGCCGAGTCGACGCACGTCGACAGCATGCGCGAGCCCGGTGGCCCGGGGCAAGTCCGCCGCCGAGATCGCCGTCGGCGTCAGTCGCCCGCGTTGCTGGGCAGACCGATGATGGTGACGTCGCCGTGGTCGGTGGGGATGCGCTCGAACAGCAGCTGCATCACCTGCTCGTAGCCGGCGCGTGCGATGCGGCGCTGCATCTGGCGGCCGCCCTCGACGTTGTGGTGCCAGTGCCCGCTCTGGCGGAAGCCGCCGCCGGACATGGTCTGCAGCACGATGCTGCGGTGATCGAACGGCAGACCGCGCACGTTGGCGCGGTAGCCGGCGGTGATCTGACCGCCCCACGAGCTGGGTGCGTTCGAGGTGTAGAAGACGCGCACGGGCACGCCGAGCTTGCGCGCGGCCTCGCCGACGGTGCGCATCGAGTCCTTGCCCAGCAAGTCGCCCTTGATCGGCATGATGCGACCCTGCTGGAACAGCAGCCGCACGTAGGCGTAGTGCTCGGGGTTCGCGAGCCAGCCGTATCCCGGCGCCTTGGTCTCGGGCTCGAGCTGGCCGCGATAGTAGGTGTGCAGCCGATCGCGCGTGGCCCAGTAGCCGCGGCGGAGCTTCGCGAGCTCGGGCTTGCCCGCGAACTCCGCCTCGATCAGCTCGACCGCGCGCTTGGACTCGGGGCCCGACCACAGCGCGACGAACTCCTCCGGCGTCGCCGCGGCGAGCACGAACACGCGCAGGCGCTGGTGGTGATCGGTCACGCGCGGGTCGTAGTCCATGACCCACGCCCACTGCGAGCGCGCGATCGCGATGAACGAATAGTTCTGATCGCTGCCGACGCCGAGGTAGCCGCCGCCGATGTTCGCGAGGTAGCGCTGCCACAGGTACGCGCGCGGCTCGTTGGACTCGAGATAGGGGAACGGATCGCGGCAGCCGACCTCGCTGCGACCGCCGCGGGACTGCGCCGGGCCCCAGGCCTCGCGCACGGTCTCGGAGCAGATCGGCTTCTCCTCGATCGGGTCTTGCGCGATGGCGTGGAATGTCGCCAGCGCGTCGGCGTCCGGCGGTGCGGGATCGGGCGGCGCGGTGCGGGGCGTCGCAATCGCGATCGGCGGGAACGCGGTCAGGACACCGTCGTCGGTCGCACAGCGCCCGCTGAGGCGGTGGTTGCCGCTGCGGACCGACTCGATGCGACGGTGCGCGCCGCGGATCCGCGCCGCGGGCCAGTACCACGATCCACCCCGCAGCACGCGCGTGGACTTGCACGGCGTCGCGCCGTCGCACGGGCCCTGGGGATCGCGACCATTGCACGCAGCGCCGCAGGCCACGAGGTCCTCCACGCCGGCGCTCGCGGTCCACTCGTAGCCATTGCCGGCCATCTCGAACAGCCCGTAGTGGCCGGCGGGGAAGTGCCCCACGGGCTTGGTGTCGTGCTCGTTGCAATCCCAGCGATGGGCCTTGCCGGGATAGGGCTTGCAACCCACCGGCGCACATTCGCGGTACTGCGCGCGATCGCAGGTGGGCTCGTCGTTGCCCCACGGATAGACGTCGCCGTCGGGACCGCGCGCGGCCTTCTCCCACTCCCATTCGGTGGGCAGGCGCTTGCCCGCCCACGCGCAGTAGCGGACCGCGCGTTCCCAGTCGAGCGGCACCATCGGCTGCTGCGGACCCACGAATGGTTGCATGATCTTCTGCTCGCCGTTGCGGCGGCGCGGGCAGGCGCCGGCGGCATGGCAGCGATCGTACTCGGCGATCGTGATCTCCTTCTGATCGATGTAGAACGTCGAGATCTCGAGCTCGCGCGCCGGGCGTTCCTCGGGTGGGCCGTCGTCGCTGCCGACCCGCACGAATCCACCGGGCACACACGACATGCCCGGCGGCGGCTCGACGCAGGGTGCGTGATCCGAGCCCAGGATCGCACCGGGCAGCCCCGCGGCTGCGGCCGCGGCGAGGATCGTCACCAGCGCCGCGGCGGGATTCGCATCCGCGATCTCGATCGCGAGCGGGCGCTCGCGCGAGCCCGGCGACAGCGCTGCGAACAACGCCGCGTCCACGGTGTCGGCCCGCGCGAGCGAGCGCGTGCCCTCGAAGAGCTCCACGCCGTGCTCGCGGACCTGCAATCGCGCACCGTCGCCGCGCGGGGCGAACGACAGCGGGATCGCGACCGTGGTCGCGCCTGCGACGATGCGATCGATCCGCGGCGTCGCCAGCGACGCGAGCACGCCCCGCACCGCGCCGACCGTCACGTCGTCGCCCAGCTCGAATCCCGCGATGGCCTCGCCCGCGACCGCATCGCGCACCGCCGCCAGCACATAGCTGGGCTGCAGATCGTCGGTCAGCACACCGGGCGCCGTCGCCGGCCGCAGCGGCGACAGCTCGCGATCGCCCAGCCGCACCCCACCGCGCCCGAGCGTCAGCATCCGCGGACCCGCGGGCGCGCCCGTCGTCGCCCCGTCGCGCGCCGCCTCGCCGCCGCCGGCCTGCGGCGCGGTGCTCGGCCCGACCGCAGGCGGCTCGCCGCAGCCACCGACGAGCATGCCGAGCACGACCACGCGCGTCGCGGAGCGGATCACGTCGGACGTTGATACCCCGCTCGGGTGCGCCGACTCAAGGCGCGCCACCGAGCCCGCGATGCGAGCGTCGCGACGCATGGCCGGCTCGGGTCAGAAGCGATGCGATGCGGGACGGGCAGGTCGCGGCGGGGGGTGACGCGCGGGTCGGCGCGGCGGGGGGACGGGGGGCGGCTCGGGTGTGGCCGGCCTCCAGCACGAGCGCGCCCTGGGAGTGCAGCCGCCGCGCAACGCGACGCCGACGATCGATCGGCCAAAGCGACACGCGCCCCACTCGATGCGTTGTCGGAGCTGTTGCGATCGGCAAAGATGACGCGGCCGATGAACGGACGCAACACGGCACCCAAGGGATCGTACGTCCCGCCGCTCTTGATGAGCGTCTTCGGCGTACTCGCGTTGCTGTTCGGGATCTGGACGCTGCTCGAAGTACGCGCCAACCCCGAGCCGCTCGCGATCGCGTGCGATGGTGATGCACTCTCGGCGGTGGCGAAACGTCGATGGGTACAGCTCGACGGCTGCGACGCCGACTGGGACGCGGCGGTCGAGCGCTCGATCCAAGGCGGTCAACGCATGCTGGTGCCGCTGCGACGCCGCGACGACGGTGCGTTGGTCGGCATCGGCGTGTTCCGCTCCACCGATTCGAGACCGTCGGATGTGTTCGGCATGACGCGAACGCCGATCGAGGGCACGGCGTCGATCGAGCTCGGCGTGAAGCCCATGCCGGTGGTGGGTTGGACCACCGTGCTCGGTGGCATCCTGCTGGCGGGCCTGGCGGTCCACTACTTCCGCCGCGCCCGCCGTGAAGCCTCGGCCGCCGCCGCGGGCCTGGGCCCGGCGACGGCCAGACCCGCGACGACGAACGCACGTCACCGCAAGGGCACATTCCTCGACCGCGGCGACGATTTCAACTTCGCACTGTTTCTTGCGGTACCGCCGTTGGTCGGGATCGGAATGCTGGTCGGCCACTTCGCCAGGGGGACGCCGGCGATCCTCGATCCGACGCTGGTCGCGATCTGCATCGTCCCCTTCGGCGTCGTGTTCGCGTGGGTGTGGCAGCAGCAACGCGCGGCCGACCGCTTCGCCGCCCGCGTGCACCGCGATGCGGCCCGGCTTCCCGCCGACGCCGAGGTCGTCGTGTACGACGCCGTGATCTCGATGCTCGCGGTCTCGATGCGCTTCCCCAGCCGCCCGCTCATCGTCGGTGTCGATGCGACGCTCCCGACGCGGCTGATGACGATCGCCATCACCCTCGTCTTCGGCTGGTGGGGCCTGCCCTGGGGCCCGTTTCTCACGGTCCGCGCGCTCGTGCGGAACCTGCGGGGCGGAACGCGCGACACGTTGGCGAACGCGGTCGAGGCGGGGCCGACGACAGCAGAGGTCGAGACGTGATGGAGGCTGCATCGTCCCGCTTTCGCGCGGCACCGCATCACTGTCGATGAAGGGTGAGAGTTGCGATCGACAGGCCCACGAGAGCCACTCGTCGAGCTCGGCATCGGCGACGTGGACGTACGATCGGTCGAGTGTTGCGAGCAACCCTTCCTCGAGCAGGCAGGCGCGGTCGAGGCGTCGGTTGGCGTGATGCAGCATCACGTCCTGGAGATCCGTGACGATCTCGTCATTCAATTCGGGCTAGGAGGGTACCGCCCATGAAGATCTGGCGTTTCTCAGACCCGTCCAAGGCCGAGTACGCACGAGCAAGTCGTCGGGGCTCGTGGGCGGGCTCTCCTTCTCGCCGAGTTCGGCCTCTGGTCATCGAATGGGAGCCAGGTTCGGACGTCGTTGGGGATTTCACCTGGCCGGGGTTCGATTCGGAACTTGTCGTCAAGGAGAGCGTCGCCAACGCTCTTCAGGAAGCGGAAGTGCCCGGCTTCGAATTCTGCGCGATCGAGATGTTGGAGAATTCGGAGCCCGCCAAGCGCCGATCCAAAGAGCGGCGAGTCGAGCTCCCGTACTCCGGGTCGAACCTAGGCGAGCTCCACGTGACGACTTGGACCCGCCTGGACCGGGAGCGATCCACGGTCACCGAGGTCAAGAACGAGGATGGCACTACACACGTTGTGCCCCGCGGCGTCCAACACATGGAGCAGACGTGGGATCGAGACCGCGCCGAGCTGATCACGCGACTTCACCCTCGCGTGGCGGGTGAAGGCCTCGTTGTACGGGAGACAAACGGCATCTTTCGAATCCAAGAGCTTCCGGCATGGGTGTTCTGTACCGATGACGTGAAGCGCGTGATCGATGAACATGGCTTCACCAACGTGCGGTTCCTGGAGATGGGCGACACGCTCGACGAGTCGGCGATCCGCACGACGCGGACCGGTGGCAGCTGACGTCCGCCACGGTGGACCGCCCCGGCAGCCACACGGTACGCAACTTCGGCTGCGATGCGCTGCGCAACCTGACGCGGCGCACCGAACACGACGCGCCGACCAACCACTTCCCGCACGCGACGACCGTGGAGAACGCGATCGCTGCGATCGAGCACGCCCCGCTCACGCGCGGCCGAGCTTGAAGCGAACCCCCGCGACCACCGGCATCACCATCGGCGCGACGCCGCGCCAGCCGTGGCCGCCGAAGAACGCAAACCGGTCGACCGCCAGCGGCGCGGTGATCGAGGGCATGAGCCACACGTCGACGCGGCGCGTGGCGAGGACCAGCGGCACGCCCACGGCCAGCCACGGCCAGTGCGCGTGCGGGAGGTCGACGGCGACCTGCACGCCCACGCCGGTGGCGAAGCGCAGGCGGGGGCGGCGGCCGAGCTCGCGCAGGCTCATGTGCAGCAGCGACAGCGGCCAGCCGCCGGTGGGCAACAGTGGTCCGGTGGTCGCGCTGAACACTCCGCGCCAGCCGTTGCTGCCGAAGCGATCGCCCTTGCGATACCACAGCTGCGCACCGAGCTCGAGCTCGAGCGGCACGCCGATCGGTCGCATCTGGGCGTGGCGGTCACCATCGACGACCACCGCCATGCGGCGGAAGCCGAGCTGGCCGGCGACGCCGATCACTGGCTCGACCCGTGGCGCGGCCGTGCTCGTGGGGACACCCGCGAGCACCAGCACGAGCGGCGCGATCACGTCGCCACCACCCAATCGACCGGACGGCGCGGGCTGGGCCCGAACTCGTCCCACGCGTAGCCGATGCGGAATCCGAGCTGGCCGTGCTCGCCCACCAGATCGGCCAGTTTCGGCCCGAAGTCGGGCGCGAGATCGCGGGCGAGCTCGCGATCGCGACGCTCGAACATCTGGTTGAGCGGCTGCGCGCAGAGCCCGTGCGCAGCGATCCACAGGTGGATCCGCTGCCACGCACGACCCACGGTGAGCAGCGTGCTTCGGTCCTGCAGCGCGGGCGTGACCAAGGCGCCGAATGCCGACGCCGTGGTCTGCGGGCCTTCGGTGTTGCGGATCCAGTACTGGCCCGTCTTGGCGGCGTCGGGCCCCTTGCCGAGCTTGCCGATCGCCCGCGTGGCCGCGCCCGACACCGTCGCCATCAGCGTGAGGCCGTCGCGCTCGCGCTCGATCTCCGACTCGGTCTGCCGCCACCAGCGGTGCGAGGCCTCGTTCATCTCACGATCGGCGACGATCGCCTTCGTTGCCGCGATGGTGCCGGTTCGGAACGCCGCGCGGTCCGAGCTCGACTGCAGCAACACGAGCTCGACGTCCGCGAGATCGACGAGCAACTCCTCGAGCGCGTGCTCGACGTGCTCCGACAGCGGCGCGTCGAGGTAGCGACCGCGCTGCGTGTGACGCCGCGCGATGGTGTCCGCGAGCGGTCGCGCGCGCGGCTCGGTCGTCGCGAGCCCGACGCGCGCCGTCAGCTGCGGCGCGTCGGGATCCGGGTACGGCTCGATCGTCGCGCTGCGACCGAACCCCGGCGCCGCGGTCGCGAGGTTCTCGAGCGCGCAGCCGAGCCCGATCACCTGCTCGCGGCCGATCGGATCCATCGCACCGAGATCGCGCTCGGTGTCCTGCCACAGCTCGATCACCTCGGGCGAGACCACGAACCGCCACGGCTGCGTGTTGTGGGGATTCGCCGCCAGGATCGCCGCCTGGACCAGCCGCAGCTCCGGCGGCAGGTCGGCGTCGGGGTAGTCGTGCCAGGTCTCGTAGGCGATGCCCGTGCCGTCGGGCAGCTCGCAGCCCGACGCCGGAACGACGACCAGGGCGGCACCGAGTCGACGGCACCAGCTGCGTCGGGTCGAGCTCACGGCGATGCAACACCGCAGGGTGCAGGATGTGTCACCGGCTCGATGTCGCGGCTGCGCGTCCCGACGGCCGAGGCCAGCGCGCCGCACTCAGTCGATGCGGACGTCGCTCCGCGAGTGGAGCCCGCCAGCACCCGTGGACAGCCCCTCAGTCCTCGATCGCCTCGACGCCCTGCGCGGCGAGCCGCGCCAACGCGTCCTTCATCGCCTGGATCTGCTCGGGCAGATGCCCTTGCCAGCCGGTCAGCTCGCCGAGCACCCGCAGCGCTGCACGCGTGCGAAACGATCGCGTGGGATTGCCCGGGAACTTCTTGTCGGTGAGGTTCGGGTCGTCCTCGATCGCTCCGGTCGGCTCGACGACGTAGATCCGGCCGACTCCGTCGCCGAGCGCGAGCTCGGCGGCCCAGGTCGCCGCGTCGAGCGTGCCGGTGAGGTACACGAACGCGGCGTGCTTGCGCGCGCTGTAGTTCGACGGGCGACCGGGCTCGATCGAGTCGCCGGGCGCGAGGTCGGCCTTGGTCCCGTGCAAGTAGCCGGGTGCGCCCGAGGCGTCCGTCCACACCGCGAACGGCACGGGTCGCTCCATCGGCACGATGGAGACCCTAGCAGCCCGTGGTGAAACCCGGCAACACGAGAACGACGCCCGCGGCCCCCATGGCATCGCCCCGGGTTCGCGTCGCCGCTGGGGCGAGGCACGAACCTCACTTGCACAGCTGCGTCGTGCTCGAGCAACTCATGCTCATGCACTGCGCGTCGGTGGTGCAGGGCTCACCGACGTTGCCGTGCGAGCACACCGTCGCGCCCTCCGTCTGCAGCACGCAGTTGCCGTCGTTCTCGCACGGCGCCCCCGGCGAGTCGCACGGCAAGCCCGAGCAGACCCCCGGCACGCTCGCGCCCGTCGGCTGCAGGATGCAGCTACCGGTGGGGCAGTCGTTGGCCTGCTCGCACGGATCGCCGGCGGCACCGTGGCCGCAGCCGAAGCCGTTGCCGATCGCGATGCACACGCCCTCGGTGTCGCACGCCTCGCCCGATGCCATGCACGTCGACGCACCGCCCGAGCTACCGCTGCTCTCGCTCGACCCCCCGCCCGATCCGCCGCCGCCGGTGCCCGCGCCCGACGCCGACGCGCCGTCGCCCCCACCGCCGAACGTCGCGCCGACGCTGACCATCCCCGCCGTCGCGCTGCCCACCGGCGCCGGTGAGCCGTCGTCGGCCTCGCCGCACGCGAGCACGAGTGTCAGCGCGACTGCGGCGGCGCGCGCACGGTGTTGCGATCGGGGCATGGGAACACGATAGCGCGGCCGCGTGGCCGACGTCGAGGCGGCACGTGCCTGCAGCCGACCGCGTCGGCGTGTGCCTGCCGCCCGCATGAGCACGCCGCTCACTTCGGCGTGGCTTCGTGCTGATCCACCAGCAGCACGTTGCCGTCGGGGTCCTTGATCACGAAGTGCGCCGGCCCGTCGCCGGGCTCGGTGGCCTTGTCGGTGCGGTAGCCAGCGGCCTGCAGCGTGCGTTCGATGGCGCGCGCGTCGGGCGGGTTGAGCGTGATCATGTTGCCCTCGAACATGCCGTGGAAGAGGCCGATCTTCGCGGTGCCAGAGGCGAGCACGAGGAACTTCTTGCCGTCGCCCGCGATGCGGCGAAAGCCCAGGGTCTCGTAGAAGGACTTGGCTGCCTCCATGTCCGCGACCGCGAGGCTGATGGAGAAGTGCCCGAGATCGAGCGGGCCGGAGGAGGGCTTGGATGCGTCATTCGCCATGGCCAGGGGATACTCCGGGCGCGCTGGGCGGGCTTGCCAATTCTTGCGAAAGTGCGAGGCACCCCGCGATGAACCAGCGCGTCGACTACCTCGCTTCGGTCAACCGCGCGATCGACCACGTCGTCGCGAACCTCGAGCAGCCGCTGGCGCTCGCGGACGTCGCGCGCGTCGCCGCGTTCTCGCCGTTCCACTTCCATCGCGTCTTCCAGAAGCTCGTCGGCGAGACGCTCGCGGCGTTCGTGCGACGGCTGCGGCTCGAGCGCGCGCTGGGCATGATGGCGCGCGCAGCCGATCGCGACGGCGGTCCCAACCTCACCGAGATCGCGCTGGCATGCGGCTTCTCGTCGTCGTCCGACTTCTCGCGCGCGTTCAAGCAGCGCTACGGCCTGCCGCCGTCGGCCTACGATCTCACGGTCCACCGCGCGCACCACCGCGACGCGCTCGTCGATCGGTTCCCCGACCAACGATTGCAGCGCCTGCCGCCGGGCGACAACCCCGACGGGTTCCGCGTGACCGTGCGCGAACTGCCGGCGCGACACATCGCGTACATCCGCGTGCTGCAGCCGTACCGCGGCGGTGTGGTCGAGGCCAGCGAGCGCATGGTCTCGTGGGCGCGCGCGCGCAAGCTCGAGGGCGGGCAGTGGCTGGGCTATACCTGGGACGATCCCGTGCTCGTCGCGCTCGACGACTGTCGCTACGACGTGGGCGTGGTGCTGCCCGGGCCGCGCCCGCCCGACGGCGAGGTCGGCGTGCTGGCGCTGCCGCGCCTGCGCGTGGCGGAGCTCGCGATCGAAGGTCCGATCGAGCTCGAGATGCGCGCACTCGACTGGCTGTATGGCACGTGGCTGCCCGACAGCGGCGCCATGCCCGACGAACAGCCGTGCTTCGAGGCCTGGCGTGGGCTGCCGTTCGGCGACGGCACGCAGCACTTCGCGCTCGCGCTGCAACTGCCACTTCGCTGATGCCCGGGCCGTCGCGACGGCTGTGACGCCGCTGACCCGGACCGCGACCGCGATGTCGCGATCGGCGGGCCCCGGGCCCCGCAACCACGGCGGCTGACGCTGGCACTTCGCCTGCAAGGGCCCGATGCCATGGTGGTGTTGGGTTGGCGTGGGTGGATGGGCTGCGTGTTGGTGGGGATGTGCTCGAGCGCGATCGCGTGCGATCCGGTGGACCGCTCGGTCGATCGCGACGTCGCCGATGGCGGTGGCGATGACGACGACACGCCCGACGACGGCGCGGACGAGCCGGCGGACGACGACACGCAGGATACGGAGGATCCGCCGACGGGCGAGCCGCCGCCGTCGCCCGAGCCGCGCCCGGACGCCGCGAGCCTGTGCGACGGACCCGACGGTTCGCTCGGCACCGCGTGCCAGCTCGACGACGGCACCGAGGGCACCTCGTGGTGCATCGTGATCGACGGCGTGGAGTTCGACACGCCGTGCAGCGACGACGATCCCGTGTGCACCCCCGGTGATGGCTACGACTACGGCTGCATGGGCGACATCTGCGTCTGGGCCGAGGACCACTTCGAGTGGTACTCGTGGTCCGAGCCCGACTGCAACACGCCGCTGGTGCTGCAGTTCCCCGGTGAGTCGCTCGACTTCGCACCGGCAGTCGCGGCCTCGTTCGACCTGTCGACCGACGGCTCGTGCATGAGCACCGACTGGCCCAGCGCGCCGTGGCTCGCGATGGATCGCGATGGTGACGGGCAGATCCGCAGCGGCGCCGAGCTCTTCGGCAGCGCCACGCCGATCGCCTCCGGGACCGCGAGCCAGGGGTTCGAGGCCCTGTCCGAGCTCGACAGCAACCGCGACGGCAGGATCACCGCCGCCGACGCACGCTTCGGCGAGCTGGTGCTGTGGTCCGACCTCGACGACGACCGCATCGGTGCCGCGGGCGAGCTGCGCCCGATCGCGCAGGCGCAGATCGTCGCGATCGATCTCGGCTTCGCGCGTCGCGCGAGCTGTGACGCGCACGGCAACTGCGGCGTCGAGCGGGCCGCGTTCGAGCTGCGCGAGGGCAATGCCACGCGCGTGGGCGAGGTCGTCGACGTGCACCTGCCCTGCCGTTGACGCGGTCGCGGACCGAAGTCGCCGCCCCACGCATCGGCGGGTCCGCGCGCAGCGGGACCGCCGCCTGCGATCCACGCGCCGGCCGCGTGGTACCGTGGGTCATGACGCGCCGCATCGGGATCGTGCTCGGCACCGTGCTCGCAGCGCCCGGCTGCAGCGACGTGCGTGACGAGCCCGCCGCCGACACCACCGGCGGCTCGCCGAGCACCACGGCGACCGTCGGCGATGCGCAGACCACCGCGACCACCGGCACCGTCGACGACAGCGGTGGCGGCAAGCTCGACATCGGCCCCGCGCAGGATCTCGGCGGCGGCACGGTCGTGCCGCTGACGTGCGAGGACGCCGAGGCGCTGTCGACCAACGAGGGCTGCGAGTTCTGGGCCGTCGATCTGCCCAACGTCTCGCAGGCACCGCTGGCGGTGCCGCCGGCCAATCAGCAGTTCGCGGTGGTGGTCAACAATCCCTCGACGCTGATGCCGGCCAACGTCGAGATCTTCGTCGGCAGCAGCGACGCGCCCGTCGCCAGCGGCGTGGTGCCGGCCTCGACCATCCGCGTGTTCGCGCTCGACGCGATGAACATCCAGCCCGGGGTCACCAGCGCCGACGGTGTCGCCTACCGCATCGCCGCCGACGCGCCGATCGTGGCGTACCAGTTCCAGCCGCTGGACAACGCCAGCCCGGTGTACTCCAACGACGCGACGATCCTGTTCCCGACCCACGTGCTCGACGGCGACTACACCGCGATCACCGGCGACGCGGTGCTCGTGGACGTCGACGCCTTCTCGGCCTCGGACGACAACACCGGCGCGTTCGTGTCCGTGGTGGCGACCGAGGACGGCACCACCGTCACGCTGTACCCCACGGCGCTGCTGCACGACGGGCCGGTCGAGAACGTGGCGCTCGATCGCGGCGAGGTCCTGACCGCGATCTCGTCGCAGCGCGGCATGCCACGGTGGGGCAACCTCTCGGGTACGCGCGTGGTCGCGGACAAGCCCGTGGCGGTGTTCTCCGGCAGCGTGGCGACCTCCGAGCCCGCCGACGCCGACGTGTGCTGCGCCGATCACGTCGAACACCAGATGCTGCCGCTGACCGCGTGGGGCAGCGCGTACGTCGTGGCCCCGGCCGCACCCGCGACCGGCAGCGGCAGCGACGCCACGCAGTTTCGCATCACCGGCGCCTTCGACGGCACCATGCTGCAGTACGAGCCGATGCGCCCGGCCGGCGCACCCGCGACGATCGACGCGTACCAGACCGTCGCGTTCGTCACCGACGCGCCGTTTTCCGTGCGCGCCGCCGACGAGGACACGCCGTTTTGCGTGGCGCAGTTCCTGCTGAGCAACCAGTACTTCGGCGAGCTGCTGCGCCCGGGCGATCCGTCGATGATCCTCGTGCCCGCCGCGCAGCAGTACGAGGATCGCTACGCGTTCTTGGTGCCGCAGGGCTACGCCAGCAACTTCGTCACCGTGGTGCGACCGGAGGGCTCGACCACCACGCTCGACGGCAGCGACGTCGCGGTCGCGTTCACGCCGCTGGGCCAGCTCGACCAGGCCTTCGAGTTCGCGCACCTGCCGGTCGAAGCCGGCGGCCACGAGATCGAGGGCAGCGAGCCCTTCGGCATCACCGTGGTCGGCTACGCGCAGGACGTCAGCTACGGCTACGTCGGCGGCAGCGGGGTCGAGATCATCTCGACGCCACCACCGCCGCCGGGGTAGTCCCCTCGAAACCTGATTCGTGGCAACGAGAACGCCGTCGGCAGGGGACGAGGGCGGTGTTCGCGTTTTCGCGAATCAGGTTTTCACGCGCTAGCCAGCGGCGCGATCGCGGTGCTCGCGGTACAGCGCGTCGCGCCAGCGCAGCAGATCGTCGTAGCGCGGCGCGAGCTCGGGGTCGCGGAACGTCTCGCGCGTGGCCTCGGTCAGCCGCAGGTGCGTCGCGGGTGGATCGACGAACGCGAGCACCTGCGCCATCGCGATGTCGGCGTAGCTGAAGCTCCCCAGCAGGTACACGAGCTCGCCCTCGGCTCCGCCGCGCGCGTGCAGCTCGGCGCGCAGGCCATCGAGCACCTCGACCAGCGTCTGCTCGGCGTCGCCCGCGACGGTCTGCTGGTACTTGCGCAGGGTCCGACGCACGCCGAACGCCGCGATCGGCACCGCGAGCGGACCCAGCGGCCCCCGCGTCGCCGGCGGCACCATGTCGCGCAAGCCCGCGCGATGGTCGAGCAGTCGCATCAGCGAGCGCGCGCGTCCGGCCGCGAGCCCACGCTCCGAGCGCGCATTGGCCTCGCGCACGCGCTCGAGCAGTGCGGGCGGCACCAGCCCGGCCGCGGGCGTCTGCGCGGCAGCCCAACACGCGATGTCGAACGAGTCGGTCAACCAACCGTCGTCGCAGCGCATCACCGGCACGCTCACGCGGCCGCGCCACCTGCGGGTGCGCCACCGCATCGCGGGCTCACCCAGCAGTGGCTCGTAGCGTTGCTTGGCGTAGCGCACGCCGCAGTGGTCGAGCGCCCACTTCGCCTTCTCCGACCATGGTGAGTACGGCAGGCTCCACAGCTGCGGCGTCATCGTCGAGCGTCGTAGCACGGGCGCGGCTGCGAAGGCGCGCGGCGCGGCTGCAGGACCGCGTCGGGCGGCACCGCCGCGACGCGTCACAACGCCGGCCGACCGGTCTCACCCGGTTCGTCATGCCCGTGCGCCGCTTCCTGCTGCCCGCCACCGTTGCGATGGCCCTGCTCGCTCCCACCGCCGCCTCGGCCGGCGGTGGACAGGCCAAGCCCAAGGCCGAGGTCGGTGCGCCGACCGTGGCCAAGCCGCTGGGACAGCTCAGCAAGACCGAGCTGCGCGCGAAGCTCTCGGGCATGTCGCTGCCCGATCTCGCCGCGTTGTTCGAGCCCATCGAGGGCGACGAGATCCCGGAGATGTTCGCCGACGGCACCCAGGACGGCTTCGATCTGGTCTACCGCGGCGTGAAGGCGACCGCGTTCGACGATGCCGACGGCACCGACGAGGTCGCGGTCTGGATCGCACTGGTGCGTCCGACCGCCACCGGTTACACCAAGACGCTGCACAAGCTCGCCTCGCCGACGGTGCTGTCGGCCGCGCATGCCGGCACCAACGCCGGCGCGATCACGCTGTTCCACGGCGATCGCGGCCCCGCGCTGTTGCTGGGCGCCGCGATCGAGGACGACGACGGCAGCGCGGCCCAGCGCATGGCCGAGCTCGACGTGCTGCTCGAGCAGGCGATCGCGGCCGCGACGATCCTGCGCGACGACGGCGACGATCCGCTCGAGGTCCTGCACGCGATGGTCGTGCTCGGCCGCGCGATGCTCGGCACCGACCCCGATCGCCCCGCGCTCGACGTCCGCCCGATCCGCACCAGCGACTGGGATCGCCTGTGGGACCTCGAGCCCACGCGCGAGGGCGGTCGCACGGCCGCCACCACCACCGCCAAGACCGCCGCGCAGGCGTCCCCCGCATCCTTCGTCTACAAGCTCGCGCTGGGCGGCCGGGCTGGCGACGGCCGCTACCAGCTGCGCTTCGACGTGCCCGCGAAGGCCGGCCGCGAGCCGCGACGCGTGGTGAAGCTCGACCTCGACGAGCTGCTGGTCGTGACGCCCCCCGACGCGCTGAAGGCCGGTGCCGACAAGCAGTACTTCGTGCGCGTGTGCATCGCGAGCACCGGCCTCGCGGGGCTCGACGTCGACGCGCCCGCGTCCGCGAGCTGCGTGACCAAGAAGCTGTGGTGGGCCCACTCGGCCGTGAGCTGGGAGCCGCTGACGGTCTTCCGCCGCATGCGCCAGGGCAACGCCAAGATCACCGTGTTGTCATGGTGGCTCAACGCCGGCGGCAGCGAGTTCAAGTTCCTCGATCTCGACGCCGGCGACGACGGCTTCGCCTCGCTCACCGCCAACGTCGGCCCCGCAGCGGGAACCGGCCAGGTGCAGACCACCGGCGATGGTGACGGCGGCGCGCTGCATGGGGGCCAGTGCTTCTCGTGCGGGTTCCCCAGCGGCGCGGCTATCGGCACGCTGACGATGCGGGTCGCGTACTAGCTAGCCCGCCCACCGCCGGCGGCGCTGCGCCGCGAGAAAGCCCAGGCCCACCGCGATCGCGCCACCGAGCATGGAGATCGGCACCAACCACACCGGTCGTTCGTCCGCCGATGCGACGTCCTGCACGGCGACGTCGGTCGCAGCATCGGCCGCCGCAGGCTCGGTCGGTGCGTGCGGTGGCGTCGCCACCACCTTCGGCCCCAAGCGCGCCCGCAGATCCGCGAGCACCGGGGCGAGCGGCACCGTGTCCCCGTGCAGCTCGTCGTACGGCCAGTCGATGCGATCGCCGTACACCCACGCCTGGCCGTCCTCGTTGTTCACCGTCGCGAGCACCTCGCCGTCGTGCGCGAGCAGCAACAGCGCGGTCGCGGGCGCATGGTATGGCACCGGTGCACACACGAAGTCGCGGTCGCCCCCGATCGTGAACACCTCGGGCACCTCACCCTTGAGCACCTCGAGCCGCCGCGCGACCACACGCTGGCGGTAGAGCCAGTGCTCGCCGCGGAGCTCGTCGGGCGTGACCGACTCGATCTGCACGAGCGCGACCACTTCGGCGCGGTCCAACGCCGTCGGCAGGTCCACGTACGCCGCCTTGGCCTGGGCCTGCCCGGTCGGAGCGAGAGCGAGCAGCAGCGCGGCGACCGGCAACAGCGAACGGGGGCTCGGCATGGTCGGGGCAGACGCCCGGCCCGCGCAAAAGTTCCGCGCGGATTTCCGTCCCGGGGCCGCGGCGAGGTGTGGCCGCCCCCGGCGTCACATCTCGCGATTCGCTATCGTCCCTCGGGCATGCTGCACGTCGACGACTTGCCCCGCATCGCAGACCGGGGCCTGCTGGGCAGCTTCGGGCGCACCACCGCCGAGCGCCTGGCGATGCAGCGCGAGGTCGCGAACGCCGACGCACCGCTGGTGCGCGGACGGATCCTCCACCTGCCGCTCATCCTGCCGGCCACGCCCGACGCGTGTCACGAGGTGCTCGTCACCCAGGCCAGGAGCTTCGAGAAGTCGCCGGGCCTGCGGGTGCTGCTGCACGATCTCGCGGGTCAGGGTCTGTTCACCAGCGAGGGCGAGCTGTGGCGACGGCAGCGCAAGCTCATGGCGCCGATCTTCACCCCCGCGGCGCTGTCACGCTTCGCCGAGGCCATGCAGCAGACCGCCGAGCGCGCCGCCGATCGCATGAGCCCGGGCCAGTCGATCGATCTCGCGCACGAGACCACGCGCATCGCCATGACCGTGGTCGGCAACGCGCTCTTCGGCACCGACACCTTCGACGAGGCCGATGCGCTCGGTGCCGCGCTGACCACCGCGCTGGGCTGGGTGAACGGTGCGTTGACGTCGCCGACCATCGTGCCGCACATCTTCGTGCTCGACCTGACGCGCAAGCTCGCCGACCACAGCCCGGGTCCGGTCCGGCGCGCGCTCGAGCGCATCCGTGGCACCTTCGAGTCGCCGATCCTCGTGCCGGGCTCGCGCAGCAAGGCGCTGCGCGCCGCGATGGCGGTGGTCGAGACGCGGATCCACGAGCTCATCGCCGAGCGCCGCCGCGACGGCGTCGAACACCACGACCTGCTGTCGCGCCTGCTGCACGCGCGCGACGCCGACGAGGGCGGTGCGATGACCGACGCGCAGGTCCGCGACGAGGTCGTCACGCTGTTCGTCGCCGGCCACGAGACCACCGCCACCAGCCTGGCGTGGTGCTTCTACCTGTTGTCCCGCCATCCCGAGGTGCGAGCGCGCGTGGTCGCGGAGGCGGACGCGCTGGGCGACGGACCCATCACCCGTTTCGATCCCGAGCGACTCGCGCTCACGACCCGCGTCTTCCGCGAGGCGCTGCGACTGTACCCGCCGGTGATGATGTTCCCGCGGCGCACGCTCGAGCCCATCGAGCTGTGCGGCACCGCGTTGCCGGCACGATCGCTGGTCTTCGTCAGCGCGTGGGCCCAGCACCGCCGCGCCGACGTCTGGCGCGATCCCGATCGCTTCGATCCCGATCGCTTCTTGCCCGAGGTCGAGGCCGCGCGCCCCAAGGGCAGCTACCTGCCGTTCTCCGCGGGCCCGCGCTTCTGCATCGGCATGCACTTCGCGATGATGGAAGGGCCGATCGTGCTGGCGACCCTGCTGCGGCGCTTCCACTTCGAGCTCGACGACAGCCGCGAGATCGTCGAGGACGACTTCGCGACGCTGCGGCCACGCGGTGGCGTGCCGGCAATCGTGCGCGCGCGGTAGCTAGCGGCGGGCCTTCGCGGGCTTCTTCGCGGCCTTCTTCGCCGCGGGCTTCTTCGTCGCCTTCTTCGCTGCGGGCTTCTTCGCCGCCTTCTTCGTCGCCGCCTTCTTCGCTGCGGGCTTCTTCGCGGCCTTCTTCGTCGCGGCCTTCGCTGCGCGCTTCTTCGCGGGCTTCTTCGTCGCGGTCTTCTTCGTCGCCTTCTTCGCCGCCTTCTTCGCCGCGGGCGTCTGCGCCCGCTTGCCGAAGTACGCATCCATCGGCGTCAGGTAGTACTCGTACCAACCCTGCGCATAGCTGGCGCTCTGCCCCGCGGGGATCTCGGTGTGCATCAGCGTCACCCGCGTGCCGCCGCGCACCGGCTCGAGCTCGATCTCCAAGAGCGAGTCGGGTGCGTCCGGCGGGAACTCGGTGCTGCGCCACGACTGCACGATGCGGCCCGGCGCGGTCTCGATCGTGCGCGCCTCGATGTAGCCGTCCCACGCCTCCATCGTGCCGTCGTCGCGCAGCCGCGCCGGCGAGCCGGTCATCGCGGCGTGGGCGACGGGGTCGAGCCACGCATCGCGGATCGCATCGGCGGGTGCGGGCAACACGGCAGAGACGACGGCGCGCTCGGTGGGCATGATCCGCGATCATACGCGCACGCACGCCCCGGCGGCACGCAAGCGTTGCCGCCACTGCCCCGAGCGCTCAATCGTCCGCGCGGAAAGACAGCAGCTTGAAGCCGCCGCTCGCGACGTGCTCGACCACGGTGCCCAGCGCGTGCAGCTCGAAGCGCTGGCCCTGGGCATCCCGCACGACCAGCACCGGCCGCTTGTGGAAGACCAGCCCGTCGCGCGTCGTCGTCGCGCCGTCGCGCAGCGCGACCAGCTCGAGCGGCTGGCCGCCGTGACGCTCGAGCAGCTGCTGCAGGTGCCCGTGGCTCTCGCCCACGTGCATGTCCCACAGCAGATCCGCGCCCATGCGATACGCGGCCGGATGCTGCGCGATCGCCCCGAACAGCCGCTGCTTGTACTCCGGCGCACTCACCGACAACGCCAGCAGCGCGCTGCGATCGCGCGTGGCCAGGCCGTCGATCACGGCGCGCGCGAGCGCCTCGAGTGAAGGCTTCGCGCCCTCGAACGCGGCGGTGCCGACGTCCCACGCCGGCATCGCCGCGCGCGCGGACGTGTCCGCGACCGCGGCGACCGGGCTCGCGACCACGTCGGCGGCCGCGACCGCGGTACGGACCGCCGCCTGCTCGCGCGGCGCTTCCGCGCACGCACCGAGCACCAGCACCCCGAAACCCGCGATCGCGATCCGCATCATGGCTGCACCTGCACCGCGATCAGTCGATCGCGTAGTTGATCCAACCCTCGTGGGTCCAGTCGTCGCCGTTGGGATCGACTGCACCGACGTAGCTGGTGGCCTCGAGTCCCGCGCCCGGCGTCACGCCTGCGCCGTCGGCCGGACCGCCCGCAGCGGGCTTGACGTTGGGCGCGGTCCACGTCAGATCGAGCGCGAGATCGACACCGTCCATGTTGCCGTCCTGTCCCAGCAGGAAGTCGCCCCACATCGCATCGTCCCAGCTGTACGGCCCCATGCCCTGGTGACCGAAGCCGGCGTGGTCGCCCCAGAACGTGCCCTGCACGACGACGCCGCCCTCGGCGACATCCAGCGTGGCCTGATCCTGGAACGTCGCACCGGCACCGCTGACGTTGGTGAAGTACGAGTTGTACACCTGCATCTGCGCTCCCTGCTTGATGTTGAAGCCGATGCTCTTCATCGCGTTGCCGGCGGGGCCCTGACCCACGAACGTGAGGTTCGCGATCGCGGGCGAGGTCAGCGGCTCGGCGGTGAAGTTGTCGGGCCCGTTGGACCACTCGAGGCCGTGGTTGCCATCGGGCTCCGACGGATCCTGGTGGACGAACACGTACTGGAACGTGCCCACGAAGCCGAGGTCGGCATCGAGCGCGTCGTCGGCCTGGCCGCTGGCGACGATGTACTTCGCGTCGAAGCCACCGCCGAAGAACTCCATCGCGTCGTCCGAGCCCATGTGGCTCTGCACGTGATCGACGGTGGTGTCGGTGCCGCAGGTGTAGAAGGTGATGCCGTTGAGCTCGCTGTCCATGACGAGCTCGAAGCCGGCCCACTCCACGCGGACGTACTGCAGCGTGCCGCAGTCGTGCGCGGCATCGTTGCCGCCGTACTGCGGCGGATCGGCGAAGCCCTCGGCATCGCCCACGCCGTTGGGCAAGTTGGTGATGGCCTGGCCCAGCAGCACCACGCCGCCCCAGTCCGCGCGCTGACGCGAGCCCTTGGGCTGCGCCGAGGTGAAGATGATCGGCGCATCGGCGGTGCCGGCGGCCTCGATGCGCGCGTCGACGTCGACGATCAGCGCGCTGCCGTTGGCGCCGACGACGTTGGTGCCGGGCTCGAGCGTGAGCGTGGCACCGCGCACGAACACCGGCGCGGTCAGCACCCACACGGTGTCGCAGGTGAGCGTGGTGTCGCTCTCGACGTCGCCGGTGACCTCCATGCGCGGCGCGGTCTCGTCGTCGGCGCTGACGCAGCCGGGCGGCGGACCGGTATCGGTGTCCGTGGTGTCCGCGCTGTCGGTCTCCGACGTCGTCATCGTCGTGGCCGTCGTCATCGTCGTGCTGGCGGTGGTGGTGTTGGTGTCCGTGGCCGAGTCCGTCGTCGACACCGTCGTGGTCATCGTCGCGCTGCCGTCGGTGGTCTCGGCGCCGGTATCCTCGGCGTTGGTCTCGTTGTCACCGTCGTTGGCGCACGCCGCCATCGTCAGGGCCAGCAACGCAAGCGGAGAAAGTCGCATCGTTCGAGTCATTGGGGAGTCCCTCGCGCCGGGGACGGACCCCGGCATGCGCTTGTCCTTATGGACCGTCCGTGTCACTGCCCCACGGCGTCGATTCGAACTCTGTGTGACGTTGCGGTCGCGGACGCCGCGCGCCGGCGACGATCCTCACAGCTCGTACGCGAGCCCGATCATGATCGTCGCGCCCGGGAACACCTGGTAGTTGATCGCGCGCTCGCTGCCCTGCCGCCAGCGGATGGGCCAGTTCATCATGTTCTGCACCTGCAGCAGCGCCGCGAGGCCCTTGTAGATCCGCTGCCGGCCCACGAAGTCCAGCTGGTGGATGGCCTCGACGTAGGTGTCGGGCAGGTGATTGCCGCCCACGAACGCGATGTTGCGCGTCACGCCGTTGTAGAGCAGCCGCAGGTTGGTGCCGCTGCGCTTGCGCTCCCAGTCGATGTACGCATTGGCCACGATCGGCGCCTGGCCCTGCAGCGGGCGCACGCGCGAGGTCGAGACGTCGGTCGCATTGTCGGGATCGCACAGTGGATCGGCGATGTCGCAGCTGTCGCGCAGGTGCACGCGCGAGAACACGTACGCGAGGTTGAAGCCCAGCGTGACCTCGCGCAGCTTCTTGCTGACGAACTCGAGGTTCTTGGCGGCCTCGAACTCGACGCCGACGTTGTAGGCGAACTTGGCGTTGCGGAACGACACCAGCGGGTTGCTGGTACCCGGCGCCATCGTGCGCTCGATCGGGTCGATGAAGTACTTGCCGAACACCGACACCGCCAGCACCTCGGCGGCGCTGGGGAACCACTCCCAGCGCAGATCGCCGTTCCAGATCTTCGCGGTCGTCAGCGATGGGTTGCCCAGCACGGTGATGCCACCGGCGAAGTCGGAGAACAGAAACGGCGCCAGCTCGCGGAACTCGGGCCGCGCCACGGTCTCGGTGCCGACCAGGCGCACGTTCATCTTCTCGGTGACCGGGAAGATGAGCGACAGCGACGGCAGCACGTTGTTGTTGGCGAACTTCGAGCTGCGCTCGGCGTCGCGCATGTCGGTGAACTGATCGTAGGGCTGCAGCGCCTGGCGGTTGGCCTCGAAGCGCGCGCCGCCGGCGATGCGGAACCACCGCACCAGCGGCAGGTCGAGCATGGCGTAGGCGGCGTAGACCTGCTGCTGCGCGTGGTAGTTGTCGAACGGCTGCGTGGTCTCGGCGACGTAGTACGGCTGCTGTCCGCCCTGCGCGGGGCTGAGGCCGCCACCGATGTACTTGTTGATCAGCAGGTTGCCGGTGCCGATCGGCGCGTCGATACCGTTGACGGTCTGGTAGGTGAAGCGCCGCACCACGAACTCGCGGCGCTTGCCTTCGACCCACGCGCCGAACTTGAACTTGCCGTCGAGCTGCCGCCACTGCTTGAACGGCATCGTGAAGTTGACCGCGCCGTTGCCGGTGTTGTCGCGCAGATCGAGGAACATCACCGACGCGCCCTGCCCGCTCAGGCGCCAGTCGCCCGCGCCGGGATCGGGCTGGTAGACCATGTCGCGGATGCTGGGGTCGTCGCGACGCGCCTGCGCGAAGGCACCGAACCAATCGATGGTGAAGCCCTTGGCCTTGGGCAGCACGTGTCGACCGCCCAGACGCGTCAGCAGGATCGAGCGCATCACGTAGCGGATGCGCGTGGTCAACACGTCGCCGTTCTCGGCCGGGCCCGTGAGCGCGCGGACCTCGTTGTCGGCGTCGCGCGAGTAGAACGCGCTGGCGGTGACGCGGTGGTTCTTGTCGATGTCGTACTTGACCAGGCCGATGGTCGACCACTGCGCGTTGGCGACCGTGCGCACGCCGCGATAGTCGATGCGGCGCTGCAGCTCGTAGCTGCCGGGCTGGTCGGGGTTCTCGGCCACCGAGAAGAACTTCCAGTGCTCGTGCAGCGTCTGCCGCTGGTTGCGATAGCCGGCCGAGACCAGGAAGCCGAGCTTGCCCTCGTTGGTCGGCCGGAAGCCGTACCCCAGCGTGGCCTGGCCCAGCAGGTTGGGCAGCGCGAGCTTGCCCCGGCGCACGCGCGTGTCGGTGTACAGCGCCTCGCCGAAGCGCTCGATCTGCTTGCTGGTCCACACCGGCCGCAGGTCGTCCCCCAGCGCGTTGCGGTTGGCGGGATGATCCTCGGGCATCACGTCGGGCAGCTTGCGCGGCAGGTTGCCGAACCCGAACGCGTCGGCGCCGGCGAAGCCGCCCTCGAAGGCGCGGTCGCGGAACGTAGTCTGGGTGTTGGCGCCGGCGCGGACGTTGAGCTCGAACAACAGCTTGCGTGGGATCTCGCGGCTCTCGAGCTGCACCGAGCCACCGGCGAAGTCGCCGGGCATGTCGGGCGTGAAGGTCTTCTGCACGTTGATCGCGGACAACGATCCCGACGGGAAGATGTCCAGCGGCACCGTGCGGATGTCGGGCTCCGGCGAGGGCACGCGTGCACCGTCGAACAGCGTGTTGCCGTAGCGATGGCCCAACCCGCGCACGAACAGGTACTTGCCGTCGATCAGCGTCGCGCCCACGATGCGGCGCGCGACCTGGGCGGTCGAGCCACCGCCGGACTTCTGGATCTGCTCGCGGCTCATGATGTCGCGCGCCGCCACCGATTCCTTGCGCTGCAGCAGCCGCGCGCCCTCGCTCTCCTTGTTCATCTCGGCCTTGACCGCGACGACCATGTTCGCGCCCGCCAGCGGCACCAGCTCGGCGTTGAAGGTCTCGTCGGAGCCCTTGCTCACGACCACGCCGGAGATGCGCCGGGGTTGATTCGCGTCGGAGCGGATGCGCAGCTCGTAGGTGCCCGGCGGCAGCTCGAGCGTGTAGTTGCCCTCGAGATCGGTCTTGGTCTTGTACGGCGTACCCAACGCTTCGACGTACGCACCGATCAGCGGCGCGCCGGTGCTCGCATCCTTGAGCTTGCCGCGCACGACGCCCGAGTCGCCCTTGACGTCGACGGTCTTGACCTCGAGCTCCTTGGCCAGCGCTTCCTTGTCCTCGGTGAGATCGACGACGTCGAAGCCGCCATCCCACGACTCTTCCTCGCCGGGATCGGCGACGGGACCCGGCTTCGTCGGCGGCGGCGTCTCGGCGGGCGGCGTCTCGGCGGGCGGCGTCTCGGCGGGCGGCGTCTCGGCGGGCGGCGTCTCGGCGGGCGGCGTCTCGGCGGGCGGCGTCGCGACCGGCGGCGTCGCGACCGGCGGCGTCTCGGCGGGCGGCGTCGCGACCGGCGGCGGCGACTCGACCGGCGCGGTCGGGCCCTTGGGCGTCACCGCACCGGGACCCGAATAGTCGCGCGACGGCGGCGCAGCGCCGCGCGCCGAGGTGGTGGCGAACGCAGCACCCGCGAGCGCGAGCGTCGCGAGCGGAGCTCGGGATAGACCCATCGCGAGCAGGACCCGGTGGACCCGGCGGGACATCGTCATCGTTGCTTTCCGTGTGCGCCGACGAACGCGTCGCGCTACTCGAGCTTCTTGGTGATCATCACGACCGGCGCAGCGCCGCCCTGGCGCGCGAGATCCACCGCACCGAGCACGGCGCCGTAGGGCGCCTCGTCGCCGCCGTCGAGGTACAGCACGTTGTCGGGCCGCGCGTTGAACATGCGTCGCAGTCGTTCGGGCAACTCGGCACGATCGAGCGCGACCGTGTTCACCTCGACGCTGCCGTCGTCACCCACCGAGAGCACCAGCGGCTTGTCGGCGTCGTTGACCTGATCGAGCTGCTCGTCCTTGTCGTCCTTGGGCGGCAGGCGCACGTTGAACGCCTCCGTCATCACCGGCGCGAGCACCATGAAGATGATGAGCAGCACCAACACCACGTCGACCAGCGGCGTGACGTTCATGTCGGGCTTGACCTTGACCTTGCCGCCGACGCCTACGTCCATGCCCATGGTTCAGCCCTCCTCCGACCACTCGCGACCGACGCCCACGGCGAGCGAGACCGTGCCGAAGCCGATCTCCTGCGCATCGCGGAAGTAGCCGCGCATCACGCGATACGGCAGCGTCGCGTCGCCGCGCAGCAGCAGCTTCTGCCGCGGGTTCTCGGCGTAGACCCGGCGCAGCTCGGCCAGGCACTGCGCCTGCGACATGTCCTGCTTGTCGATGGTGCAGACCTCGTTGCGATCGACCGTGAGCGTGAGCAGCTGCTCGTCGTCCGCGATCTCGTCCGCGGCCTCGACCGTCAGCATCTCGATGGTCTTGCCGTCCTGCATGTTGGGGATGACGACCATGAAGATGATGAGCAACACCAGCACCACGTCGACCAGCGGCGTGACGTTGATGACCGGCGCGAGCCCGCGCTTGCGGCCGCCACCGTTACCGATCGACATCCCCATGGGCGCCCTCCAGGTGGTCGACCAGCTCGCTGGCCGCGTGCTGCATGGTCATGTCGAACTTGTCGAAGCGTGCGGTCAGGTAGTTGAACACCAGCACCGCACCGATCGCGACCAACAGACCCACCGCGGTCACGATGAGCGCCTCGGCGATACCGGCCGAGACCGCACCGATGCCACCGCCGCCCGAGGCCGCGATGCCCTGGAACGCAGTGATGATGCCGATGACGGTGCCGAACAGACCGATGAACGGTGCGGTCGAGCCGGTCGAGGCCAGGATGCCCATGCCGCGGCGGGCCTCGGCCGCGAGCTGCTCGAGCCGACGCCCGAGCTCGCGCCGCGCCATCTCCACCGGACCCACGGCCTCGTCCTTGCGGTTGGCCTTGAAGCTCTCGAGCCCGAAGCGGATCAAGCGCGGCAGCGGTGCGTGGGCATACTCGGCGCCGCGCGACAGATCGAGCAGGCTGTCGACGTCGCGATCCTCGAGCAGCGGTCGCGCCTTGGCCGCGAACGCGCTCGACACCGCCTGCGCGCGCCGCAGCACCAGCATGCGCTCGATCGCGACGCACAGGCTCGCGAAGCCCATCGCGACCAGCGAGATCGCGACCAGTCGGGCCAGCAGGCCCATCGATTCCCAGATTTCTGCGAGAGACAGTTCCATGACGCGAAACTCCTGGCGGTCAGCCGCCGGTGAGAGAGAACGGAATGGTTGCTTGCTGCCAGACCGAGATCGGCTCGCCGGCGACGGTGGAGGGGGTGAACTTCCAGGTCTTCACCGCAGCGATCGCCGCGGCGAGGAAGAGCTTCTCGGCCTCCTCGCGCGCCTCGTCGGTCGCAGCGGTGCTCTTCTTGCGCAGGACCTTGGCGCCGCGCACGGTGCCATCGCGGTGGATGTGCAGCTTGAGCACGATCTCGCCGGTGATGCCTTCGTCACGCAGCGACTCGGGGTACTTCGGCGCCGCATTGCCGGGATCGGGCTTGGCCGCGGTCGCGTTCTCGGGGCGATCGATCGGCTTGGTCGGATCGATCGGCGCGGCCTCGGGCTTCTTGGGCTTGGGCGGCTCGACCTTGGGCTTGGGCGGCTCGACCTTGGGCTTGGGCGGCGCCTTGGGCTTGTCGGAACCCGTGCCGGTGCCACCGGGACTCGTGCCACCGGGGCCGACCTCGTAGGTCTTCTCCTTGGTGGTCTCGGGCGCGACGTCTTGCGGCTTGGCCGGCGGCGGCTTGAGCTTGGGCTTGGGCTTGGGCTTGCTCGTCACCTGCACCTTCGCGTCGGGCGGCGGTGGCGGTGGCGGCTCCTCTTCCTTGGGCGGCTCTTCCTCTTCGACGGCGAAGTCGGTCAGCTCGGGTTCGAGCTGCACCTCCACGATCGCGTCGCTGCGCTCGCGTGTGAGCCCGTAGGCCAGCGCCGCGGCGTACAGCGCGACCGCAGCGAGCAACGCGCGGCCGCGTCGGCGCTGGAAGAACAGCTTGTCGCTGTTGGGATCGAATCCGCCGAGCATGCGCGGTTCGGACTATGGCGGGGTCGCGTATCCCGGCGATGGCACGCGTGTGTCATGTGCGTCACGACCGACACGCGGCCGCGCCGCACGGGCGTGACTGTGCTGACGCCGACGGAGCGAGGGATCGCCCGAGGGCACGCGTGACCGCGATGGTTTCCGCGGCGTCACGCGTGCGTGACACGGCGCGGGGATCGTCATCGCGCCCATGTCCGCCACCATCCTCGTGGTCGACGACGAGCGTGACCTGGTCGCGACGATGGAACACGCGCTGCAACGCGAGGGCTTCCGCACCGTCGCCGCCAGCACCGGCCAGGAGGCGCTGCAGATGGCCGGGCGCGAGCCCGTGCCCGATCTGGTGCTGCTCGATCTGATGCTGCCCGATCTCTCGGGCACCGAGGTCTGCCGCACGCTGCGTTCGCGCGATGCGACCCGCAACATCCCGGTGGTCATGGTCACCGCGCGCGACGAAGAGATCGATCGCGTGGTCGGCTTCGAGGTCGGCGCGGACGACTACATCGCCAAGCCCTTCAGCGTGCGCGAGCTGGTGCTGCGCGTGCGCGCCATCCTCCGCCGCGCCCGCACGCCCGAGACCCCCGAGCACAGCACGTCGATCGAGCTGGGCCCGGTGCGCATCGACGTGCTCGGCCACCGCGTGTGGATCGAGGACGAGGAGGTCGTGCTGACGGCGCTCGAGTTCAAGCTTCTGCACACGCTGGTGACCCGCCGCGGTCGCGTGCAGACCCGCGAGATGCTGCTGCACGACGTCTGGGGCCATCACGCCGGCATCCCGACCCGCACGGTCGACACCCACGTGCAGCGGCTGCGCAAGAAGCTCGGCGTCGCGTGCGACTGCGTCGAGACCCTGCGCGGGGTCGGCTATCGCTACCGACTGCTCGACGACTGACCGCGCCTCACCACGGCGTGGGCCAGCTCTTCGCGCGGCGATCGAAGTCGGCTGCGGCGTCGTCGAGCGCGCGGTCGTCGATGCCGTCGTCGGCGAAGCGTTCGCGCAGGGCCTTGCGCAGCGCCAGGGATGCCGCGCCGTGACTGCGCACGAACTCCAGCGCCGCAGCCGCGCGCGCGCTGGCGCCGGTGACCGCGAGGTACTGCACCGTCGCCGCGTGGGCGCCCATGCGCCAGGCATCGCCCTCGGCGCTCTTGCGCAGCCGCGGCAGCGCCTTGCGCAACGCCGGCAGCGCCTCGCGGTCGTCGGCGCGGACCCACAGCGGCAGGAACGGCAGCACGTACCACGAGTAGCCGGTCTCGCCGCCCTCGCCGCGCACGTACAGGTCGAGCCGCCGCCGGGCCTCGCGCGAGGCCCCCGCGAGGTCGACGGTCGCGATGGCATCGATCGCTTCGGCGACCACCGAGGCATCGTCGTGCGCGAGCACGCGCCGCAGCGCGCGATCGTGGGTCGCGGCATCGAAGCGACCGAGGATGGCGACCAGCATCGACATACCCGAGTAGGTCGCGTGCGCGTCGAGCTCGATGCGATCGAGCGTGGCTGCGGCCAGCGCGGCCACGCGCGCGCGCTGCTCGGGTTGGCGCGACGCCAGCGCGTTCAACTCGGACCACGCGACGCGCTGGGGGTCGCTCATCTCCTTCAGCGCGCCCGCGGCACCGCTGGCGGTGCGCTCGAGGAACGCGAGGTCGTCCTCGCTGCCGCCGGCGGCGAAGCGCGCGGCGTGGGCCACGACCTGCACCCGCAGCGGCCGCGTGGTCGCGGTCGCGTCGTCGATCGCGGTCCGCACGGTGCGATTGCTCGGCAGCGCCGCGACGCGACGCAGCACGTCGGCCTCGAACCACTCGTCGCTGGCACAGCGCAGTGCGTGCACGAGCACGTCCTGCGCCGCAGCCCCCAGCGGGGCGATCGCCGAGAATGCCTCGGTGCGCACGCCGAAGTCGCGCGAGCACAGCAGCGGAGCTGCGACCGCGGGCAGGCGTGCGGCCGGGGTCGTGCGCAGATCGAGGCGCAGCGCCTCTTCGTCGAAGCCCTTGCGACGCAGCAGCTCGACCGCCGTGCGATCGCTCGAGGCCCCCAGCGCCACGGCGGACAGCCGCGCCATGATCGCCGCGCGCCCACGTGCCTTGCTGCGGGCCGGCAGTCGACGCAGGGTTGCGCTCGCCTGGGTCGCGGACATCGGCACCGCGACCTCGTCGAGCAGCCACCGCTGCACGAGGTGCTCGAGCGTACGCACGGTCCAGCCGGTGCGCATGGCCTCGAGGCCCTGCTCGAGCGAGGTCTCGAGCGCCTGCGAGGGTTCGGTCCGCAGCAGCACCGCGCGACCGTCCCGCATGGTCAGCGTGCGACTCGCGACGTGACTCGCGAAGCCGATGCCGACGCCGCACAGGCTCTTGTCGATCTGCTTCGACTGCCCGAGCTGCAGCGCGAGCTCGGCCCAGCGATCGAGCTGCTCCGCCTGCGCGGGGCTCAGCGCGCGCGTGCGGACGCCGTCGCTGGTGGTCTGGCGCACGGTCGTGCCGGCCGGCGTGCGCTCGAGCTCGAGGATCGACGAGCTCGGGGCCCACTCGCCGTACTCCGCGAGCACCTCGACGGCGAAGTGCGTCGGCAACGGCACCGGCGCCGCCAGCTCGACATCGACGCACGCACGGCTGCGCTCGGTGTGCGCGGACTCGACCAGCGCGCGGGCCGAGGCCGGCAGCGGTTCGTTCGGCCCCGCGGGGGCCACCAGGTGGAGCAGCAACGCGAGGGCGGCCAGCATCGGCGAGGGTGCAAGAGCGTCGCCCGGTGGCAGAAGTTCCCGCGACGTGCGGGATTTCTCGCGCCGCGTTTGACCGCGCCCCGCAGCATTGGGTATGCCACCGCCACCTGTGGCGATCCGAGTGCACCACCTCGAGTGCGGGCGCATGACGCCCGTCGGCGCCCCGTGGATGTACGGCCCCGGCGCGCACCACCGCCACCTGGTCTGCCACTGCTTGTTGCTGGAGCTCGCCGATCGCCTCGTGTTGGTCGATACCGGCTTCGGCCTCGCCGACGTCGCGGATCCCCGCAACCGCCTGGGCAGCACATTCTTGCGGCTGGTGCGGCCGCGGCTCGACCCCGAGGCCACCGCGGCCGCGCGCATCGAGGCGTTGGGCTTCGCGGTCGAGGACGTTCGCGACGTGATCGCCACGCACATGGACCTCGATCACATCGGCGGCATCTCGGACTTCCCGCATGCGCGCGTGCACGTCACGCAGCTCGAGCTCGACCGCGCGCTCGCGCGTCCGACGTTCCACGATCGCATGCGCTACCGCCCGATCCAGTGGTCGCACAAGCCCAACTTCCGCACCTACGGCGCGCAGGGCGAGTCGTGGTTCGGCTTCGGTGCGGTGCGTGGACTCGACACGCTGCCGCCCGAGCTGCTGCTGATCCCGCTGCCGGGACACACGCGCGGTCACGTCGGCGTCGCGGTCGATGCCGGCGCGCGCTGGCAGCTGCACTGCGGTGACGCATACTTCTTCCACGGCGAGGTCGATCGCGCCGAGCCCAGCTGCCCGGCGGGACTGCGGCTGTTCCAGCGCTACGTCGCGGTCGACAACGCGGTCCGACTGGCCAATCAAGCCCGCGTGCGCACCCTGGTCGCGGAGCAACGCGACAGCGTGGACGTGTTCTGCGCCCACGACAGCGACGAGCTCGAGCGCCTCGGCTGAGGCGGGCTCACAACCGGCGCTGCGACACCGGCTCGAGCCGCGGCGGCTGCCCGCGACGATGGCTCTGCACGCGAAAGCGGCGGCGCACGATCCAGTCGCCCTGCAGGAAGTCGACGTCGAGCTCGGCCGGCGCATCGACCGGCTCGGCCACGAGCTCGGCCCGCAGCGCGTGTCCGGCCAGCTGCGCGATGCCGAGGCTCTTGCGCTTGTCGGCGTCGACCAGCTCGACCTCGCCCTCGCGCACGATCACCAGCGTCTCCGACGGATGCCGCGCGAACACCAGCGTGATCGCAGGCTCGGCCGCGTCGAAGCGCTTGAGCGGCTTGCCCGAGTCGCCGTGCAGCAGGTGCACCTCGCGGCCGGTCGCGAGCGCGACGTAGCCGCCCGCGCCCGCGATGGCGTGGATGGTCTGGTTGCCCACGCGCTGCTGCCACGGCACCTCGCGCAGCTCGCGATCCCACCGCGTCAGCGTGCCGTCGGCCTGCGCGACCAACACCTCGCCCTCGCGCGCGCGCGCGATCGCGGTGACCAGCGCGGGACTGGGCAGCGGTCGGATCACGGTCTCGGCGTCGGGATCGGACCAGTACGACAGCCCGCGCGGATCGGCGCGGTACAGCGAGGTGCCGCTCTCGAGCACGAGCGCGCCGGGCGTCGCGAGTCGATCGCCGAAGCTCGGCGGTGCCGCGGCCGGCAGCGTCGCGACCGGTGCGGGCGCGGCTGCAGCGGTGGGCGGTGGCGCGGCCTCGGCGGCGGCGCTGGGGCGGCCCAGCCACCACGCGGTGCCACCGACGATCGCGGCGGTCGATGCGACCCACGCGAACACCCACGGCGCGATCGAGCTCCGCGCCGGTCGCACGGGTTCGATCGTCGTGACCTCTGCGGTACGGCGCGGCTGCAGCGTGCTGCGCAACGCGGCCTTGAGCGCGAACAGCAGCGTGTTGGTGTCGGCGAAGCGCTCGCTGGGTGTCTTCGACAGGCAGCGATCGACGACCGCGACCAGCGGCGCCGGCAGGTGCGGGCACAGCGTGCCCAGGGGCGTGGGCGCCTCGTAGACGATCGCGTGCAGCAGCGCCGGGGTCGAGCCGGCATCGAAGGCCCGACGGCCGCTGAGCAGCTCGTAGAGGATCGCACCGAGCGAGAACACGTCGGTGGTGGCGTCGACCGAGTTGGCGTTGCCCGAGGCCTGCTCCGGGCTCATGTAGTTCGGCGTGCCCATGACCACGTTGGTGCGGGTCATGCCGGCCTGCGCCGACTTCATCTTGCTGATGCCGAAGTCGAGCAGCTTGACCGCGATGCGCCCGCCCTGATCGGCCGAGGGCGTACGCACCATGATGTTGCTGGGCTTGAGATCGCGGTGCACGATGCCGGCGGCGTGCGCGGCCGCGAGCGCCGAACACAGCGGCTCGAACAACCGCAACACCTCGCGCGGCGTGGCGCGGCGGTTCTCCATCCAGTCGTCGAGCGTGACGCCGTCGAGGTACTCCATCACCATGTACGGACTGCCGTCCGCGTCGGTGTTGAAGTCGAAGACCTGCACGATCGAGTCGTGATCGAGGCTCGCGGCGATCTCCGCCTCCTGACGGAAGCGTGCGTAGGCCTCGGTGTCGCGGGCCAGACGCGCGTCGAGGAACTTGATCGCGAAGCGCTGCTGCAGTCGCACGTGCATCGCTTCGTAGACGGTGCCCATGCCGCCCGACGCGAGCGCCCGCGTCACGCGATAGGTGTCCGCCAGCACCGCGCCGATGCGGGGATCGGGCCGCGCCACCAGATCCGCGCGCAAGTCCTCGCGCACGGCATGGGCATCGACGATCGCAGTGGGGAGATCGGGCGGCGTCGCCTCGGCGACGACCGCCAGGCCACTGCGCGACAAGGGAGCGCTCGACCGATTCGACACGCGTCCGCGGCATCGGCATGGGGCCGCGGACGCTTGAGACCCGTGGCGGAGCCGACGGCGCAGCGCGCAGGCTCCCCGCGAACGGCGGTTCTGCGGCAGACTCGGGGAGCTCCCCGTGATCACGGCCGGCCCCACGATCGATCTGCGCGCACCGCCGCGCGGGCTCGTGATCGCGCCGCGGGTACCCGGCAGCAAGAGCATCACCAATCGCGCGCTCGTGCTCGCCGCGATCGCGGCCGGACGATCACGCATCGAGGGTTGGCTCGACGCCGAGGACACGCGCCTGATGCTGGCGGCGCTGCGCAGCGTGGGCGTCGCGATCGAAGGCGGACCCGAGGCACCCGAGCGCGCGATCGCGATCGAGGGCCACAACGGGCCGCTGCGCGCCGTCGATGCCCCACCGTTGTTCGCCGGCACCGCCGGCACGGTCGCGCGATTCCTGCTGGCGATCGTGGCCGCGAGCCCGGGTCGCTTCGTACTCGATGGCACGCCGCGCATGCGCGAGCGGCCCATGGCCGGGCTGGTCGACGCGCTGTGCGATCGCGGCGCGGTGCTGCAGCCGTTGGGGCTGCCCGGCGCGCTGCCGCTGCAGTGCGGACCGCACGCGCACCGTCTGCGCGGCGGCACCGTCACGTTGCAGCGACCCGCGAGCTCGCAGTTCGTCAGCGCGCTGGTGCTGGCGGCGTTGCTCGCCGACAGCCCGACCACGATCGTGCTGCGCGAGGGCACGCCCGCGCGGCCGTACGTCGAGATGACCCTCGCGATGGTGCGCAGCTTCGGCGGCGACGCGCGCTTCGTCGACGATGCGACGCTGCAGATCCATCCCCGCACGCTGCAGGCCCAGCACTACGTCGTCGAGCCCGATGCCTCGGCCGCGAGCTACTTCCTCACGCTGGCCGCCATCTACGGCGGCCGCTGCAGCCTGGCCGCGCTGGGCCGCGACAGCCTGCAAGGCGACGCCGGCTTCGCGCACGTGCTCGCGCGCATGGGCGCCGAGGTCGAGCAGGACGGCGAGAACACCACCGTGCGCGGCACCGGCACGCTGCGCGGCGGCGACTTCGATCTCGCCGACATGCCCGACATGACGCTCACGCTCGCGGTCGCGGCGTTGTTCGCCGAAGGACCCACGCGCATCGACGGCGTCGGCATCCTGCGTCACCACGAGAGCGATCGACTCGCCGCCGCCGCGACCGAGCTGCGCAAGCTGGGCGCGACGGTGCAGGAGCTGCCCGAGGGCCTGCACATCGTGCCGCCCGCCGCGGGCCGGCCCCACGCGGGCGTCGCCATCGACACCTACGCCGATCACCGCATGGCGATGGCGTTCGCGATGGTCGGTGACGTCACGATCCGCGACCCCGCGTGCGTGGCCAAGACGTTCCCCGGCTACTTCGACGAGCTCGCGCGCATCGGCATGACGCCCGGGCGCGATCCCGCCGGCACGCAGTGATGGACGCGACCGGCGACGGTACGCGCCGGGCCGCGCTGTTGCACGCCGCGCGCCCCGACCGCGGCAGCGCGCGCACCCGCCCGCGTGCGCCCATTGCCGGCTACGCGCCGCAGGGGCGCCTGCGCGTTGCACCGGCGAGGGCGCGCCCGCGGCGGGCTTTCGCGGGCACCGCGGTCGCGTGATACTCCCCTGGCACGGCGGCCCCGACCGTCACTGCCGCAGCCGGCAGCAGGGGCGCGGACGAACGACGCGATGAAGCCCGGTGACACGCTGACGGTGATGGCCGAGTCGCTGTCGAAGCACGGCGATGGTGTCGCGACCCACGGTGAGGTCGAGATCCACGTCGCGGGCCTGCTGCCGGGCGAGACCGGCGACGTCGAGATCGACTACGTCAGCAAGCAGAAACCGCGCGCTCACGCGCAGGTGCTGGTGCGGCGCAACACCCATCCCGGGCGTCGGCCCGCGCCCTGCCGCCACCACGGTCGCTGCAACGGCTGTGGCCTGATGGACATGGACCTGCCCAGCCAGCGCCAGCTCAAGCGCGTCGAGCTCGAGCGCACCTGGGGCATCATGATCGATCGGCTCGTGGGCGAAGGCGCCGACGGTCGCGGCTATCGCCACTCGAGCAAGCGCGTGTTCGCCGGCAGCCCCGGTCGCATCAAGCTGGGCAGCTACATGCGCGGCACCCACAACGTCGCGGACATGGACGGCTGCCTCGTCGATCACCCGGACATCGCCGCGGCCGCGGACGAGCTCGCCGCGGCCGCCAATGCCGTGCGCGCGGTGCCCTACGACGAGACCGACGGCGAAGGCGACGTGCGCTACGCGTGGTTCAAGACCGACGGCCGCGGCCAGGTCCTGCTCGCGATCATCACCGCCGAGCCGTGCCACACCACCGTGCACGAGCTCGCGGCCCGGCTGACGCGGCCGTGCGGCATCGCGTGGGGCGTCAACGCGCGCCCTGGCAACGACATGCGCGGCACGACGCTGCGACCGTTGCGTGGCCGTCAGAGCATCGCGATCGAGTTCGAGGATCCCGCACGCGGCGAGGCCATCGTCACGCACGTGGGCCCGCTGGGCTTCTTGCAGCCCAACCCGCGCGTGGCCTCGATCGCGTACCACGACCTGGTGCGCGTGCCCGCGGGCGGCGTGCTGCACGGCCGCACCGCGCTCGATCTGTACGCCGGCGCTGGCGTGACCACGCGGCTGCTGCGACGACACTTCACCGAGGTCGCGCCGTGCGAGTCGTTCCCCGAGAGCGCGCGGGCGCTGGGCGCCGAACCGCAGCTGGTCGAGGAGTTCCTCGGCAACATCCTCGCCGACCCGCAGCACCTGCATCGCCATCCCGATCTCGTGGTCGCCAACCCGCCGCGCGGCGGGCTGGGCACCACGGTGTGCGACCAGCTCAACCTGCTCGCGGCCCCGCGGCTCAACATCATGAGCTGCGCGCCCGCGTCGTTGGTCGAGGACCTGCGACGGCTGACCGGCGAGCACGGCCGCTACCGTCTCATCGGCGCGCGCGGGTTCGACACGCTGCCGCAGACCAGCCACGTCGAGGTCGTGGTCTGGCTGGTCGGCCGCACCTGAGTCGACGCGCCCGAGCACGGGCCGCGGCCCGTGGCGAACTTCGCGGGCCCCATTGCCGAGCGCCCGCGTGGCGGCGACAATGCCCGCTGGAGACGCTGGCCATGGCCAACCCGCAGAACTTCATCTCCGAGGACACGACCATCAAGGGCAGCGTGACCACGGCGTCGTCGTTGACGGTCGCCGGTGCGGTCGAGGGCGACATCAATGCCGGCGGCGACGTCGTGATCCTCGCGGACGCATCCGTGAAGGGCGACATCAGCGGCCCTGCGGTGACGGTGTCGGGCAAGGTCGAGGGCCGTGTGAACGCCTCGGGCCGCTTGCTCATCACCGCGCGCGGATTCGTGCACGGCGACATCTCCGTGCGATCGCTCTTGATCGAAGAAGGCGGCACCCTACAAGGCCAGTGCAGCATGGGGGCCGCGGCCGCGACCCCCAAGACCGCTGCGCCCGGCAACGGACGCCTGATCGTGCCGCCACCGTCCCCTGCTCCGCTGGCCGCCCCGGCCCCGGTGCCGCCAAGACCCACCACCACCGACCGCTGACCCGCAGCGACGCTTCATGATCGTCGTGCCGACGCCTCGTGCAACCGGTACGCTCGACGTTCGTCCGTAACCACCGACCGGAGACACCGTCCAATGCCCCGCAACCGTATCCTCGTCCTCGCGCTGGCCCCCTTCATCGCCTTGACCGCCTGCAAGAAGGACGCGGCCGTCCAGGAGACCATCGACCTGCTCGACAAGCACGGCAAGGAAATCACCAGCAAGGTGACCAGCGCCAGCGACAAGAAGGCGGGCGTGGCCGACGCGCAGAAGTACATCGACTCCAACAAGGACGACATCGCCAAGCGCATCAAGGAGATGGGCGAGCTCAAGGGCTTCCAGGTCAGCGAGGAGATGCAGTCGAAGATGGCATCGTCGCTCGTCGACGCGGCCTTCATGTGCAGCAAGATCCAGGTCGACCTCATGGCCGCCACCATGGAGGACAAGGATCTCGACGACGCGCTCAACAAGCTGTGCAAGACCTGGGACGACGCGGTCAAGATCTGATCGCCAGCTGACGTTCCAACGGGCGTGGGCTCCCCCGGCGACCAAGTCGCTCCGGGGGAGCCCTTTTTCGTGCCCGCGAATCGGGCGGCCCGCGTGTCGCTCAGCGGCGGCGTCGACGGCTGCGCAGGCCGAGCACCAGACCACCGAGTCCGAGCAACAGACCTGCGCCCGAGGGCCGCGTCTGGTTGCACGCGCAGCCCTTGTCGTCGCCGACGACACCGGGATCGCCGGTGGTGCTGCTGTCCTGGCCACCGCCGTCACTGCTGCCGCCGGTCTCGTCGCCCGCCGCGGTGGTGCTGTCGCCACCGTCGCCGCTGCCACCGGAGGTGTCGGCGTTCTCGACGTGCTTGATCTCGACGGTCACGCCGTCGCTGTACGTCACGTTGGGACCGTCGAACGCGGCCGCGCCGAAGATGTACGTGCCCTCGGGGATGTCGGTGACGTCGTACTCGTAGGGCGCCTCGAAGACCTTGAAGTACGGCTGCGGCATGTCGTCGACGCCGACGATCTGCACGTAGAGCTCGACCTCGGTGATGAGGCGATCGTCTTGCGCGTCGACCGTGACGGTGAAGTCGGAGCCGGGCTCGAACACGTCGCCGTCGGCGGGGTAGCTGATCGAGACCGTGGGCGCGGCGGTGTCCAGCGGCCAGGGTTCGGCCGAGCACTCGAGCGAACCGATGGCGCCATCGGCCATCTCCGGCATGTCACCGTTGCGGCAGGTCGGCTCGCCGCTGCCGCCGGGGATCGTGACGTCGACGACCGCGTGGGTGTCGAACATGTCGACGACCGTGAACGACGCATCGCCGGTGGGATCGGTGAACGAGTCACCCGGCTGCATGAAGTAGCCGCCGTCGCTGGCGGCCTCGAGGATGTACGGCGAGGGCGAGTAGTTGAAGGTGCCCGAGATGTGCAGCACCACGCCCTCGAGCCCGGCATCGACGCCGTAGTTCTGGCGGTACTCGAGGTAGTAGAAGCGGCCGTCCCCCGAGGGGAACAGCAGCGCCTGGGTGCCGTTGCACGGCAGCTCGGTGGGCAGCAGGTTGAACGTGCCGCTGGTCTCGGTGGTGACGACGTTGCAGTCCTCGAGCCAGCCCATGTAGGCCTTCTGCGCCACGTTCATGTGGTCGCAGCCGCCGCCCATGGGGTCGTGGGGATCGCCGTACTCGACGTGCTCGCACTCGCCGTCCATCGTCGGCGTGATCACGCCGTTGGGGCAGTCGTACGAGTGCGAGTGGCCCATGCCGTAGTTGTGGCCGATCTCCTGCGCACGCACGACGCAGCCGAGGTTGCCGTTGTACCAGCTGTACTTCGCCGGGGCCTCGACCGAGCCGACGTTGGCGAGGCCGCCCCAGCCGCACGCGAGGCCAGGATAGAAGGCCCACATGAACTGGCGGTACTCCTCGGGATCGTGGCCGTGGTCGACGAAGGCCTGCATGCCGCGGTCGGCGATGACGTCGGCGTAGCAGTCGCCGGGATCGTCGATCTGGTACGGCCCGAACACGTCGCCGGCGATGGTCTCCTTGCCGTAGCTGTTCTCGCCGTAGAAGACGTTGGTCGAGTCCGCGGAGATGAACATGTCCTGCGTGACCTGGTTGTTGCCCGGGCCCTGGTTGGCCGGGTTCCAGAACAGCAGCACCGTCGCGATGCGGCGGTAGGGGTACTTCTCGGGATCGATGAGCGGCACCGGCGGACCCGCGAGCACCTCGAGCTCGTCGAGCTCGAAGCTGTGCTCGTCGAGCGGGTCGCCCCACGCGCGCACGCGCGTCTCGTACTGCAGGTCGATGGTGTTCGCGGTGTCCGGATCCATCTGCAGCTCGAACACGCCGTCGGGGGTGCGCACGTGGTGGCTCACGCGCGCAGTACCGTCGTCCATCGACGCGATGCGCTTCTCGTAGGTGCCCTCGATCGACGGCGTGCCCAGGCTGCCGCCGCGCGAGAACAGGGGGTCCGCAGGTCCGTCGCCCTGCTGGCAGGCAACGAGTGTCATCGCACCGAGCGACAAGGCAGAGAAGCGCAGGCGTGGCATGCTCAGACTCCCATATCATCCTTTTTGCGGGCGGGGCAGACACCGCGCGCCGCTGCGGCAGGGTGCGCCGGCCGCCCGCGTGCGCGCGCGGCAGACCGGCCACGGTGCGATGCACGCCGGACTCGCCGCGTGGCCTGGCGATGCCGCGCGTGTTGCCGACGGGGCGGTGAGCCACGCGCGCGCGTGCGACAGCACACGGTGCGCGCTGGGTTCCCGCGCTGCGCTCGCGCGGTCTCGCGGCAAAAGTGCGGCTCCACACTCGCGCACGCAGCCACGACAGCGGGTTGGCGCACTGTGTTCGTGACGCGTCCTTGCTAGCTTCCTTCGCGACGATGCATGACGTTGCCAAGGGTGCAGTGCTCGCACCCGTCGAGTTCGAAGTCGAGCCCACGCGTTATCGCCATTGGAAGGTGTCCTACGACGGCGCCATCGCCCGCGTGGCGATGGACGTCGATCCTGCGGCCCCCCTGCGCGACGGCTACGAGCTCAAGCTCAACTCCTACGACCTCGGCGTGGACGTCGAGCTGGCGGACATCGTCCGACGGATGCGCTTCGAGCACCCCGAGGTGCGCGTGGTGGTGCTGACGTCGGGCAACGACCGGGTCTTCTGCGCCGGCGCCAACATCCACATGCTGGGCAGCTCGACGCACGCGTGGAAGGTGAACTTCTGCAAGTTCACCAACGAGACCCGCTGCGAGATCGAGGACGCGACCGCCTCCAGCCACCAGGTCTGGATCGCCGCGTGCAACGGCACCACCGCCGGCGGCGGCTACGAGCTCGCGATGGCGTGCCAGGAGATCTACCTCCAAGACGACGGCAACTCCGCCGTCAGCCTGCCCGAGGTGCCGCTTCTGGGCGTGCTGCCGGGCACCGGCGGGCTCACGCGCCTGGTCGACAAGCGCAAGGTCCGTCGCGACCGCGCCGACGTGTTCTCGACCACGGCCGAGGGCATCCGCGGCAAGAAGGCGGTGCAGTGGGGCCTGGTCGACGCGATCTTCCCGCGCTCGAAGTTCGACGAGAAGGTGCTCGAGCGCGCCAAGGGCCTGATCGCAAGCGCGAGCGCGGGCCTGCCGCCCGGTGAGCGCAAGGGCGTGGTGCTCTCGCCGCTCGCACCCGAGGTCGGACCGACCTCGCGTCGCTATCGCCACGTCTCGCTCGAATGGGACGAGACCACGCGGGTCGCTCGCCTCACCATGACCGGCCCCAGCGCCGCCGACGTCGCGCTGGTCGAGCGCGGCGGCGAGGCCATGCGGCAGGCGTGTGTGGACGGCAGCGCGGCGCTGTGGTCGCTGCAGGCGTGGCGCGAGCTCGACGACGCGCTGCTGCACCTGCGCGTCAACCACATGCAGGTGGGCCTGGTGATCGTTCGCGCGGTCCCGGCCCAGGGCTGCGATCTGCAGCAGGTGCTCGCGCACGACGCCGCGCTGGCCAAGGCCCGCGATCACTGGTTCGCGCGCGAGGTGCTGCTGCACACCGGCCGCGTGCTGCGCCGGCTCGACAACACCAGCCGCTCGTTCTTCGCCTTCGGCGACCAGGGCACCGCCTTCGGCGGCTGCATGCTCGAGCTCGCGTTGGCGGCCGATCGCTTCTACATGCTCGACGACGCCGACGCGCCGGTGAAGGTCGCGCTCAGCGAGCTCGAGGAGGGCGCGCTGCCGATGCACAACGGTCGCACGCGACTGCAGACGCGCTTGATCGGCGCGCCGGCGCAGCTCGAGACGCTGGTCGGACGCCGCGATCCGCTCGACGCCGAGGCCGCCGACGACGCGGGCCTGGTCACCGTCCGGCTCGACCCCATCGACTGGGACGACGACACCCGCATCGCGATGGAAGAGCGCGCGAGCCTGTCGCCCGACGCACTCACGGGCATGGAACAGAACCTGCGCTTCCCCGGTCCGGAGACGCCCGACAGCAAGATCTACGCGCGGCTGTCCGCGTGGCAGAACTGGATCTTCATCCGCCCCAACGCGACCGGCCCCGCCGGCGCGCTGACCCTGTACGGCCGCCCGGAGCGCCCGCAGTTCGACTGGCAGCGCGTGTGAGCGCGCGCGCTCGACCACCCGCTTCACTGACCGACGAGACGAGACGAGACGAGCACGATCAATGACGACGCCCAACGTGGACCTGGACGGGAAGATCCCCAACAACGTCGGCCTCTCGGACGACCCGAAGCTGCGCCGCGCGCTCGAGACGTGGCTGCCGCAGTACCTCGAGTGGTGGAACGACATGGGCCCCACGGACTTCGCCGACAAGCCGGTGTTCCTGCGCACCGCCGTGTCGGTCGAGCCCGGTGGCTGGGCCCACTACGAGCACGTCAAGATGCCCGACTACCGCTGGGGCATCTTCCTCGATCCTAGCCCCGAGGCCGCGCACATCAAGTGTGGCGACGACGCGGGCAAGCCGGCGTGGTCGGACGTTCCGGGCGAGCACCGCAACTCGCTGCGACGCATCATCGTCACCCAGGCCGACACCGAGCCGGCCAGCGTCGAGCAGCAGCGCATGCTCGGCCACATCGCGCCGTCGCTGTACGACCTGCGCAACCTGTTCCAGGTCAACGTCGAGGAAGGCCGTCACCTGTGGGCGATGGTCTACCTGCTGCACAAGTTCTTCGGCCGCGACGGTCGCGACGAGGCCGACGAGCTGCTGGTGCGCCGCAGCGGCAACCCCGACAAGCCGCGCATCCTGGGCGCGTTCAACCAGCCGTGCGATCACTGGCTGTCGTTCTTCGCGTTCACGATGTTCACCGACCGCGACGGCAAGTACCAGCTCGCGGCGCTATCCGAGAGCGGCTTCGACCCGCTCGCGCGCACGACCCAGTTCATGCTGACCGAGGAGGCCCACCACCTCTTCGTCGGCGAGACCGGTCTCGACCGCATCATCAAGCGCTCGGCCGAGCTGCAGAAGCTCGACAAGAACGGTGACGTGCGCGCCCAGGGCGGCATCGACTTCGACCTGATCCAGCGCACGATCAACTACTGGTACACCTACAGCCTCGATCTGTTCGGTGGCGAGATCTCGAGCAACGCCTCGACCTTCTTCGCGACCGGGCTCAAGGGCCGCTACCGCGAGGACCAGTACACGGATCACCGCGCCATCGACGGCAGCTACCGCATCCCGGTGGTGGAGGGCGGCAAGCTGATCGAGCAGGACGTGCCGGTGCGCAACGCCATGAACGAGGTGCTGCGCGACGCCTACGTCGCCGACTGCGAGCGCGCGCTGCGGAAGTGGAACAAGACCCTCGAGGCCGCGGGCTCGCCCACGCGCCTGAGCCTGCCCAGCCGCCGCTTCCACCGCCACCAGGGCATCTACGCCGACTACCGCTTCGATCCGCAGGGCAACCTCATCAGCCACGAGGCCTACGAGGCCAACAAGCACAAGTGGGTGCTCGTGCCCGAGGACAACGCCTACCTGCTGTCGATCATGAAGCCGTGCTACGAGCCCGGTAAGTTCGCGAACTGGATCGCGGCGCCGAACAAGGGCATCGAGGGCCAGCCGATCGACTTCGAGTACGTGCGCATGGACTGAGCGCCTGTCAGCGGATGCTGACGGGCGCTCGTCGCGACCATCGCTGGACCCCGGAGGTGGCCCGGCACCTCGGACGGCCGCGTGCCCGGCAGGGCCCGCGGCCGTTCGCGCATCCGCTTCAGCGGATCTGCTGCGCGAGGTAGTGCTTGGTGCCGATCTGCTCGATCAGCTGCAGCTGGGTCTCGAGCCAGTCGACGTGGGTCTCCTCGGACGCCAGCATGCGCTCGAGCACGTCGGCGCTGGTGATGTCGCCCTCCTCGCGGCACAGCTTGATGCCCTTGCGGAAGCGATCGACCGCGTCGTACTCGAGCTTGAGATCGAGCTCGAACTGCTCCTGCACGGTCTCGCCGACGGTGATCTTGTTGTAGCGCTGGACGTTGGGCACGCCCTGCAGGAACAAGATGCGCTCGATGAGCTCGTCGGCGTGCTTCATCTCGTCGATGGACTCGGCGCGGATCTTCGCAGCCAAGTTCACGTAGCCCCAGTTCTGGCACATCTTGGCGTGGATGAAGTACTGGTTCACCGCGGTCAGCTCGGCGGTGAGCACGTCGTTGAGGGTGTCGATGACGCTGGCGGAGCCCTTCACGGCCGCGACGGTATCACGCCGCCGTCGCGCTCGTGCGCGCGACACTTCGGACACACGCGGGCCCGCGCGCGACGAACACGAAAGTCGTGTTCACGCGCATCGGGTGATGCCCGACGCTCGCCGCCCGCGGTGAACCCAGCGACGAGCAGCCTGCTAGCGCTTGACCGTGCCGTCGCTCTGACCGCGCGCCTGCACGCCGTTGGCCTGGATCAGCTCGCGGATCTGCTGCACGCACGCGCCACAACCGGTGCCTGCCTGACACGCGGATGCGATGCCCTTCACCGTGCAGTTGCCCCGACGGATCTCGGCGAGGATGGTGCGGCTCGAGACGGCCTTGCAGAGGCAGACGATCATGGCGGCGTGAGCGGGTGGGTTTTGAAAACGACTTTCAAAACCACTCTGTATGTAGCGCGACGGGGCCCTGGCCGCAAGCGCAGCCGCGGCGCGGCCGGGCGCGCCGGCCGTGAGCCCGCTCGCCCGCGGCCCGGCCGTGGA
>JAIBBS010000200.1 GCA_019694555.1 Nannocystaceae bacterium
CGGCAAGGCCAGGCGGTGCAGGCCCGCGCGCTGGGTGAGCAGGCGCTGGCGGAGTCGCGCGCGCTGTCCGACGAGCAGCGCACGCGCGAGCTGGTCGCGTGGCTGCAAGCGCCGGCGTGAGCGCGGGCGTGCGGGCTCAGTCTTTGGAGAGGAAGCTCCGCTTCCTCTCCCCGTGCCCGGCCAAGCCGGTCACGGGACCCCTCTCTTTCCAGTCGCTTCGCGACGAGAGCCCGTCGGCATTCGCCGGCGGGCTCTCAGGGCTCGGACGCGAGCCGCGAGTGGCGGCGGCCGTAGCCGAAGTAGATCGTGAAGCCGATCAGCAGCCAGATGCCCAGGCGCATCCACGTCGCCGCGCCCAGCCCGATCATGAGATAGCCGCAGGTCGCGATGCCCAGCAGCGGCACCAGCGGCACCATCGGGGTCTTGAACGCGCGCGGCGCATCGGGATCGCGACGGCGCAGCACCCACACGCCCGCGCACACGATCACGAACGCGAACAGCGTGCCGATCGAGACCAGCTCGCCCAGCAGGCCGATGGGGAACAGCCCGGCGATGAGCGCGGCGACGCTACCGGTGATGATGGTCGCGACGTGCGGGGTCTGGAAGCGCTTGTGCACGTGGCTGAACAGCGGCGGCAGCAGGCCGTCGCGCGACATCGCGAAGAAGATCCGTGGCTGGCCCATCAACATCACCAGCACGACCGAGGCCAGGCCTGCGATCGCGCCGATGTCCACCAACATCGCCAGCCACGACAGCGCCGGGCCGGCCTTGCTGATCGCGACGTCGACCGGGTGCGGCACGTCGAGCTCGCCGTACGGCGCGATGCCGGTCATCACCAGCGACATCAGGATGTACAAGACGGTGCAGACCGCGAGCGATCCGAGGATGCCGATCGGCAGATCGCGCTGGGGATTGCGGGCCTCCTGCGCCGCGGTCGAGACCGCGTCGAAGCCGATGTACGCGAAGAAGATGACGCCCGCGCCGGCGGCGATGCCGTTCCAGCCGAACTGACCCGGCTTGCCGGTGGGCTCGGGCACGAACGGGGTCCAGTTGGCCGGATCGACGTAGGTCGCGCCGAAGCCGATGACCAGCAGCACGATCGCGAGCTTGACGTAGACGATCAGGTTGTTGACCGAGGCCGACTCGCGGATGCCGCGGACCAGCAGCGCGGTCAGCAGCAGCACCAGGAACATCGCCGGCACGTTGAGGATGGCGCCGGTCGCGACGACCTCGTGCGTGCCCTCGACGGTGAACGGTGCGGTCGTGAGCGATGTGGGCAGATCGATGCCGAGCCGGTGCAGGAACGCGACGACGTAGCCGGACCAACCCACCGCGACGGTCGAGGCTGCGAAGAGATACTCGAGGATGAGGTCCCAGCCGATGATCCACGCCACCAGCTCGCCGAGCGTGGCGTAGCCGTAGGTGTACGCGCTGCCGGCGATGGGGATCATCGAGGCGAACTCGGCGTAGCACAGGCCCGCGAACAGGCAGCCCATGCCCGCGAGCACGAAGGAGATCACGATCGCGGGTCCGGCGTGCTGCGCCGCGGCGGTGCCGGTGAGCACGAAGATGCCGGCGCCGATGATGGCACCGATGCCGAGCAGCACCAGGTTGCTGGCGGTCAGGGAGCGTCGCAGCGTGTGTTCGCCCTCCGCCGAGCTCTCTTCGATCAGGGTGGCGAGACGCTTTCGCGAGGTCAGGCCCATGTGCGAGCGCGACGGTAGCACAGCCGGCTACGGAGCGAGCAGTCGCGGTACAGTGACGCATGGCGAGAAGCAACGGCGCCGCGGGTGCGGCGAAGGCATCGCAGTTTCTCTCGAGTCTCGCCGCGCTGCGCGGCCGTGGCCTCGGCCCGCTGGCCTGGGTCGTGCTCGCGCTCGTGGTGCTCGGCATCACCTTCGCCAGCGCGTTCGTGGTCATCGAACCGGGGCAGGTCGCGGTGCGGGTCAACAACCTCACCGGTGCGCGCGACACCATCGTGCAGCCGGGGCTGGTGACGCGGGCGCCGTTCGGACTGCACTCGATCTACGTGCTCGATGCCAGCCCGCAGACCTTCGTGATGAAGGGCAGCCAGAACGTCGACGACCTGCACGTGACCGAGCTGACCGTGCGCGCCAGCGACGGCTCGAACTTCCTCTTCAACGACACCACCATCATCTTCCAGATCGCCAGCGACCGCGCCGAGGATGCGGTGCGCGACTCGGGCACCGAGGGCGCGTTCCGTCGATGGCTGCGACCCTACGCGCGCTCGATCCTGCGCGACGAGTTCGGCCGCGAGTCGACCATCAGCGTGTCGAATCCCGCCAACTTCGGCGCCGCGACCGAGCGCGCCCGCGCACGGCTCAACCAGGTGCTCGAGCAGCACGGCATCGTGGTCACGCAGATCGTGACGCCGCGGCCGCGGTTCTCCGAGGAGTACGAGAACATGATCGAGTCGCGCAACGGCGCCGAGAACCAGCTCGCGGTCATCAAGTCCGAGCTGGCCCGCGCCGAGACCGATCGCCGCCGCCGCCTGGCCGAGGTCGACCGCGATCAGAACAAGCTCATGCAGGAGAAGCGCGCCGAGCTCGAGGCCACGCTCGCGACCGCGATCGCGGAGCAGGCCGAGACCATCCGCCTGGCCGACAGCTACAAGATCGACACCGTGGCCAAGGGCCAGGCCGCGGTCGCGGCGGCGCAGCGCAAGTCCGAAGAGCTCCGCGGCCAGCTCGAGGCCGAGTTCGCGGGCCAACGTGCGGCCATCGACGCGTTCCAGAACCAGCCCATCGAGCGCGTGATGGAGCGACTGGGCAGCAAGCTCGCCGGTGTGACCATCGGCATCCAGCCCTATGCCAACGACGGTCGACCATCGCGCATCGAGCTCGAGCAGGTCGGAGGTGCGCAGTGATCGCGGCCATCGGCAAGTTCGCCCGCTGGGTCGGCATCGCCACGCTGCTGGCGTGGCTGGTGCCGCTGACCTGCACCGTGACCATCGGCCCGGACGAGATCGGCGTGCGCCAGAGCAACGTCTCGGGCGTGGCCGAGAGCGACCTCGAGCCGGGCTGGGCCTGGCGGCTGCCGGGGCTGCATCGCATCATCGTGCTGCCCAAGCGCTACGCGTACCTCGACTACACCAGCGACGAGGTCGGGCCGCAGCAACCGCTGCAGATCCGCACCAAGGACAACAACATCGTGGTGCTGGACGTCTCGGTGCCGTACCACATCAAGCCCGGCGAGGGCTGGTCGGTGGTGCAGGCCGGCAACCATCAGATCGACGCCAACGGCGTGCATCGCTACCAGCGCCTGGCCGAGGAGACCACGGTCAGCGTGCTGCGCGAGCAGCTGGCGGAGCTGACCTCGGCCGACTTCTACTCGACCGACCGCCGACTCGCAGTCTCGGGCCAGACCCTGGGCGTGCTCAACGAGTCGCTGGCCACGCTGCACCTCGAGGCTTCGACCGTGCTCATCCGCGCGGTGCAGTTCCGGCCCGAGTACGAGGAGCAGCTGCAGCAGATCCAGCTCAACGAGCAGAAGAAGCTGCTCGACGCCGCGGCGCAGACCGTCGCGGTCGAGCAGCAGAAGCTCGACAACTTCCAGCAGGGCACGCAGGCGCGGGCGGCCTCGGCCGAGCAGAAGTGGATCGAGCGCCGCGCCAACCTCGAGCGCGCGTACCAGGTCGGCTTCATCGAGGTCGGTGACGACACCACCGCCGGCGCGGCGCGCAGCAGGCTCACCGCGTTGACGCCCGGCGACCGCGAGGCGCTCGCGGGCAAGGCCGCGACCATGCTCGAGCTCGACCTCGACGGCGGCGGTGCAGTCGACGACCGCTATCTGCTGGGCATCAAGAACGTGCAGGCCGAGACGCTGCAGTACGATCAGCGCGTGCGCACCGAGGCCGATGGCGTGGCCGCGCGCCTGGTCGCCGAGGCGGATCTGACCATCGCGAAGGTGGTGGCGGAGTTCGAGGCCAAGCGCAACGCGCTGCTGGGCACGGTCGCGGGCCGGGCGTACATCGCGTGGCAGGCCGCGGACAACGTGAAGTTCGCGTCGGAGCTGTCGTTCGCCAGCGGCGAGGGCGTGCCCAGCGTGCTGCGGCTGCGCAAGTTCACGCTCGAGTTCATGGGCGAGAAGGGCGACAAGTGACGCGTCCGCGGGGCGGCGCGCGATCCCTACCTGCGGTGTGCGACGCCTATCACGACGCCAGCGAGCCGCGGCCCTCCGCGCACGGCCTGTGAAGTCGCGGGGCCATCGGATCAGTGAGACAACCCCGCGAGTCGAAGCACGTCTTCAAATTGACGCAAGGCTGGATAGGTCGTAGTGTTGGACACTGCGCTAGCATTTCGCCAGGTGCGCCCTGCGGCTGGTCCGACGCGCTTGCCTGCTTTGTGTCACGCGCGTTTCTCAACACGACGGAGGCGAGATGACGAGGTGCAGAAAAGACGGGATGAACGCCCCACATGGTCCACACGGCGCTGGCTTGCGGCCTGGTGCTGAAACCGTGGGAACCGTAGGCACCCGCGCAGGTTGGACAACTCTCGCGTGTTTGGCTGGGGGACTGCTGCTGCAGCAGCTGCGGGATGCCCCGCGTACGACGAGAGCACTGATGGAGGTGCTGACTCTAGCGGCGGTCCTCCCGGAACCTTGAACGGACACACTGTGCGGTGTTGCTACTCTGGGTACTACGATGCTCAGTCGCAATCGCCTGACCAGTACTACTTCTGCCTTGGCGGAATTCCTCCCTGTATTGATGAGGCCCTCGGCACGGACGCCGCGACGCTTGCGACGTTCTGCGATCAGAAGTGCAATCCATCGTGGGATGCAGGTACCGTGCAGCCACCGGCATCCACATACTACGACGAGACCTTTAGTCAGGTCTTTCCTGCTCCGGGCTACCTCGACGCGTGCGTGGCGTTGCCAGCCGGCAGTCAAATTGAGAGCTCAATCATTACCCCGAACTCGTGCACTCCTCAGGGTGAACTGCCGTCTTTCGGCGAAGGCGCGGATGTTGCGCCACGCTACGGGGGCTTCTTCAGCGACCGGGATGGCACGATGGACGTTGAGATCGCGGGCGCGCAGCTGACCAGTGGCTATGAACTTGCAATGCACTTTTCGCTTGCGGCTTGCAGCGGAGGCGGGATTGACGGCGGAACCTGTCTGCTCGCTGTGACTGGCTTCGACCTTGGAATGCATGACATCGATCTGTCTGGTGGAGCGCTCGACTATCAAGTTGATGCCGACTTGAGATTGAGCCGATCCGCTGTGGCGGAGGTTTCCTTTGCGGAGTGCAGTGTATCGGAGTGCTCCGGTGAGTTCGCGTTTAGCGCGGCAGAGGGCAACGCTCTCCAGTTCGACTTGGAATGGACGCAGGTGAATCTCTCCACCCAGTCGACAGGGCACGGTGCTATACACATTTCGAACGAAGGAGAGGGACTGGGTGGTGTCGACATCTTCTACGGCTCAATTCATCTCGATCCATCCGGGGAGTTTGGGACTATCAACATGCTTGGGAGCGGAGAGGACTCGCTCGGCGGGGACTTTGCCTCCGCCGAGTTCATGTTGTGGGGTTACGTCGAGACTATCGACACCGAGCCTGGGGACTGCTGCACGGAGAGCAACCTGCCCGGCGGATGCTCGAACAAGTACATTACAGCATGCGTCGCGACACATGACCCAGCCTGCTACCTCTCGGCTTGGGCTGAGAGCTGCGTTGCGGGTGTCGAAGCGTTCGGCTGCGCGGCGTGTCCGTAGTCGATGACCGCGATGGCTACCCGAGGATTCGCGGCGGTGCGACGGGGCGGGATTCCCGGAAGGGGTGGGCGCCACCGAAAGGGGCCGTCATCTCGCGTTCCGCTCGCAGGCCTGGGGATCGTCGTCGTCATCTCGACCGCGGTCGCCGCTTGCATGCCTCCCGAAGCGAATGAGCCGCATGCCCGCGGGGCGTTCGTTGACGTGTATCTCGACGAAGGACTGGAGCTGTGCGGAGGCCAGCTGGATTCATACGACGACTTCTTGCTGCGAATCTTCGAGTCGTACGCCGGGACACAGCCTGGTGATTTCCGGGCAAGTGTGCACGCCGTTCGTTCCGTGGAGAACACGCCTTGTGGTGACTACCTCAGCTGTGCTGACCACGGGATCGCGTGGATTACTCAAGATCTTGGTCAGTATCACGAACTGGTTCATCTGATGCAGGGGTACCTCGACGGGCGATCGATTCCTTCGCTTGAAGAAGGCACCGCTGAGGCCTTCGGACCGCTTGCTGAGCTTGCGTATGCCGTAGAGCAGCTTGGCACATTTGATGCTGAATTTCTCTTCGCGGAGGAACTCACCGCCACGCAATATGGACGCGCAGCAGTATTTTCTCGATTTCTCCTCGAGCGGGCAGGAAGTGCCCGCTACCGGGACTTCTTTCGTGCGATGAAAGACGCGCGCGAGACAGGGGAGGAGGTCTTTCGTGAGGAGTTTCTTGACGCTTTCGACGAGGACTTCGGAACTGTCTGGGGGGAGTTTGTTGCGGCCCCCCGCTGCGCGTATGACTACTGGTTCTGCGGTCAGCCTGCTCCGGTCCGGGAGCTGCCACTGGAAGTCTCAGGAGTGGACTGCGAGGATCCGGACACACTTGGTTTCTCCGATCCGCGTGCTGAGAAAACGCGGGGGGCCTTTCGCGCAGAGAAGGTGATCCGCTTCAACCTTGGGCAGGATGGTCCCGTGACCTTCGAACTGGCCCATTCCGACGCGTACCTCGGCAGGTGCGGGACGTGCACCAACCAGGTGCCGGTAACGCTGCTCGCCTCGTTTGATACCCCGGGGATGCCCCCGCTGCCGTTCGACGTTGATCTCCCTGCGGGCGAATACGTCCTCATTCTTCGCGATGGTGGCGCTGGCGACGCCCTGATTCGGGCCTACGTGGCCGATTGATGATTGATGAGCGGAGCGGTCCGGCGGAGCCGCGGTCGTAGCCGTGGGCGCGGCCGGATGCACGCTCGAGTTCATGGGCGAGAAGGGCGACAAGTGACGCGTCCGCGGGGCGGCGCGCGATCCCTACCTGGGAGGTAATGGCCCGCCGGGCGCGTCGCAGCCAGCTTTGGGGCCATGGACGACACGCTCGAACGCTTCCTCGCTGCTCCCTCGCTGCACGTCGACGTCGCCGGCACGCCGATGGCGTACCGCCGCATCGGTCGCGGCCCCGACGTCGTGCTGGTCCATGGCTGGCCGCTGGCGGGCACGACGTACCACGGGCTGGTCGCGGCGCTGCAGGACGAGTTCACCTGCTGGGTGCCGGATCTGCCCGGCGCGGGCGGCTCGCCGTGGCGACCGGAGATCCGCGAGTCGTTCACCGGGCTCGCGTCCGCGCTGACCGGCTTCGTCGACGCGGTGGGTCTGCAGCGCTTCGCGCTGGTGGGGCACGACTCGGGCGGCGGCATTGCACGCGTGAGCGCGGCGGAGCTGGGCTCGCGCGTGGATGCGCTGGTGCTCAGCAACACCGAGATCCCCGGCCACGTGGCGCCGCTGGTACTGTGGCTGCAGCGCGCGACGCGGGTGCCGGGCGCGGCGTGGATCTTCCGCCGCCTGCTGCTGCGTTCGAACGCGTTCCTGCGCTCGCGGCTGGGCTTCGCGGGGGCCTTCGCGGACGTCGACGCGATGCTGGCCGGAAGCTTCCGTCGCTCGTGCATCGAGCCGCTGCTGCGCGATCCCACCGGCGCGCTCGAGATGCTGCGTCGCGCCGACCTCGGCATCGCGCATCGGCTGCCGCAGATCCACCAGCGCATCAAGGCGCCGCTGCTGTGTGCCTGGGGCGACCGCGATCCCTTCTTCCCGCTGCCCGGCGCGCAGCAGATGGTCGCGCAATGGCCGGCGCCGGCGCGGCTCGAGGTGCTGCCCGGGCTCAAGCTGTTCCTGCACGAGGAGGCGCCGCAGCGGCTGGCGGCGGCGGCCCGCCCGTTCCTGCGCGAGCACTGCGGCGCTCGCAGACCGCTCGCGGTGCCTGCATGATGGAGCGACCGCCGATGAACGGTGCAGTGTTCCCCGCGTTGCTGCGGTACTGGCGAAACGCCCGCGGCCTGAGCCAGCTCGACCTCGCGGTCGCGGCCGACGTGTCGCCCAAGCACGTCAGCTTCCTCGAGACCGGTCGCGCCAAGCCCAGCCGCGAGATGGTCCTGCGGCTGGCGGCGACACTGGGCGTGCCGCTGCGCGATCAGAACGCGCTGTTGGTCGCGGCGGGCTTCGCCGAGGCGTTCACCGAGCGGGATCCCCACGGCATCGATCCCACGGTGCGGCGCGCGCTCGACCGGATGATGGCGCACCACGAGCCGTTCCCGCTGATCGTGCTCGACCACCACTACGATCTGGTGCTGGCCAACCGCGGCGCGATGCGAATGCTGCTGGCGGCGCTGGGTCCCCGCGCCGCCGCGGAGCGCAACGCGATGGTGCTGCTGTTCGACCCCGAGCTCTTGCGACCGCACGTGCTCGACTGGGAACCGGTCGCGCGCCGCATGCTCGTGCGACTGCAACGCGAGGCGCTCGACCACCGCCGCGACGACGGCCTGTCGCGGCTGCTGTCGCGCCTGTGCGCGCTGCCGGGCGTGCCCGCGGACTGGCGCGCGCCGGATCTCGCGCTGCCCAGCGAGGCGACGCTGCATCTGCGCCTGCGCCTGGGCGACGAGGTGCTGGCGTTCCTCACGACGCTGACGGTGTTCCAGGCGCCGCAGAACGCCGGCTTGGAGGAGCTGCGGATCGAGAGCTACTACCCACTCGATGATGCGACGGAGGCGATCTGCCGCCGGCTTGCGCAGTGAGAGCTACCGCCCCGCGCGCTCGTCCGCGGCCTTTCTCGCCGCGATCGCGGGCGTCTCGAACTCCGGCAGCGCGACGCCGTAGTCCGTGACCGCAAAGCCGGCAGCGCGCTGCTTGTCGGCGAGCGCGTGCACGGCGTCGTCGAATCGGATCTGCGCGCGGACGGCCGCGTCCTCGCAGTCGAAGCCCTGCGCGAGGCGTTCGCGCGCCTGCGGCGAGCCCGGGTTCCCCGCGGGCGCGGCGAGGACCTGCCGCGACAACGCGACGTAGCCGATCGCCGCGTCGAGCTCCGTGCACCGCCGACGTGCGGCAGTGACGTCGTCGCGCAGCGCCGACAGGTGATCGCGGCCGGCGGTCTCGAGTGCCGACGCGAGCGTCCCTTCGTCGACGTGACGCACGCAGCTGTCGTGGTCTTGTTGCGGCCACGTGGCGCACTCGCGGATGGCGAGCTCGCGTCGCTCGCCGGCCTCGGCGCGGTGGCGATACGCCCACCAACCCAGGCCAGCCGCGACCATGGTGGCGACGACGATCACGACCCTTCGCATCGACGCGAGTCTAGCGCGGACGCAGTGGCGTTGGCCACGGCGCTAGCGCGCCGCCGTCGATGCGTGGCGGCGTTGGAGCGCAGCGACGATCATCAACACCGCGGCGACGCTGGAGGCCACGGTGACATCGAGGTGGCCGGCGATCCCACCCGACACCGCCGCGAACACGGACGCGATCGCGCCGACGGCGAGCAGCAGGGTGGGGGCGAGCGAGGGCGCGGGGTGGCTCATGTGCAGGGTGTTCCGCGAGGCGGCGGGCGGATGATCGGGTGCTGCAGATCGCGTGCGGACGGCCGTTGCGGGGGCGTCGCGGGGCTCTCCGCGCGACGGGTCGACCGCGGGCGTCGGCCGCGCGTCACAGCGGGTCGGCGAGGATCAACACCTGATCGTAGGTCTCGCTGTAGCCCTCGCAGTTGCCCTCGTCCGCGATCGCCTCGCCGACCAGCACGCGGTAGCCCGCGATGATGCCTTCGTCGCGATCGAAGATCGTGATCGACTCGTGACCGTCGATGGACACCCTCACCGCTGCGCGTCGCCGCGGCCCGACGCCGCACGAACCGCTGGTCGGCTCGCAGTCGGTTGCGCCCACGGACTCGAGAGAGAACGGCTCCAGCATGCCGAGCTCGTCGCCGAACCACGGCATCGGACTGGGCGACGCGACGGCGACGACGCGGGGCATGCTGTCGGCCGCAAGCCGCAGCGACGCGAACGCCGCGGGCCGCGAGGGCTCGCGCCGGATGAGATAGTCGAGCTCGACGCTCGCGCCGGGCTCGAAGCGCTGCGCGAGCCCGGTCGCGCCCAGCGGCGCGGCCGACAGCGAGAACGCGAGCGGCTCGCCGTCCTGCATGCAATCGAGCGCGAGCGACACCGGCGCGTCGGTGACGGCGGCAACGGTGCACAGGCCGTGGAACTCGACGGTGTCCGGCAGGCCGGTCTCGGGCGGTGCGGGCTGCAGCGCGAGATCGAAGTCGACCTCGCCGGGCGCGACGCACGACAGCGGCGCAGCGCCGCCGCTGCTCGCATCGCTCGACGACCCCGCCGGGCCGGTGCTCGAGCCGCCCGCACCGTCGTCGCGGGCCACGCAGCCGAGCAGCACCATCGCGCAGACCCATCCGCTGCAGCGCATCATCACCTCCTGGTGTCACCACGCTAGCGGCTGCCCCGCGGCAGCGCAAGCACGCCCGCGCCGGCGGTTCCGCAGCTACTGCGCCGGGCTCACCACCACATCATCCACGAACAGGTCCGATGCGGTGCCCGACGTCAGCGCGCTCCAGGCGTCGATCGCCACCCCGCCGGCGCGACCCTGCAGCGCCGCCGAGGCGTCGGTGCGTTCGAGTTGCCACGTGGTCGGCTCTGCGTGGCCGTCGGGCCAGACGCGCGCCTGCAGCGACGTCGTGCTCGGGCTCTGTTGCGTCACGCGGTAGCGCACGTGGTACACCGTGTTCGGCGACAGCGGCACGGGCTCGATGGGTTCGATCATCACCTCGCTGCCGCCGAGCTCGTGCCACGCGCCGATGCCGACAGGGTCGCGGAAGGCCTCGGCGAACAACGCGTAGCCTTGACCTGCGGGCGTGGTCGACTGCAGGTGACCGCCGTTTTGCCGCACGTAGAAGCCGACGCCCTGCGTGTTGGGGTTGGTGAACTCGAAGCTGAACGTGACCTCGACGTCGCTGCAGCCCAGCGGCGCGACCATGCGCGCCAGCGAGTAGCTGCTCGTGGTCGGCACCAGGCGGCCGCGTCCGCCCTGCACGTCGGCGATCGCGACGCCGCCCACGGCCGTCCACTGCGCGGGCCAGCTGCTGCCGTCCTGGTCGAACGACTCCTGCAGCATGCAGTCACCGTTGCCGCCGCTGTCTGCCGCGGTGCTCATGCTGGTGTCGAGCGAGCCGTCGTCGCTGCTGGCGGCCGTGGTGTCGCCGCCGTCGTCGCCAGCGTTGCGGTCGTGGCAGGCCGCGAGCGCAGGTGCGAGCAGGGCGGCGAGGCGGAGCCGGACGAGGGTCATGCCGCTTCAGGGTACACGAGTTGGCGCCAGGGCTTCGCGCGCGCGACCTCGTGACAACGCGGTGACGAACCATCGCGGCCGCGCGGACACTGTCGAAGCGATGGTCCGCTCGCATCGTGCTCGCGCCCTCGTCGTCGCGCTCATCGCTGCCGCTGGGTGTACCCGCGCCGAAGCGCCCGCGCCCGCGGCATTGCCGTGGCAACCCCACGGCCTGCGCGTCCCGACGCTCGCGTGCGAGCTCGCGACCCCCGACGGTTTCGCGCGCAGCACCGCGCCGATGCCCGATCACCTCGCCGAGCTGACCAAGCCCACGGCCACCGGCATCGCCACGATCATCGTCGCCGAGCGGGTCGAGCCCGATCTCGAGACCGCGGCCGCGCGCGTGCGCGCGGTGTGGGCCGCCGGCCCGGGCACCGCGCTCGTGCGCGACGAATCGCTGGCGGACGCGGCCGCGCCGGCCTGGATCCTCGCGCGTCACGACGCCGACGCCCGCGATCTCGTGGTGCTGCTCGCGTTCGCCGACGCGCCGCTGGTCGAGGTCGTCGCGCGTCACGCCGCCGACGACAGCGCCGCGCGCGAGGCAGCGATCGCGCTCGCGCGATCGCTGCGTTGCCGCTGAGCCCGGGCGTCCGTCGCTGCAGAGGAAGCTCCGCGTGTCTCCCCGTGCCCGGTCACGGGACCCCTCAGCTTCCCGTCGCTCCGCGCCGAGAGACCGTCAGCATCCGCGGACGGCCTCTCAGTGCGCGGTCTCGCCGCGTGCCGCGTCGATGTCCTGCAGCGCCGGGTGCAGCTCGACCCGGTGACGCGCCCGCAGCGTCTCGGGCAGCTGCGCCAGCGCGTCGGCGACCCGCGCGGTGCGGAGCTCCGCGGCCACGTCCTCGCGCGCGGCCTCGAGCGGCAGCGCGCCCTTGCCGTGCGACTCGATCACGCGCAGCACGATCCACGCGTGGCCGTCGTCGATCGCCGCGGTGGTGGTGCCGGGCTTGGCGTTGCGCACGGCCTTGGCCGCCTTCTTGGGCAGCTCGTCGAGCGTGAGCAAGTGACGTGGCTGCACCTGCGCCGCGCCCTGGGCCAGCGCGAGCAGGGCCTCGCCCGCGGCCAGCCGTGCCCGCGCCTGCTCGGCGGTGGCGCGGGTGTTGCCGCGCATCGTCGCACGCGCGCGCTTCTCCGCCGCGCCGGCATCGCTGCCCCAGTCACAACCCAGCGGCTGCGTGCTCTGCATCGCCTCGGTCGCGGCGGCCTCGCACTCGGTCGCGACCATCGGCGCACGCTCGGCATCCTGCGCGGCAGCACGCCACGCGCCGGCCTGGCGCGAGAGATCGGCGAGCACCGTGGGTCGCGTCGCCGCCGGCATCGACTCGGTGCAGCGGCGGTACTTCGCGACGTACTCGTCGCACGCGTCGACACCGACGTCGTCGTCGTAGCGCAGCGTCCACACGTCCACGCGCACCCACGGACTGTCGGAGCTCCAGCGATCGCCCTGGGCCTGGTACGCCGCCGCGATCGCATCCTCGGGCACCTGCTCGCCCGCGATCGCGGCAGCGACCGCGATCGCGGCGGTGTGATCCTCGTCCGACAGCGGTGGCCGGGCCCACCAGCTCGGCAGCGCCGCGTTGCCGGTGGGCGTGGCCACCAGCGCCAACGCAGCCCGCAGCGGCGCGACCCGCTGCTCGAGCTGCGCCGCGTCGCCCAGCTGCAGTGCGGCGAGCTCGCGCTGCACGAGCGCACCCGTCAGCGCCGCGACGAGCACGCGCTGCTGCAGCCCGCGATCGTCGCGGCTCGCGGGACCCGAGCCCGCGTAGCGCGCGAGCGCCTCGTCGAAGCCCCGCCGCGGCACCGGCTGATCGTCGACCAGCGCGATCGCGTCGTCGGGGACCTGCGGACCGGTCTCGGCCGTCTGCGCCGCGGGCGGGGTCGTGGCCGCGCTGGGCTTGGTGCAGCCCGACAGCGCGAGCAGCAGCGGAAGCAATCGCGAGGGCTGCGTCACCGCATCACGATACACCGCCCTCGTGTCGCGCCGGTGTCCCGAGCCGGGGCAGCGTACTTGTGCGAAGCGGTGTCGGTGGTCTATCGTGGCGTGGTCTTGCGTGCCGCGCTGGGTCGCCTGCTGACGATGGTGCTCGCGCTGACCGTGGCCTCGCTGCTGCGGTTGGACGCGCCGCAGATCGAGCGGGGTGACCACAGCGTGCAACAAGGTGCGCTGGGCGAGGTCGCGCTGCACACCGGACCGCGGCATCCCACGCGGACGCGGCGTGCCGACGCGACCGAGGACGACGGTGGTCGCTCCGCCGCCGCCGCGACCCTCGCGCTGGGCAACAGCGCGCCCTCGCGCCCGCCGCCCGCGTCCGATCCCACCGCCGAGACCGCTGCGCCAGGGGTGCGCGCGCTCGCGGCGTGCCGTCGTGCCCACCGCACGCGCGGTCCACCCACGGCCTGACGATCCGCCCCGTGCTTCGGTGCCGCCGCGCTGCTTCGCGCGCGGGGCCGCGGCCGTGTCTCGTCGTGTCGACCGTGCGTGGAAAGCCGTGCTCGTTCCCTTGCTGATCATCGCCCTGTGGGCGGACCCTTCGGAGGCCCCCGACGTCCCGGATCACACCGCGACGCCGGACCGGCCCGATTTCGCCAACGGCGTGTTCACCGTCGCGCGCGGCGGTTGGCAGCTCGAGCTCGGCGGCAACGTCGATCTGTCGCGACGCAGGCCCTCGCGCCTGCCGCTGGGCCTACCGACGGCGATCCGCATCGGCATCACCGATCGGCTCGAGCTGCGCGCCTTCGATGCCGAGACCGCGGAGTGGATCGGCCCCGGCGGCGAGGTCGACCCGCGCGAGGGCTTCGGCGCGAAGCTGCGTCTGGTCGACGAGCAGCCGCAGCGATGGATCCCCGGCATCGGCCTGCAACCGATGGCCTACATCGGGCTGCGTCGCGATCTGCTGCCCGCGGGCGAGTTCACGTTCATCGTCAGCCAACCGTTCGGCCGCCTGACCACGCTCGATCTCAACTTCGGCGGCGAGCTCGAGCTGGTGCGCCGCGGCGCGCCGCAGGGCGGTGGTCTGTTCGCGGCGTCGCTGGGCGTGCAGGCGCACCCGCGCGTGCTGGCGTTCGGCGAGTTCTACGTCAGCGGATCATCGCAGCGGCAGACGCGACGCATCGGCGGCGACGCCGGCCTGGTCGTCTCGCTCACGGCCCGCTTCGCGGTGGACGCAGCCGTGCGCGCCGAGGACTACGGCGGACGATCGGGTGTCACAGCGCTGGCGGGGATCACCGCGCTGGTGATCGCGCCGTGCCATCACTCGACGCAGAAGACGACCCGGCGGTGGCTGTGCCACTCGGATCCGCCGCGCCCGCGTGCGCGACGTTAGCGCAGCAGTGCGTCGACGCTCTGCTGCGTGATGGGGTGGTAGCCCGCGCGCGCACGCTCGTAGATCCGCCGCGCATCCGCGCTGCGATCGGCCTCGAGCAGCGCGCGGTACAGCGGCATCACGA
>JAIBBS010000201.1 GCA_019694555.1 Nannocystaceae bacterium
ATCCCCAACTCAGAAGCGGAAGCGGCTGCCGATGCTCACGCCACCGCGCATCGGCGTGGCACCGAGCGCGAAGTCGCGTCGCAGCAGCCTGGCGGCCGCGTCGCTGCCCTCGCGCTTGCGCACGAACAGCAGCACGGTGAACGCGATGGTGCTGACCGTGAAGACGCCCGCGCCGACCCACGCGGCGTACTGGCCCTTCTCCACGCCCGCAGCCTTGTTGCACACGCGCGTGACCGAGGCGTTCTTGACGGTCTTGCCGCCGTCGTCGCTCTGCGCCGCCAGCACGCAGTAATCGGGCGTGTTGCGCGGGATGTCGTTCTCGGGCTTGGCGTCGGTGAGGCTGCCGTCGACCTCGCGGCGCAGCTCCTTCTTGAGCGTGGTCACCAGCGATGCGGACAGGCCCGCACCGATCGCGATGCCGGCGACCGCGAGGCCGGCGCTGACGCCCAGCCCGATCTTCTTCCACTTCGCCACCGGCTTGTGCCGGCCCCAGATGTACTTCTTGGGCGGCTTGTCGGCGGTGTCGGTGCCCGGGGGCACCTCCGGCGTCGTGACGACGGGCTGATCGTTGCCGGGCACCGGCTCGGTGTCGGTCTGATCGCCGAGCAGGCTCGAGACGATCGCGGTCGCGGTCGCGTCGATCTTGTCGGGCGAGAGCTCGGAGGCCGACAGCTTGCGCGACTCGGTGCGGTCGAGCACGCTCGAGACCTCGAGCAGCGTCAGCTGCAGCTGGTACGCGCTACCGCTCTTGCTGAGCTTGCCGTAGACCAGCTGGCGCACCTCGATGGCCTTGCCGCCCTCGGCGAAGCACTTGTACGCGTCGTTGCGCTCGCAGCCCATCGTCAGGCGCATCTCCGCGAGGCTCATCTCGGGTCCACCCGAGAGGCCGCGCGCGGCGAAGGCCTTGCGCAGCGCCTTGGTCAGCGCGGCGCCGGCAGCGGCATCGTCCGAATCGAGACCGAGCACCGACGCGGCGTCCTCGAGCGTCGCAGCGGCCGCGATCGCGTGCGCGACCTCGGGCACCGGGCTCGGTGCGGACTTGGCCATGGCGGCCGACGGCAGGGCCATCGCTGCGGCCAGGGCGAGACTCGTGCACAACAAGGTCGGGCGGCGCATCGGCGGGCGTCTCAACAGTTGCACGCGCCGCGCGTCGTGAAAAGGGGCAACGCGCCGCGACAACGGCGGGGCCTGGTGCGTGATGCTACCTTCATCGGGCCCGGCCCCACGCGCGCTGGCCCCGGGCCTGTGCGACGCGCCGGGCGTGTCGACGCATGACCGACCCCGACCCAGCCGAGACCGACGTCGTCACAGGCGGCACGAGCTCCCGCGCCGGCACCGCGTCGGGCAGCGTCGCGGCCACGGCCGACGCCGCGCGCACGCAGGCGGGCCTGAACGTGCGTGACAGCCTCGCGGTGCGCATCGCCGCCATGGTCACGCTGGTGCTGGTCGCCACGCTGGTGTGGGGCGCCGTGACCCTGGGCCAGCTGCGCGACATCCAGGCCGGCTTCGATCGTCTGGTCGAGGTCTACGCGGTGTTCGACAAGCGCCTGGCCCAGGCCCACGTGCAGGCGGTGCGGATCGGCGAGCAGGTCCGCACGCACCAGCGGCGCGAGCCCGCGGTGCCCGACGACCCCGGCTTCACCAAGAACTTCGACGCGGCGCTGCAGGCCCGCGCCAGCATGGTCGAGGCCGCGCGCGAGCCCATCGACGCGGCGCTGCGCGAGCCCGAGCGCTTCGGCGGCGAGGACGAGCTCGCCGAGCTGCGACGGATCCAGGCCTCGCTCGATCAGCTGCAGTCGCTCGTGGTCACGCGCGAGGTCGACGCAGTGCTCGCGGACGTGCGCGCGCAGGGACAGATCGAGCAGCTGTTCGAGTCGCTGCGTGCCCAGAGCGGCAACGCCATCGAGGAGCTGCGCGACGAAGTCCAGCGCGCACGCACCCGCGCCGAGCGCTGGACGCTGGGCCTGGCGATCGTGACCCTGATCGTGGGTGTGCTCGCGAGCATCGGCGTGTTCCTGACGCTGCGTCCGCTGCGACGGCTGACGCAGGGCGTGCGCCGCCTCGGTGGCGGCGACTGGTCGCAACGGGTCGCGCCCGATCTCGCGGGTCGCGGCGACGAGGTCGGTCGCCTCGCGGCCGAGTTCAACCTGATGGCCGACGCGCTGCAGGAGCGCGAGCGGCTGCTGGTGCGGGGCGAGCGACTCGCCGCCGCGGGTCAGCTCGCGGCGCAGATCACCCACGAGATCCGCAACCCGCTGTCGGCGGTCGCGCTCAACGTCGAGCTGCTCGAGGACGAGCTCCCCGAGCACGGCGAGGGTCGGCGCCTGCTGGGCAAGATCACCGCCGAGGTCGATCGCCTCACCAACATCACCGAGAGCTACTTGCGCTTCGCGCGGCGGCCCAAGCCCGAGCTCGCCGCGCTGGATCTGCGGGCCGAGCTCGAGTCGTTCCTCGAGTTCACCGCGCCCGAGCTGCAAGAGCACGGCGTGACGCTCGCGCCCGAGCTGCCCGGTGCGCCGGTGATGGTGCTCGGCGACGCGAACCAACTGCGACAGGCGCTGCTCAACCTCGTGCGCAACGCCAAGGAAGCCGCGCTCGAACGCCGCGGCGGCGCCGGCGATCGCGCGCCGCGGGTCGGCGTCGAGCTGCACTGTAAGGAGGACGCGGTGGTGCTGGTTGTCAGCGACAACGGCGGCGGCATCGACCTGCCGCCCGACCAGCTCGAGCGCATCTTCGAGGCCTTCTACACGCGCAAGGCCCAGGGCACCGGCCTGGGCCTGCCGATGGTCCAGCAGATCCTCGCCGATCACGGCGGCAGCGTCCGCGTCGCGCAGACCGGCCCCGGCGGCACGCGCTTCGAGCTCACGCTGCCGCGCGCCGCCGCCTGAACCGCCCCGACACCGCATGATCACCGCCCAATGTCCGGCTTGCGCCGCCGCAGGCAGAGCCCTAAGCTCGGGCCCCGCTGCGCCCCGGCCTGCGCCAGGCCACGCCGGGAACGCCCGCGACCGCGGCCCTGCCGGGCTGCCACGCCCGGCCCCCCACGACGCTCGACGAGCCCGACGATGACTGCTTCCGCCCGCCGCCCCGCCGCCCCGACCTCCCTGTTGCTGCGCAGCACCGCGCTGCTCGTCGCGCTGGGCTCGGCTGCCGCCTGCACCGCGATCCTCAAGCCCAAGGACGACGTGCAGCGCTGCGGCACCGCGACCGAGTGCAGCCCCACCGGCGACAACCGCTACGTGCCGGTGTGCAAGTTCGACGACGAGCACATCGATCTCGACTCGACCAAGATCGACAAGATCTGCGTCGCCGACTACAAGCCGGTGACCTGCGATCCGATGAACTACGCCAGCGGCCCGAGCGCGAAGAACGGCTTCTTCGATCTCGCCGGCAAGGACTCGTGCGTCAGCCTCGCGTGCACCGAGGAGAACCGCGGTCAGGCCGGCTGCCCGCCGCCGTCGGGCGAGGGCTGCGCCAACGGGCTCGAGCTGGTGCAGTTCGGCTCGAGCTCCTACTGCATCGATCCCGACGCCGATCAGCCGATGATCCCCGGCGCGACGCTGAGCGACGACACCGACGGGCAGCACATCCGCGATCAGTTCTGCAAGTCGTACTTCTGCGACGACACCTTCGTGTGCAACAAGAGCTTCAAGTGCCAGCCGTGCGACCCCGATCGCGACTTCGGCGACGGCGGCTGCGGCATCGTCTACAACGACGGCGCGCCCGCGGCGGCCTACGTGCTCGGTGACGCGCTGACGGGCGATTGCCTGGGCGAAGACGCCACCGTCGACGAGTTCCTGCACGGCGAGTGCTGAGCGGCCGCCAGCGGCGGCTGACGGGCTCTCGTCGCGGAGCGAGAGGAAAGCGAAGGGTCCCGTGACCGGCTTGGCCGGACACGGGGGGCTGCGGCCCGAAGCGCGCGCCTCACAGTCCCTGCAGGCGCTTGCGCGCGACCTCGGGCAGCTCGCCGGCGAGCGCGGTCGCGGCGGTCTTCTTGGCCCCGTCCGCGTCGCCGGTCGCGGCCTGGGCCAGCGCGACGACCACGAGCGTGTCGACCGGACCGCGCCCCTGCGCGGCGGCCAGGGCCTGGCTCGCGCGCGCGACCGCAGCCTTGGCCGCGTCGCCCTTGCGCTCGGCCTGCAGCACCAGCGCGCGCGCGGCCAGCACGATCGGATGCAACGGTGCGAGCGCGGCGGCGCGGTTGCGTGCGTAGGCGACCGCGTCCTTGTCGTCGGTGACCAGGCCCAGCATCAACAGCCGCGCGGCGGGATCGAGTGAGTCGGCGTCGATCCCCAGCGCCGCGCGCAGCACCTTCTTCTCGCCGGCGACGTCGCCGTCCTTGCGTGCCAGCGTCGCCAGGCGCACGTAGGGCTCGATCGACTCGGTGTGGAACTTCCGCGCCGCCTCGAGGTGCCGCTTCGCCGACGCGGGCTTGCTCGTCATCAGCTGCTCGGCCACGGCCATGCGCGCGGCGAAGCCATCGCCGCCCTTGGCGATGAGGGTCTCGAGCGTGCGCACGGCCTCGGCGTGCTCACCGGCCTCGACCTGCTTCTGCGCGGTGAGCCACAACGCATGGCGGGCGTCGTCGCCCTCGGGCCGACCGCGGGGGATCCAGCCCGAGAGCTTGCTGGTCAGCTGCGCCGCGAACCACGTCTCGAACTCGCCCTCGATGGTGGCCAGCGGCTTGCCCAGGTGCTGCTCGAACAGCTCCGGGGTCTGCTTGCCCTGGGCGTAGCCGTCGAGCACGGCGATGAGCTTGTCGCGGCCGTAGGTCGCGGCGAGGTAGCGGATCGCGTAGGCCGCGGTGGCGTAGGCGGCCTCCATCATCACCGGGCTCTCGGCGCGGATGAACGCCAGCTCGAGCTCCGAGAGCTTGCGCAGCTTGCCGGCACGTCGCGCCTCGAGCAGCAGCGCCGCGCTCTCGCGCGCCCACGCGGGATCGGCCTGCTCCGATTCCCACTCCGAGAGCCCCTCGGTGAACCATCGCGGCACGCGGCCCTTGCTGCGGCGGATGGCGTACACGTGCGCGAGCTCGTGGCGCATGACCAGATCGAGGTTCACGCGGCCGGAGTACGGCCCGATGAACGTGATCACCGGACCGAAGCACACCGCGACCGCGCCGAGGCTGGGCACGCCGACGGTGCGGACCGAGAACGCATCGGGGGACTCGAAGAACTCCAGCCGCAGCTTGCCGGCGTCGGTGTGATAGAAGCCGTCGAGCGCCTTACGCGAGCGCGCCGCGAAGTCCACCAGCACCGGCTGCACGAACTCGCGATCGGCCTTGGGCAGGCGCACCGTGAACTCACCGACGGTGTGCACCTCGTAGTCGCTGTCGAGCGACTTCTCGTACAGGTCGAGCACGTTGCGCGTGCGCTCGTTGAAGGGATCGCCCTTCCACGCCTTCTCCAGCGCGGCACGGCCGGCGGTCTCGTCGCCCAGCCGCAGCAGGTTGAGCCCCAGTGCGCTCTGTACGTACGCATCCTTGGGCGCCAGCGCGGCGCCCTCGCGCAGCACCGTGTCGGCCTCGGGGTACAGGTGCAGGAAGCCGAGGATCTCGGAGAGGTCCTTGAAGAAGAAGCCGTCGCTGGGGTGCTTGGCCAGGGCCCGGTCACGCGCGGCGGCGTAGCCCTTGGTGTCGTTGTGCGCGATCGCCAGCGCCGCGAGCACCGTCAGCGAACGCGTGTGCGAGGGATCGACGCGCAGCGCCGCCGCGGTGGTGTGCTGCTCGACCTCGTCGGCGCGCCCCTCGATCAGGCCGATGCGCGCGAGCACGGCGTGCGCGTCGGGGTGGTTGGGGTTGACCATCAGCGCCTCGCTGGCCGCGCGCGCGGCCGCGGCGAAGCGCAGGTTCTCGACGTGGACCATGGCCAGGCCCGCGAGCGCATCGGTGTGCCAGGGATCGCGCGCGAGGATCAGCTCGAAGGTCTCGGTCGCCTCGGCGGCGGCATACTTCTCGAGGAAGACCATGCCGCGCAGCAGTCGTACGCGATCGCCGACCCAGCTGCCGGCCGCCACCGGCGCACCGTTCTCCGCGTCGCCGAGCACCATGTTCGCGTCGTGGAAGCCACCCTTGCCGCCCTGCGCCAGCGCGGCCATCGCCACGCCGAGCAGATCCGCGGGCGTCTTGGCCTTGCCGCCGTCGTACAGATCGTAGAGCTGGTCGACGAGCGCGCGCGTGGCCGCATCGCCGCGCTTGCCGGTGTCGACCCGCACCGACAGCAGATCGCCCAGCAACGCCGGACTCGCGGGGTGCTTGCGCAGCGCCTCCTCGAGCAGTGCCTCGGCCTTGCCGTGCTGACCCTGCGCGCGCAGGCACCACGCACGCAGCTGCACGACCTCGATCTCGTCGGGCGTGCCGCGCTTGTCCGACAACACCGTGATCGCCGCCTCGAACGCGCCCAGCTGTGCGTGCGCCCGCGCCAGCGCGATGCGCAGCTCGACGTCCTTGGGCTTGTCCTTCGACAGCGCCGCGAGCTCCGTGATCGCGCCCTCGGGGTTGCCGTGGGTCACGGCCGCGAGCGCCGCGTCGCGCCCCTGCACCGGCTGCGGCGCCGGGCGCTCGCGCGGCTTGGCGGCGGTGCCCTCGTCGACCGCCGGCACCTCGCCGTCGGGCTCGCCGCTGCCCATGCGCGGATCGGCGTCGGTCGGACCGCCCGCGGGTGCGTCGGGCCGCGTCGCCGTGGGCTTGGCCGTGGGCGCGACCGTCGTGCCGCCGGGGCGACACGCCAGGGCGGCGAGCAGACAGAGCGCGAACGTACGGGTCGGCTGGGTCGCCATGGTCTCGCGGTGCTGCCGGGCATTGTGCCATGGCGCGCGCGCGCACGCCCGGGCAGCGGGGACACGGCGCGGCTTCGTGGTACGAGCGACGCATGCAAAGTCGCCACGATCTCGAGGTGGGCCCGGCGCGCCGCAGGCTCGCGGGCTTGGTGCTCGCGTGCACGGTACTGACCGCGTGCAAGGGCGGCCGCAGCCAGCTCGAGGGCCTGGTGCCCGACGGCGCCACCGGCATCCTCAGCGTCGATGGCAGCGCCTTCGTCGGCAGCGAGACCTATCGTCGCCTGCGCGCGCTGGCGAAGGACCAGGGCGTCGAGGACAAGCTCGCGGCCGTGCGCGACGAGTGCAAGGTCGACCTCGACGGGCTGCAGCAGTACGTCGTGGGCTTCGATGCGCTGGGCGGCAACACCGTGATCGGGCTGAAGCTGCCGCGGCTGGGCACCAAGGCCGCGCTCGAGTGCACCATCGCGAAGCTCGAGCTCGACCCCGAACACAAGCTCACGATCGCGGAGCAGGACGGGCGCGCGAGCATCACCGGAGCCGACGGTGCCAAGGCCTTCGCGCTCGACGACGACACGCTCGTCGCCGTGACCAAGGGGTGGGCCGAGGCCGTGACCGCGCTGAGCCAGGGCAAGGGCAAGGCCGCGATCGACAACAACCTCGCGAAGGCGGCGGCGCTGGCCGATCACAAGCGCCACGGCTGGTTCGCCGCGGAGGTGCCCGCGCTGGTCGAGGGCAAGCTCGACGAGACCCCCGCCAAGGGCCTGCTGCGCGGCGGCGGTGATTTCGAGCTCGGCGCGACCATGGCGCTGGCGCTCGCGGTCGAGTTCCGCGACGAGGCCAGCGCGACCGCGGCCAAGGACGCCCTCGACGCGCAGTTCGATGCGGCCAAGGTCGCGGCGGTCACAGCCGGGATCCCGGCGACCATGTTCGAGTCGTTCACGATGTCGCGCGACGGCGCGATCCTGCGGGCCAGCGTGCAGCTGCCGCTGGCCGAGCTGGTCGAGACCTCGATCAAGGCCTTCACCTCGTACATGGGCCGCGCCAAGACGGCCGAGGTCCGCGTGGGCCTGGGCAGCCTGTGGCGCGGGATCCAGAGCGCAGCCGGGATGGAGCGGCTGGGTCCCGATGGCAACCTCGTGCTGACCTCGTGCCCCAGCGACGGTCGCAGCGAGGGCACCACCGGCGTCACGCCGCCGCTGTCGGTCGATTGCAGCAAGGGTTGCACGCCGGGCGTCGAGTACGAAGCGACGCTGTGGCGCGACAACCCGGTGTGGAGCGCGATCGGCTTCGAGCCGTTCGAGCGCCACCGCTTCCACTACGAGTACGCGTGGAAGGACGACGGCAAGGGCCGCTGCGACGTGACGCTGCGGGCCCACGGCGATCTCGACGGCGACAAGACCTACTCGACCTTCGAGCGCAAGGGCACCGCCAGCGTCGACGGGCTCGTCGGCGATCCCGAGCCGACCGCGACCGACGAGCTCGAGTGACGACCGCGGCGTGGGCCGCCGCCCGCGGCGGCACGCGGCCCCGCCGGCGCGGACCCGCGCGGCCCCGCGTTCGTGCAGGCGGCAGCCACCGCCCGGAAACAGCCCGTCAGCTGCCCGGGTTGGGGGTGCTATCGTGGTCACGATGGCCGAGCAGAAGAGCCACACCGCCTACCCCGCCGACGTCTACGAGACGTTCGACGCCTTCATGCAGCAGGTCATCAAGGAGACCTACGACCACGGGGCCAAGCGCGCCGAGTTCGTGGCGTTGGTGATCGCCTCGGGCGAGCTGCTGCCGATGGCCTGGGGCCGGGTCAAGAAGAGCGGCGTCAAGGAGCTCGCGCTCGGAGCCGCCGGCGTGGTCGCCCTGCGCGTGGGCCTCAAGTACCTCATCGGCGGTCCGCTGGGCATGATCCTGACCGGCTTCACCGCCGCGACGCTGATCTCGTTCTTCTGGTCGAACCAGAAGGAGGTCATGCGGCGGGTCAAGCCGTACAAGAAGGTCATCCGCGACGCGCACGAGAAGTTCGACGACGTGCAGGCGCGCTACCAGGACGGCCGCTACGACGCGGGTGAGCGCGCGCTGTTGGTCGAAGGCTTGCTGCGCCGCGTGCTGGGCGAGATCGAGTCGCCCTTGCCCGCCGAAGAGGAAGCCAAGTCGGGCTGACGCCCGAGCCCGAACCACACCGTCAGGTCGACGCCGAGGCCCAGCTCGAGGCCGCCGGTGCGACCGATGGGGCGCAGGCCCTGATCGAGCAGCTCGACGACCTTGCCGCGATCGCCGGGGGCCGACGACGCGGCCAGCTCGACCATCGGGCCCAGTCGCAATCGCGTGCCGCCCTTGGTGCGCCACACGTGCGCGGCGACGATGCGCGCCGCACCCCCGAGCAACGGTCGCCGTGGTCGCGCGGTGCCCTGCTCGTCCGCGAACGCGCGGCGTGAGCCCGAGGCGCGCACGCTCCACGGCTCGACCGTGAACGCCGCGGTGCCGGCGAGCTCGAACGCGTTGCGACGCCACGCGTAGCCGATCCCCAGCGCCGCGCGACCGCGCAGCAACGTCGCGGTGTCGGCCATGCCGCGACCGGCGAAGCGGCCCTCGGCGGTGACCAGCAGGCCATTGCGCAGCCGCAGCGCCAGCGACAACGCGCCACCGCTGCCGGCGTGGTGATCGGCGTCGCGCGGGGGGCCCAGCCCGAGCACCGCGAGCGGCGTGATGCCGATGCCGAGCTCGATCGCGGGCTCGGGCAGCGGCGCGTCGACGTGATGGACCGCGGGCTCGGGACACTGTGGCGGCGCCGGTGGATCGGGGCACGCGGGACACGCCTGCGGCTGCGGTGCAGCCTCGGGCACCGGTACGTCCTCGCGATCCGCCCGCACCGTGCCCGACTCGATCGCGGACACGAGGTTCGCGACGTTGCCCGCGACCAGGCGCGTGACGTCGTCGCGCGGCGCATCGTGCCCGGCGTCGATGGTGCGATCGTAGGCGCGGCCGTCGCTCGCGACGATCGTGAGCGTGAAGCTGCTGGGCTGCTCCGGCAGCGGACGCAGATCCACGAACACGAACATCGTGTCGGCCGCGACCGCCGGTGCGCTGTCGTGCTCGACGATCTGCACCTGATGCAGCCGCAGCGCCAGCTCGGCGCGCAGCGTCGCGAGCTCGAGTCCCTGCGCGCGCAGCCGCAGCACCTCGACGCGGGGTCGCGCCGCCGCGGGGCCGGTGGCGGGCTTGCTCGCGGCAGGCTTGCTCGCGGCAGGCTTGGCCGGCGCGGCGGCCGACCTCGCCGGCGTCGCCGCGACCACCAGACACCAGACCGCGACCGAGGGGTTCATTCGAACGTCGCGCGACGACCGATCACGGCACATCGCGATGCGCAAAGCTGCCCGAGGTCCGGCGACGAATCAAGGCGCGCTGCCGCCGTCGCGCCGCCACCGCAACGTCAGCCGCTGGTGCTGCTCGAGTCGCTGTCACCGTCGCCACCGTCACCGGGACCACCGCCGTTGTCGTCGCTGGACTCGGTGGTGGTGGTGGTGCAACTGTCCTCGCACTCGGTCGTGCTGGAGCCGCCGCCACCGCTGCTGCTCGCTGGATCACCGCTCGAGGACGAGCCCGCGCTGGCGCTGCCGCTGCCGCCGCTGGCGTCCTGGTCGCCATCGCTGTCGTCGGTGGCCGCGCTGGTCGAGCTGCCACCGCCGGTGGTGCTCACGCCCATCACGACATAGGGCTGCACGCCGCAGCCGAAGAAGAGCACGGTCGCACAGGCCATGCGCCGCATCACCGACCCTCGGTGTTGGCGCTGGCCTCGGCGCGATAGCTGCCGCGCGGGAAGTCGCGCAGGTAGTCACGCCAACACTGGCCACCGTCGCCCGCGCGACGGCACAGGCCCGCACGCGCATCGTCGGCGTAGCGGCCCTTGGGGAAGCGCGCGAGGTAGGAACGCCAGCGCTTGGCCAGCCGCGCGTCGTCGCCCTGCTGGCGTGCGAGCGTGAAGAGGTCGCCCCACGCGAGCTCGGCCAGGCTCGAGCGCCCACCTTGGTTGACGACCTGCAGGAATTTCGCCTCCGCGCCGGTGCGATCACCGTCGCGCCACAACGTGCGCGCCTGCTCGGACAGCGCACGCAGGCGATCGGGTGGCGTCGCTGGCTTGCTCGCGCGCTCGGGCGCGGGCTCGGGCTGCGGCACGACCACCGGCTCGGGCTCCTCCTCCGGCGGCGGCGCGCTCGCACGCACGCGCGGACGCTCGGGCTCGACCACGACGTCGACCACGTCGGCGGGCGCGTCGGGCTGGGCCTGACCGACCTGCGCGGCCTGGGCGTGGGTGGCATCGGCCTCGAGCTGCTGCGCGTGCTCGACCCAACGCACGCCCGCGAAGGTCGCGACCAGGGCCGCCGCGAGCAGACCCGCGGCGCCGACGACCAACGCGAGACGACGGCGCGGCACGATCGGCCGCGGCATCGGCGGGATCGGACGCATGCGTCGCTGCTCGACCATGCGCTCGATCGAGCCCCGCGCACCGTCGACGAGATCGTCGACCGGATCGGGGCCCGCAGCCACACGCGGACGCTGGCGGATGTCGACGACCTCGGCGCCCGGCTCGTCGTCGGCGTCGTCGAGCTCCGGCGCGACCGCCGGCAGATCGGGTTGCTCGGCGCGGGCCTTCGCCAGCACCGCTGCGAAATCGGGGGGCACGGCACGGCGCGCGCGCTCGAGCGAGGCGCGGGCGTCGGTGACGAGACCGTCGAGCAGATCGCCGCTCATGTCGCCGCCTCCGTCCAGCCGAGCTTCTCGAGCTCCGCACGCAGACGTGCGCGCGCTCGGCTGGCGCGCACCGCAAGATTGCCCTCGGTGATGCCCAGCTGCGCCGCGGCCTCCTCGGGCGAGAGCCCCTCGAGCTCGCGCAGCACGAAGGCCTCGCGCAGGTTCTCGGGCAGCGTGGCCAGCAGCTCGTACAGCAGGCGCATGCGCTGGTCCTGCAGGTGGACGGTGTCCACGCCCGCGGCCGCGCCGGCTTCGGTGACCTCCGCGACCACGCGCAGGCGGTCGGCCGCGCGGTCACCCGAACGCGAGCGCCGCCAGTGCATGCGCACGACGTTGAGCGCGATGCCGCGGAGCCAACCCATGAAGCTCGCGCGACCGTCGTACTGCTTGACGTTGGTCATCGCGCGCGCGTAGGCGTCCTGCACGAGGTCCTCGGCCAGCGCCGCGTCGCCCGTCAGGTAGCAGACGTGCTTGAGCAGGCCGTCGAAGGTCTCCTGGTACAGCCGCGACCACGCATCGAGGTCGCCCTGGCGCGCGCGGGCGACCAGCGCCTCGGTCCGCTCGCGGGGGTCGGCCACGGCGATCGGCCCGCTCGGCGCGCGTCCCACCGGGCGCAGCGGCACCACCATCGCAGGGTCGGTCGGCAGGCGGGACATGGGCGGTCCGGCGAGGCCGAGGGCCCCGCCACAACCCATGATGCGCGAGCGCGGGCGCGATTACGACGAAATCGCCGTGTGGCCGGAGTCGCGCAGACCCGGCCGCGGACCGCGCCCGGGCCCGATCGTCGGATCAGGTCTCGGGGTGGCTGGCGTGCCACTTGCGCGTGAATTCGGTCGCGCGGCGGTAGCTCTCGCGGACCTCGTCCACGAGGATCTTCTCGACCTTGCCGCCGAGCAGGGGGATCGAGCACTCGACCGTACCCTCCCACACCCGCTTCACCTGCTTGGGCCCGAGCACCTCGAGCCGGTAGATGCCGTGGGTCGTGATCTTGTCGGCCATGAAGCTCGGCGTCGTCACGGTGCGCATCATGTTCTCGCGCGCCTTGAAGGTGTTCTTCTCGGTGTAGCTGAAGCCGCCCTTGACGAACTTCTGGATCAGCGCCGGCACCTCGCGCTTGGGCGTGAGCCGCTGCTCGCGGACGATCTCGAGCGCGTCGCCCTCGCCGGTGCGGCGCAGCTCGATCGGCTCGCACGTGATGTCGAGCGCGGGCCACAGCGCCGCGTTGAAGGCGTCGTCGAAGAAGACCTGCCAGTAGCGCGCGGCCGAGACGTCGAAGATGTCCTCGATGGTGTACTTCATCGCCGCGGGCAGCCTGCCCCGGGCGTGCGCCGATGTCCACTGGCGCGCGGCGTGATTTCATCGCCGCGGCGGCGGCGTGGCTGCGGCGTCAGCGAACGCACGCGCACGCAGCTCCGGATCGCGGAGGAACACCGCGAGCGCGACCCCGCCGACGAGCTCGCCGTACCACAGCGTCGCGATGCGACCGAGCAGCGTCGCCGCGAGCGCCATCGGTGCGGTCGCGCCTGCGACCAGCTTCGTGGTCGCGACCGCGAGGCTGCCCTCGGCCGCGATCAGCCCGCCGGGCAGGAAGCTCAGCGCGCCGACCAGGGTGCCGATCGACCACAGGAACGCGCACAGCGTCAGCGAGGCCTCGGTGCCGGCGAAGCCGCCGACGATGAGCCAAAAGCCCACGCACTCGAGGCCCCAGCCCACCACCGACAGCACCGCGAGCACCAGCAGCGGTCGCAGTCGCAGCACCACCGCGGCGCTGTCGACCAGCAGCTCCGCCCGCGCCGCGAGCCCACCGATGCCGGGCAGCCGCGCGATCCGGCGCAACAGCGGATGCAGGATCCGCGGCGTGCCCAGCAACACCACGCCCAGCGCCACCAGCACCGCGGTCGCGAGCACCACCGGCAGGTACTCGCGGAAGCGCGAGACCCCCAGCAGGCTCAGCACCACCAGCGCGATCAGATCGGTGATCCGATCGGCGACCACGATCGGCGCGGTGCGGCTGAACGGCACGCCGTCGCTGGCCTTGAGCAGCGCGCTGCGCAACACCTCGCCGAGCTTGCCCGGCGAGATCGACATCGACAGCCCCGCGAGGTAGACGACCAGCGAGCGACCGCGCGACAGCCCCGGGGCCGTGGCGCGCACGTCGAGCCAGCGCAGCGACAGCTCCCACTTCGCGAAGCGCAGCAGGTAGTTGATCGACGACAGCCCGATCGCCGCGATGAAGCGCCACCACGGGTAGTCGCGCAGCTGCGCGCCGATCGTGCGCGCGTCGAAGTAGACCATCGCGACGGCGTAGAGCAGCGCGCCCGCGACGATGGCGTAGAGCGTGCGCCGCAGCAGGCGACTCACGGCCGCCGCACCTCGCGTCCGCCCGCGCGCACCGACCACAGCGGCCCTGCGATCGTGACCGGCTCGGGTCGCATGCGGGGCCACGGCGCCGCCGCGGCGCTGCCTTCGAAGCGCCACGCCGGGCCCGCGTCGGCGGCGGTGCCCAGCCGCGCGCTGGCGGAGATCCACGCGTCGAAGGCGGTCGCGCGCGCGAGGACCTCGTCGGCCGACCAGCCCACACCGCCGACCACGAACACGCGATCGAGCGCGCTGGCGTGTGCGCGTGTGGCCGGACGACGCGGCCGCACCAGCAGCTGCCGCGCGTCGACGATCCACGTGCAACCCGCGAAGCTCGACGCGAGCAGCTGGGCTCCGAGCGCGGCGTCGGCATCGGGCGAGCCGGCCGCGCGGACCAGGCCCACGAGCGCCGCGCGCAGCGGACCCAGCTCCTCGTCGGCGGGGCCCACGACCGCGGGCACGTGCAACACCAGGTGACGCCCGATCCACGCCCGCGGCACGTCGCAGTGCGACGTGCCCAGCCGCAGCGGCAGCGTGCGTGGATCGACGCCGTCGCGCGACAACTGCGACAAGCTGCCGAGCTGTCGCGGCGCGCGGCCGATCGGCGTCCATCGTGCGGGCACCGCCGCACGCACGAGCGCGCCCACCACCTCGGCGAAGCTCGCCGCGGCCGGGCACCACGGCGGCGCGGGTCCGCGCCCGACCACCGCGAGCAGCGCCCCGCGGCGGCATGCGAAGCGCGGCAACGTGGCCACGACCGCCGCGCCCAGCCCG
>JAIBBS010000202.1 GCA_019694555.1 Nannocystaceae bacterium
GGGACCGCCGGCGCCGGCGCGGCCGTGCGCGGCGTGACCGCGGGCGCGCTCGCCTGCGGAGCGCTCGCGGGCGGCTCGGACGCGGCCGCGTCGAGCGTCTGCGGCTCGGGCTGCGCGTCGTCGTTGCGGCGCTCGCCCGCGCCCAGACCCAGCACCACGCCCAGGCCGACCGCGCCCGCGAGCAGCGGCGCCAGCACGACGCCGCGTCGCCACGCGCTGCGGATCGTCCGCGGATCGACGAGCGCGCGCTCGAGCTCGTCGAGCAAGGCGTCGAGCCCGAGGTGGCGCGCGGCCGGATCGACCTCGAGCCCGCGAAACAGCGCGGCGCAGACCCACGCGGGCACGCGGCTGCCGGGCGGGGGCTGGACCGCGCGTCCGGCCCGGACCTCGCGGCGGTATCGCGCGACGGTGTCGCCGGCGAACGGCGGGCAGCCATACAGGCCCTCGTAGAGCGCGACGCAGAAGCTGAACTGATCGCTGCGCGCGCTGGCCATCGCGCCGCGCTCGAGCTCGGGCGCGATGTACTTGGGCGTGCCCAGCAACGCGCCGGTGCGGGTGAGCGAGCCGCTGGGATCGGCCAGCGACGTCGCGGCCAGCGGCACGTCGTCGGCAGAGCCGACCTCGAGCGTGGCGGGCGTGCCCGCGAGCCCGAAGTCGCCGACGCGGACGCGGCCATCGCTGCCGACCAACACGTTCTCGGGCTTGAAGTCGCGGTGCACGATGCCGGCCGCGTGCGCGGCCGCGAGTCCGCGTCCGGCGGCGATGTAGTCGCGCAGCACCTCGCGCCAGTCCATCGGCGCGCGCGCGAGCCGGGCCGCGAGCGACTCGCCCTCGACCAGCTCCATCGCGATGAACACGCCGTCTTCGACCGCGCCGACGTCGTAGACGTGGATGACGTTGGGATGCGCGAGCCGGGCCATCGCCCGCGCCTCGCGGACCAGCCGCGCGCGCGCGGTGGCCTCGGCGTCGCCGACCGCCTCGGGGTTCATCAGCTTGACCGCGACGTCGCGCGCGAGCTCGGGATCGTGGGCGCGATAGACCACGCCCATGCCGCCCTTGCCGATGCGACCGAGCACCTGATAGCGACCGACGCGCACCGGCTCGCGCGGCCCGCCGAAGATGCGGCTGGCCACCGCCGCGCGGGCGCGCCGGGCCTCGACGTCGTCGAGCCGCGGCACCGCGAGGCGCAGCGGGTCGCCGCCGCCTGGGCGCGGCTGCTCGGCCGGCTCCGTCACGCCGAGAAATCTACACGCAAAGCCCTCGGCGGGCCCGCCCGGCTGCCCCCGGGGGCGGCGCTCACGCGGCGTCGTCGGGCTCGGCCGCCATCGGCAGCGGCCCGGCCGAGATCGCGGCGAGCAGCCGCAACGAGCCCAGCGCGACCGCGACCAGCGCGCCGCTGCGGACGATCGCGACCGCGCCACCTGTGCCCTGGACCACCGCCGCCAGACCGGCGAACAGCACCAACCACTGCGCAGCCTGCAAGGCCAGCGCGAGCGCGAGCAGCTTGGGCCGCTTGATCGCGTGCAGCCACGCCATGGCGGCCGTGCGCGGCGCAGTGCCGCGGGCGCCGTGCAGCACGACCTGCGCGCGCGACAGATCGAGCGCGAACGTGCCCAGCCCCCAGACCAGCGGCAGCGCCACGGCCGAGACCGCGCCGGGCATGCCCGCGAGCGCGCTGGCCAGACCCATGAGCACGAGCCCGCGACCCAGGGCATGCCACGCCGTGGTCGCGATCACACCGCCGAGGCTGCCGAGCCAGCGGCCGCCCAGGGCCGCGGCGGACTGTGGGCCGTCGGCCAGCCGCGCGATCACCAGCGGCGCGAGCACGGCCCACACCACGCCGCCGAGCAGGCCCGACAGCAGCAGGCCCACGATCGCGCCACTGACCAGCTGCGGATGCGCGCCCGCGAACTCGGCCGCGGCGTACAGCAGACGATCGTCGGGCAACGCGAAGTCGGACAGCGCCGCGGCGACGTGGGTCCGCAACGCGAACGCGAACGCGGCCGCGATCGCGACCTCGCCCAGCCACAGCGCCAGCACCCAGCGCCACGCGCCCGCCAACGTGCGCAGCGCAGTCACGGGCCCACCCCCGTGAGCACCAGCAACGCGGCGGTCTCGGCGGCCTGGCCCAGCGGTTGCGACAGGCCGTCGTCGAAGTCCTCGCCCGGTGCGAAGCGGTGGTTGTCGAGCCGCACCGCCTCGAGCAGCAGCTTGCCCTCGGGATCGAGCCGCACCGATCGCACGTGCTTGTCGAACTGCAGCGTGTGGGTCCGTCGCGTGCCCGACCAGATCCGGCGCACGGTGGTGTCGTCGGCGAAGCGGATCTCGACCTCGACCGGCACCACCATCTCGCCGGCGCGGTGCAGCACGACCACGGCCTCGTCGGCGCCCGGCTCCGTGGGGGCCTCGCCGCCCACGAGCACGCCCTCGGCGTTGCGGTGCCAGCCGGCGTGGCCCATCGCGCTGCGGTTGACGATCGCGTGCACGCGGTAGTCGACCTCGCCGGTGCCGCGCAGGCCCGCCTCGAGCAGCGCGCGCACGTCGAGCTCGACCGTGCCGGTGGCGGGGTCGGCCGGATCCGCGGCGCCCAGCGTGACGCGCTCGCCGATGCCGTCGACCAGCGCCTGCTCGAGGTCGGCGCCGGTGGGGTGACGGAAGCGCCACGCGATGGCGTACTCGTGCAGCGCGCGATCGAACGCCGCGTCGCCCACGAGGTTGCGCAGCGTGAGCATCAACGCCGCGGTGCGGCGGTAGACCGTGCCGCCGTAGCCGCCGACCACCGGCGAGAACGCCTCGGCGGGCTGATCGATGGCCTGCAGCGTGCCGATGCCCTGCTGGGCCATGCGCACGAAGTCGTCGGCGAACAGCGCGTGCGGGCCCACGCGCACGACCCAGCCGTCGTCGTCGGCGCCGTCTTCGACCACCAGCACGTTGCTGGTGGTGTTCATGCCCTCGTCGAGCCACGGCGCGGCGGCCTCGTCGGACGCGAGCAGGCCCTGGAAGTACTGGTGGCCGAACTCGTGCACGGTCGTGAACACGCCGCTGACGCGCTCGCGCAGACCCAGCGCGCGCAGCGGTCCGGGAATCTCGCGCACCGGGCTGGTGGTGAACAGCGTGGGGTACTCCATGCCCGCGGCCCCCTCGGCGCCCGAGGGCGGGTGCACGATCGTGATCGTGCTCCACGGGTAGCTGCCGTAGCGGCCCTGCATGCTGTCGAGCGCGGCGATCTGCGCCTGCAGGTGCGCGTCGACCGAGAAGGCGTGCTCGGGGTGGACCAGCTGGCGGATGCGGATGCCCTCGTGCTCGGCGGTGTACTCGAGGAAGCCGGGATCCGCGGTCCAGGCGAAGTCGTGCACCATCTGTGCGCGGTACTGCAGCCGCTTGCGATCGCCGTCGCGCACGGTCTCGTGCAGTACGCCGGTGGCGCCCACGACCATGTTCGCCGGCACGTCGAGCTCGACCTCGTAGTCGCCGAAGTCGGCGTAGAACTCGCTGTGGTAGGTGAACGCGTGCGTGTGCCAGCTGCCGTCGCGGTGCAGCACGCCGGGCTTGGGGTACCACTGCCCGACCATGTGGAACTCGCCGGCGTAGCCGGTGCGCGCGAAGACCTCGGGCAGCTGCGTGACGAAGTCGATCTCGAGCTCGACGCCCTCGCCGGGCGCGATCGCGTCGCCGAGGTCGAGCTCCATCAGCGACGGCTCGGGCAGCTCGCGGTACTGCAGCGCCACGGCCTTGCGTTCGGGCGCCGGCTCGACGCGGTGGATCGCGGTCACGTCGACGTAGCCCCAGCCGCCCGCCGAGTGCGGCGCGTTGCCGCGGTGGCGGCCGCGACCCTCGGCCATCCACGCGGTGTCCTCGGCCCGGAACGCGTTCATGTACAGATGAAGCGGCATCGTCCGCACCGCGACGGTGCTGGTGTTGCGCCACTGCAGCGTCGCGTGGCCCTCGATGCGGTGCGTCGCGGCGTCGAGGCGCGCGCGCAGGGTCCACTGTTGCACCTTCGCGTCGGCGGGGATCGGGCCCACGCGCGCCGGCTCGCGCAGCGGGCTGGTCGGCTCGGGCACCGGCGCCGGCGCGGGCGGGATCCGCGGGCCGCAGGCCAGCGCGAGCGGCAGCAGCCACGCGGGCACGCGCATGCGGCGGGGGCACGACGTCACGCCCAAGCGCTACCACTGCGGCCGGTCGCAGGGCAACGCCCGCGTTGTCGCGCCGCCGGGTTTCGCCACGGGCTAGACTCGGCGGTCGGCATGGATCCGGACCGCGCGTGGCCGATGCTGCTGCAGCCCGAGGGCGAGGCCGGGCTCGTCGCGTTCGCGCGCGCGCTCGGCCAGACCCTCGTGCACGCGCCGGTGCCGTGCGCGATCGTCTTGCTGCGCGGCGCGATGGGTGCGGGCAAGACCACGTGGACCCGTGGCTTCGCGGCGGGCCTGGGCGTGGTGCGGCCCGAGCGGGTGTGCAGCCCGACGTTCACGCTGGCGCGCGAACACCCCGGCACGCGCACGCTGCTGCACGTCGATCTGTGCCGCATGGGCGAGCTGGGCGACGATCCCACCGCGGCCGTCGCCGCGTTCGAGTCGCTCGGGCTCGACGAGCTCGCGGCGCGAGCGGGGCAGGGCGCGGCGGTGCTGGTGGTCGAGTGGTCGGAGCTGTGGCCCGATGCGCCCGCGGCTGCGCTGACGCTGGCGCTCGCGCGCGTGGCCGGCGACCCGGACGCGCGCACGATCGCGTGCAGCGGGCCGGCGCCGTGGCCCGAGCGCGTGGCCGCGGCCTGGGCGGCGGCCCGGGCCCGCCCGCCCGGACCTGACGCTGGGTGACCGCCAAAACCCCGTCGCCGGGCCTCGGGGAGGGCAAGTGCGGAGGCGACCCCCGCTTTTCCCCCGAATCCGGGCTCCGCGGGGCAGATCTCCGAATCGACCCCGAGAATTCGGCCGAATTTTGCAGGATCGCGGGGGGGTCCCCCTCGAAAACCCCTTTTCAAGCGGATAGGAGCGGGTCTAGAGTGCGAAACACTCTTGGTCTCGTCTTTTGGCCGCATTTGCGGGCAGGGCGATGCCGAAACTTCCAGCGAACGCACTGCAACAGGCAATCAAGCGAGGATCAACATGGCGAAGTCGTCCAAGCCCAAGGAAATCGTCGTTGTCGGCTCGAAGGTGAAGGAGGTCATCAAGGAGGCCGGCCTTCGCAGCGATGGCGAGCTCGTTCAAGCCGTCTCGGACAAGGTCCACGACCTGCTCGCGGACGCCATCAAGCGCTGCAAGGACAACAACCGCAGCACCGTTCGCCCGCACGACCTGTGATGGGCGCACGCGCGGGGCGCTGACCGCTCCGCGTCACACGACGCCGCCTCGATCCTCCGGGATCGCAGGCGGCGTCGGCAATTCCGGGCCACGCACGCGCCGATTGACGCCGGCGGTCGCGGTGCGGCCAAATCGCTGCGTCGTCGCGAGGCCGCCTTGTCCTTTCCCATCCACCGCGCGAACTACCGCACGCTCGATCCCGACTTCGTCGGTCCGGTCTTCGTCGCCGACATCGATCGCACCTACTTGATGACGCGCTTCTCCAGCCTCAAGGGCATGGCGCGCATCCCGTTCGAGCGCGCCGAGGACAAGCAGGACATCGAGGGCATGGCGCGGTTGTTCCGCGAGATCCGCAACGGTCCCGCCGAGGCCACGCGCGACACGCCGCTTTACTTCGTCTCCGCCAGCCCGCGCCAGCTGCGGCCGGTGATCGAGCGCAAGATGCAGCTCGACGGCATCGGCTTCGACGGCACCACCTTCAAGGACTGGGGCATGGTCGCCGCGCGCATGCGTTGGCATCGGCTCAAGGAGCAGATCGGCTTCAAGCTCACCGCGCTGTTGGCCAACCGCGCCGCGTTGCCGCCGGGTGCCGAGGAGTACCTGCTGGGCGACGACCTCGAGAACGACCCGCTGACCTACTGCCTGTACGCCGACATGACGGCGGGACGGATCCGCCACGACGACGTGCCGCGCATCCTCGGGCTGGGCGGCGTGCTGCCGGGCGACGCGGTCTCGATCGCCCGCGACGTGCGGCACCTGCAGCGCGGGCGCGGCGTGAAGCGGGCGCTCATCCGGCTCGAGCGTCACGCGGAGCCCGAGGCGTTCCTCGACTTCGCGCCGGGCGTGGTGCCGTGCACCGGCGCATTCCAGATGTCGATCGTGCTGTGGCGGCTGGGCTGCATCTCGCGCGCGGGCATCGGGCGCGTCGCGTCGGAGATGGCGCATCGCAACGTGCCGCCGGCGCGGCTGTCGGTGAGGCTGGCGGATCTGGTGCGGCGGGCGATCGTGGATCCCGACGACGCGCAGGCGCTGCTCGACGAGCTGGTGGACAAGCAGCTGCTCGCGCCGCTGCCGGGCCTGCCGGAGGTCGACGAGCGCTGGGCGCGGGCGCAGGCGCGCGGGGCCGAGCGGGTGTGGACGCCGGGCCGGTACCTGGGGGATTGAGAGCCTGGTCCCGCGACCGGTTCGGCCGGGCACGGGACGAGGAAGCACTGCATCGATGGAGTCGCGCGCGCGGACGCAGCCGGGCTGCGCCCGCACGGGCTAGCCCGCCGGCGGACAGTACGTGTTCGACAGCGCGTGGCCGGTCATGTCCGAGTACGAGTACGGACCGGTCAAGCCGTTGTAGCTGCCGACCAGGCTGCCGGTCGCGGGGTCGACCTTGTGCGCCGCGCCGTCGACGGCCCACAGGTAGCCGTCGACGTCGATGGCGACGCCCTTGACGGTCTGGCCGTTCGCGAAGGTCACGCCGGGCATGAGCGTGTTCATGTCGATCGAGAAGGCGCCGCCGTCGACCGCGACCCACATCATGTCGTTGGGGCCTTCGACGATGCCGCCGAGGCTGACGAAGCCGGCCATGACCGGCTCCCAGGTCTCGGTCGCCATCGAGAAGCGCGCCGCGCTGGCGCCCAGCGTGGAGCTGACCCACACGTCGCCGTTGTGATCGACGGTGATGCCGTAGGGCGCGATGCCGGCGGGGATCGGCCACAGCTGCACGGTGAAGTCGTCGATGTCGACGCGCGCGAGCTGGTTGTTGAAGCTGATCGCGCCCATGGGCGTGAAGAAGAGGTTGCCCTGGGCATCGACCGCGCCGCCGTAGGCGCCCAGCTGGATGCCGGGGAAGTCGTCGACCGGGATCGACTGCAGCACCGTGCCGTCGTCACCGGCGACCAGCGAGGCGATCACGCCGCCGGCCCCACCGATGCCGGGGGCGATGCCCGGCGTCGCGCTCATCACCGTCCACACGTTCTCGCCGCTCGCCTCGCAGCTGTCGCGCGACAGCGTGCCCGGCGTCCACGCGACCGGGCGCTGGTTGGTGGTGGGGAACTCGACGTACCACGCGCGGCACTCCTCGACGTCCCAGCCCAGCACGTTGTTGGCGCCCAGCGAGGTCTGGATGCCGGGCATGCCGTTGCTCTCCTGGCACTTGCTGGTGTCGGCGTAGAACTTCACCAGGCCGCCGTGACGGTTCGCGATCGCGACGTCGCCCGAGAGGCTCACCGAGGTCCGCGAGGGATTGCCGACGCCGTCGGGGCGCGTGATGTAGCGGCCCTCCTCCTCGAGCGTGCGGGTGTTGACCTTCGAGACCGTGCCCTGGTCCGCGTTCGCGATCCAGATGTACTCGAGGCCGCAGCCGCAGCCCTCGCCGATGTCGGTGTCACCGGTCGCGACGTCGAAGATCGGCGCGGCCGAGGTGTCCGAGGGACCGTCGCTGCTGCTGCCGGTGCTGCTGCCACTGGCGCTGTGCGAGCCGCTGTCGGCCGCGGTCGCGCTGGCGCTGCTGGCCGAGCCGCTGGTGCTGCCACCGCTGCCGCCCTCGCCCTGGTCCCACACGCTCGTGCCGTCGTCGCCACACGCCATCGCGAAGGCCACGCACACAACTGCCATGCCGTTGCGCTTGGTCATCACCGCACCCCCGCGGCACCGCCGTTGCTCGGTCAGCCGCGCGGGCACGCTAGCAGCACCGCCGCCGCGCCGCATCGGAGCCGACGCACGTCGGGGCGCGTCGGCGCGGACGTTCGCTCACGCCTGCGGTGGGAACCCCGCGGCGCGATCGACAACCGGGCGCTCAGGCGCGCGGCCGGGTGCCGGGCGGCGACGCCAACCACGACTCGTCGGGGCGCGCGGCCCGGGCCCCGAGCAGCGCCACGTCGGACAGCCGCAGCGCGGTCGCGTGCTCGGGGTCGAAGGTGAACTGCCGCACCGTGGCCTCGAGCCGCACCACGCACGCGGGCTGCCCGGCGCAGGCGGCCGCGAGCGCGTCGCGGCCGGCCGCATCGAGCTCGAGCTGCGGCATCCAGCCTTGCTGGATCCGCCGCGTGCCGAAGCGCGCGTGGTCGAACGGCGCGAGGTGGCACGCGGACGCCTCGCGGCAGAACAGCGGGACGTACGCGAGCTCCCAGCGCACGCGCTGGCCCTGCCACGACGCGCGCACGCGCGCCATGGCCTCGCCGTCGCGCAGCAGCGAGGTGCCCACGGTGGTCTCGATGTCGGCGAGCAGCGCGTACTGATCGCGCTCGTCGAGCACGACGGTCGCGGGCGTGGCCAGCTCCGGGCTCGGGGCCGCGGCCGGTTCGGCGCCGCAGGCCGCGGCGAGCAGGGTGGTGATCGCGAGCGTGCGGGTCATGGCGTTCACGCCTCCCCCACGGCGTGGGCGAGCTCGCCGGCCAACAGCGGATCCACACCCGGGTCGAGCGCGAGCGCGCTCGCCAGCGAGGCACGGGCGGCTGCGACGTCGCCGCGCGCGTGCGCGAGCAGGCCCGCGTGCAGCTCGAGCTCCGCGTCGCGGGTGCCGAGCTTGCGCGCCTGGGCGAGCGCGGCGGCGGCCTCGTCGAGCCGACCGGCGCGCAGCAGCGTCAGCGCGGCGGTGTCGAGCGCGACGAGGTTGCGGCGCGCCGCGAGCTCGCGCTGCGCCAGCTCGACCGCGCGTGCGGGCTCGCGGCCGTGGCGTGCGAGCCAGTGCGCCCACGCGCGCGGCTCGGCCTCGACCAGCGCCTCGGCCTCGGTGCGGCGCGCCTTCGCGTCGTCGCTGCGCCCGGCCTGCTCGAGCCAGTCCGACAGCCGCAGCAGGTCCTCGGCGGTGCTCTTGTGCGCGAGCGCGGCGTCGAGCTGCGCGATGGCCTCGTCGGCGTGGCCGCGGCGGTGCAGCACCCGCGCCAGCAGCACCTGCGCGGGCCAGTACGCCGGCACCAGCGACAGCGCCGCGCGGGCGGATTGCTCGGCGCGGTCGAGGTCACCGGTGCGCAGATCGATCTCGCCGAGATCGACGAAGCACCACGCGCGCGACTCGGGGTCGCGCTCGCTGCCGGCGTCGATCGCCATCACGAGGATCTCGCGCGCGTCGTCGGCGTCGCCCAGCAGCCATCGCATGTGCGCCGCGCGGTTGTAGCTGCGCAGATCCGGGCGCAGGTTCATCGCCTGCTGGTAGGCATCGATCGCGGGGTCGTACTCGCCCAGCTCGAGCAACGCGTCGCCCAGCACCAGCGATCCGGTCGAGTCGTCGGGACGCAGCGCGATGTACTCGCGGGCCAGCGCCGCGGCGCCGCGGAAGCGGTGCTGGTCCTGCAGCACCATCGCCGACAGCAGCAGCACCTGCGGGTTGCGTTCGTCGCGGGCCCGCGCGGCCCGCAGCGCGTCCTCGGCGTAGAGGCGGTACGAGCCGTCGCTGGTCTCCCGCGCGCGGCGCAGCAGCCACGTCGCGAGGTTGGCGTAGCGATCGATCGCGTCGGGCTGCTCGCGCACGGCCTGCTGCGCCGCTGCGATCGCGCGCTCGGTCGGGTCCTCGCCGGGCACGTAGCCCAGCGCCAGCGCTGCGGTGGGCAGCGCTGCCGGCGAGCTCGCCGGCAGCGGCTGGGCCTCGCGCGGCGCGGGCTCGACGGCGCTGTCACAGCCGGGCAGGGTCGTCAGGAGGAGGAGCAGGGCGGCCGGGAGTCGCCGTCGACGGAGTCGGTCCATGCTGGAGCCCCGTACGGCGTGGGCGCGGCGGTGGATCGAACCGGCCGGCGTTCGATCCGCGGGGCCGGCGGCGCCGTATCCTCGACGCATGCCGCGTCCGGCCCTCGCCCATCTGCCACTGGCCGCGCTGCTGCTGGGCGTGGGCACGCTGCACTTCACGCGGCCGGCGTTCTTCCTCGCGATCATGCCGCCGTGGCTGCCGTGGCACGCGGCGCTGGTGTGGCTGTCGGGCGTCGCCGAAGTCGTCGCCGGCGCGCTGCTGCTGCCCGCGTCGACCCGGCGACACGGCGGCTGGCTCGCGGCCGCGACGATGATCGCGGTGTGGCCGGCCAACTGGCACCACGCGCTCGCCGGCGGGGTCCACGATCCCGCGTTGCCGGCGTGGATGGGCGACGCGACCGTGGCGTGGATCCGGCTGCCGCTGCAGCTGCCGCTGGTGGCGTTCGCGATCGCGATCGCGCGCGGTCGCTACGGCGCCTTGCCGTCGAGCTGGGCCAGCGCCTCGCGCACCGCCGCGACGTCGCGCAGCGCCAGCGAGGCCTCGTAGGCCGCGCGCGCGGCCTTGGTGTCGCCCTGCTGCGCCGCGATGGTGCCGAGGTTGAACTTCACGGCCGCGGCGAAGTGGGGCGCATCGTCGAGCTCGAGCGCGCGCTCGAAGTCGGCCTTGGCGAGATCGAGCTGGCCCTGCTGCAGTCGTGCGAAGCCGCGCCCCGACCACGCGGTCGCGAGGGTCTTGTCGGCTTCGATCGCGGCATCGAACGCTGCGACCGCACCGGGGTAGTCGCCGCCGCGGGTCGCGTCGCGACCCTTCTTCACCGCCGCCTGCGCGTCGGTGGGGGCGGCCGCGCCGGCGGCGGGCACACTGCTGAGCTCGGAGTTCAGCGGCGGCAGCGGCACCTGCGGCGAGTCGCGGAAGCGCTGCAGCGCCGCCTCGCGCTCGGCCCCGCGCAGCGAGAGCTTGCCGAAGCCGAACGCGTCGGCGGTGCCGGTGCTCGCGAGGATCGTGCGCAGGCCCTTGGGCAGCGGGCCGCCCAGGCCCAGCGGCGCGGCCTCGGGCAGCAGATCGCTGGTCGCGACACCGGTCGCGAGGTAGTCGGGCGAGCACACGTACGGCAGGTCCGACTCGAAGCTCCACGACAGCACCGGCGCGCCGCCGACGACCGCCATCTGCACGCTGCCCAGCGCCATGTCGCGCAGCGCGTCCTCGGCGGTCGCGGGCTCGACCGCGTCGCACTCGCGCTGCAGCCCGGCGATCTCGTCCGCGGCCTGGCGCCGCAGCGGCTGCGGCAGCGCGGTGCGCAGCGTCGCGAGCCGCTCGCGCAGATCGGCGCCGGTGGCGAGATCGACGACGCGCTGCGAGCCCTCGACCATGCCGTGCGCACCGCAGAGGTAGCCGCCCGACGACAGCGAGACGAACACGGTCGCGCCGGCGCTGCCGACCACCGTGAGGCTCTCGGAGAAGTCATCGGCCGAGAACGGCGCGTTCGAGGCCGTCACCAGCGAGACCGGCGCGCCGCCGGCCAGTGGCACCGCGTCGAGGCCCAGCGAGCGATGGGTCGTGGTCGGCTTGCACTCGACGAACCCGCCGTCGTCCTCGCCGGAAGCTTCGTCCGGGCACTGGCACGGGCCCACCGGTGCGGAGGCCTCGCGCGGCTCGAGCCGCCACAGCGCGGTGTCGGCCCCGACGATGATGCCCTCGCGCGCGGCCAGCTCGGTCGCGACGTCGCCGCGCAGCTCGAGCCACTGCGTGCGCGTGCCGGTGGCGGTGCTGCGCCACAGCAACCAATCCTCGGCCGCGGTTGCGGGCGCGGCGGCATCGACCGCGGTCGCCGGCGCGCTCGGCGTGGCCGGCGTGGGCGCGGTCGCGGGTGCGCTCGGTGCAGGCGCCGGCGCGCTCGCCTGCGGCTGGGCCTTGGACTCGGTCGTCTTGGGATTGCAGGCGCCCAACACGAGGGCGCTCATGCAGGAGATCGCGCGCAGTCGCATGGCCGCTCCTACCACGGCCGTGCCGGGCTGCCGCGATCGTGCGCGGTGACGCTGCTGCATCGCTTCCGCTGCGATCGTGCGGCGGTCTGCGGCGGCGGCGCGGCGTTCGGCGCGGTCGATCGAGCGCCGGTGCGCGCGACCAGTCCGGTCCCGCGATGCGTCACCGTCCGGTCGCTGGGCGACGAGTGCCCGAGGACGGCCTGTCAGCCCTCGGGCTCGGTGCTGGGCGTGCCGGTGGGATCGCAGCCCCAGGCGAAGTTGTCGATGAAGGCGTAGCTGTCGAGGATCGAGTCCGACAGGTCGAAGATCGCCAGCGCCACCGTGATGTGCTCGCCGGGCATCACGCCCGCGGTGGTGGTGAGCCAGTCGGTGCCGGCGTGCTGCCGCATGCAGGTGCCGTCGAGCTCGGGCGTGTTGCCGGCGTCGTCCTTGAACTGCAGGAAGCCGGCGTTGAGCGAGATCGGGTTGCCCATCGCGTCGAACGAGATGTTGCCGGTCCACAGCTCCGACTGCAGCCAGCCGATGTACATGTCGTTGAACTCGGAACCGAAGTAGTAGGGATACTCGGTCGAGAAGAACGCGAAGTCGTAGCTGAACGAGATCACGTCGGGCGGCACGTCGAGCTCGAAGCGCATCTCGACGTAGTCGTTGGCCGAGCCGCCCTGCGAGAACTGGCCGTGGATGGTGTTCGAGCAGTCGCCGGTGCCGATCAGCGCGGGGTTGCCGGTGCAGTCGCCACCGACGTCGTTGGTCTTGATCGGTGCCGGCAGCGAGCCACCGGGATCGAAGTTGCCGATGTCGTCGTTGCAGTGGGTCGGGAACGCGTTGCTGTCGCCGCCGGGGGTCTCGTGGTCGAGATCCGCGACCAGGCCGCTGCCGATCACCGCGTACAGCGAGCCCTCGCGCGGCGCGTAGGTGTTGGTGCCGCCGAAGGCCGTGCGCACGCCCATCGCCGAGGCCGGTCCGCTGGTCGAGGGCTGCACCTGCAGCTCGCCGGCACAGTTGAGCCCCACCGCGCGGAACAGGTCGTTGGTGCCGGCGTCGCACGGCACGTGATCGGGGATCGTGCACTCGCACGTGTCGCTGTCGCAGCCGGTCCCGTCCGACGGGGCGGGGCCGCCCTCGCTGCCGCCGAGATCGAACTTGGGTCCGCCGCCGGTGCCGCCGCCCGGATCACCGGTGCTGCCCGAGCTGCCGCTGCCCTCGTCGCCGACCGCGCCCGTGCTCTCGGAGCCGGCGCTGGCGCTGCCTTCGCCCAGTGATCCGATGCCGCTCGAGACGACGCCACCGTCGCGGCCCGCGCCCTCGCCGACACAACCGAGCACGAGCGAGGCGACGAGCAGCAGCGGACGAGGCGTGGTCATGGGCGGGATCCGATCGCGGGCAGCGGCGCGGGGCTCGAGGTGCATCCGGCGTTCCAGCGCCGGCTCGCTCGCGCCGCGGCAAGCCCGGGCCGACGCGCGCGCTGGATGGACACCCCACAATGTCCGCTTTCCGAAGCAGGGAGTCACCCCACCGCGGAATCGGGTTCCCGGCGATCGGTGCGCTGCGTTGGGCAACCTGCGCGATGCCGACTTGGCGTGCTGCACAACCGACTGGGCATCGCCCGGCCCGTGCGGGCTCGGCTGCGCGCGGCGTGGCGGCGTGCAAAGATGGACGCGTCGATGGGCGACGTCCTCAAGCTGGGCAAGGCCCGCAAGGCCCGGGCCGAGGCGGCCGCGAAGGCCCGCGCGGATGCGAACGCGATCAAGCACGGCCGCACCCGGGCGCAGCGCGAGCTCGATCGGACCCAGGCCGAGCGCGCGGCCCGGCGCCTCGAGGAGCACCGCCGCGACACCGGCGCGGCCGGTGCTCAGGCCGACGGCGGCCCCGAGACCGAGATCGAGCCCGAGCCCGGGTCCTGACCCGCGGGCGCGACACGGATCACGGGCGAGGAAACCATGGCGCCTCGTGGTGCGTACTGTGGGCGGGACCCACGGGGCGAAAGCTCCGAAGCCCTCGCGACGTTGAGGCCATGCACACGGGCAACGCGATGAGCAAGAGCATCACCTGGGGAGCCATCGTGGGCGTCGCGCTCGGCGCGACGATCACGTTCGCGCTCTCGCGGGGCTGGCTCTCGCTGCCGTGGGCGCAGGCAGCGGCGCGCGAAGCGGTGCACGGTGCGGTGCTCGAGGACGGCCCCGCGGCGCCGCTGCCCCACAGCGATCCGGCGCGGCCGCTGCGACCGGGGGGCGAGCGCATCGGCGTCGCGCCGCCGGCGTTGTCGCGCAGCTGAGCTCGGGCTCAGGCCGTCGGCCGATCCTGCGGCTCGTGCTCGCCCGCGGTGAGTTCGACGCGCGCGCGCTGCAGCGCCGCGTCGAGCTCGAGCCACGCGTGGCTCCGTCGCGCGCGCAGGGTCGCGAGCGTGGGCTCGAGCCCGCGCGCGAGTGCGAAGCGCTGCCGCGCCAGCGCGCGATCGATGCGAGCGCGCACGCGGTCGTGCAACAGCGCGGCGTCGCGGTGCTGGCGCAGCGCCGCCTGCAGCCGCGACAGCGCCGCGGCGGTCGGCGCGTGCGGCAGCGCCAGCGGTCGCAGCAGCGCGACCGCGTAGCGCAGCCGCCGCGCCAGCTTGCGCAGCGCGTGCAGCGGCTCGAGCTCGTGATCCGCCAGCGGTTGCTGCAGCGCCAGCGCGAGCTCGTA
>JAIBBS010000380.1 GCA_019694555.1 Nannocystaceae bacterium
GTGGCTGTGGTTGGGCGACGCGAACACCACCGACCACGGCAGCGTCTCGTCGGCGTCGCCCAGCGCAGCCACGCGCGCGAGCACCGGCGCGAGCAGCTCGCCCGAGCGCCGCGATCGAGCGGCCTGCAGCTCCGCCGCGAGGGTCTCGTCGCGATCGATCGCGAGCCGCAGCGCCGTGCGGCCGTCGCCGTCGTCGGGGCGCTCGAGCCGCTCGAGCACGGCCCACGCGCGCTGCAGCCACGCCGCGAGTGCGTCGGGCTCGACCGCGTGCTCGGGCGGCGGGCACACCAGGCGACGGTCGGCCAGCGCGCGCGCGTGCTCGGCCTCGAGCTCGTCGTGCAGCGCGGTCGCGGCGGCCAGCAGCGCGGCGGGATCGTCGGTGACCACGCGGACGTCGGCCGGCAGGTAGTCCCACGGCGGCGCGAGGCCGTCGTGCAGCAGCGGCGCGATCGCGTCGACGCCGAAGAACTCCTGCCGCCCCTCGAGCGCGTCGATGACCTGACGCGCGCGGCTGGTCGGCGTCTGCGTGCGGTCGGCCAGCTCGAGCACGCGGGCGCGCAGCGACTCGGCCGTGGTCGGCACCGACAGCTTCACCGGCACCAGCTCGAGCGCCTCGAGCGTGCGCTCGGTCCGCTGCGACTGCACGTCGAAGCTGCGCATGCGCTCGATCTCGTCGCCGAAGAACTCCAGCCGCACCGGCTGCGCCAGCGACGGCGTGAACACGTCGAGCACGCCGCCGCGCACCGCGAAGCTGCCGGGATCCTCGACCACGTCGGCGCGCACGTAGCCGGCGGCGAGCAGCTGCGCCTGCGCGTTGGCGAAGCCGATCTCGGTGCCGGTGGCCCAGCGCTGCCGCAGGCGCTCGAAGCCGGGCCGCGGCAGCGTGCGGCGCCACAGCGCGCGCACGCCCGCGATCAGCACGCGCGGCGGCTGGCCGAAGGCGCAGCGGCCCAGCACCGCCAGACGCGAGGCGACCGCGCGGGCGTCGGACGCGAGGTCACCCAGCGGCGAGGTGTCGAGCTCGGGCAGCACCACGATGTCGCCCTCGCCGTCGTCGGGATCGGGGGCGGGCAGGCCCAGGAAGAACGCGACGTCGGTCGCGAGCGCGCGCGCGGCCGCGTCGTCCACGGTGATCGCGAACACGCGCACGCCCGCGCCGGCGGCCGCTGCGATCACGTGCGCGCGCAGGGCTCCGTCGGCACCGAGCACCCGCAGCGGCGCCGCGGCGTGGGCCGCCCGGCGCAGCGGCGCGACCGCAGCATGCGGGGAGAGCGAGTCGGGGCCCACGGGCGGCGGGAGCGTAGCAACGGATCGCCGCGCGTGCCTGTGGCCGCGCCCGGCGCGGCTCGCTATCCTCGCCGGCGACGCCGTGGCCGACGACCGCTTGATCGAGGTGCTGGGCGCCGTGGGCTTCAAGCTCAACGAGGCGCGCGCCTACGTCGCGTTGCTGCGCGCGGGGCCCAGCACCGGCTACGAGGTCAGCCGCGACGCGGGCGTGCCGCGCTCGGCGGTGTACTCGGTGCTGCGCGGGCTCGTGGTGCAGGGCGTCGCGCGCCGCGACGCGGGCCCGCCCGAGCGCTTCAGCGCGACGCCGCCCAAGGCGCTCGAGGGGCTGCTGCGCCGTCGCTTCGACGGTGCGACCACGGCGCTGCGCGAGGCCATCGCGCGGCTCGACGTCAGCCCCGACGCGCCCGATGCGTTCACGGTCGCGGGCTATGATCGCATCGTCGACGAGGCCACGCGCATCGTCACCGCGGCACGGCGCCGCCTGGTGCTCAGCGGCTGGCCGCGCGAGCTGTCCAAGCTCGCGCCGGCGCTGACCGCCGCGCAGCGACGCGGCGTGTTCGTGGTGCTGTTCTCGCATGCGCGCCTGCCCGAGGGCCTCGCCGGCCTGCACTTCGGCTACGGCCTGCGCGAGGCCGACCTCGAGGCGTTCTGGGCCCACCGGCTCGTGGTCGTGGCCGACGATCGCCTCAGCCTGCTGGGCGCGACCGAGAACAACCGCAGCGATCGCGCGGTCGTCAGCGAGACCGCGGCCATCGCCGAGATCGCGGTCAGCCAGATCGCGCTCGACATCACCTTGCTCGCGCAGCGCCACGGCGTCGACGTGACCGGGGTGATGGCGCAGATGCTCGGCGATCGCGTCGGTCGCCTCGACACGCTGCTCGCGGCCGCGCCCACGCCCCAGCTGGGCGCCAGCGTGCGCGAGCCCGCCGCCCGCGGCACCGCGCGCGCCCGCCGGGCCAGCCCCCGGGCGCGCTAGGCCTGGAAAACTAGCGAAATCCGGGCCCAACGCGGCACTCCGCGCAACCAGGCGTAACTCATCAATTAGTTACGCTCGGTTGACGGCACGGCGGTTCGGGCCGACGCTCCCGACACGATGAGCCCGCTCGCCGTCCACCCGCGCGTGCTGTGCCTGCATCGTCCCCGCGAGGCGGCGACGCTCGCGACGCAGCTGCACGCGCGCGGCTTCGCGGTCGCGCAGGCCTACAGCTACGACGACGCGATCGCGGCGTTGGCCCGCTTCCGTCCCCACGCGATCGTGGCCGACGTCGATCTCGGCGAGGCCGGCGGGCTGCAGCTGCTGCGCCGCGTCGCCACCGTCGTCGACGCGCACGCGCCGTTGGCCTGGGTCGCGCTGTCGTCGGCCGAGCAGGTGCCGAGCCTGCCGCGGGCCGGCGGCGCGCTGGTGCACACGCCCTGCCCGCCCTTCGTGATCGTGACCGCGCTGTGCCGCGTGCTCGCGGCGATGGCCGCCGGTCGCGGCGCCGCCGGGCTCGCGCTCGCGCGGCTGCTGGGCTTCGCACGCGCGCGCGCACCGGGTCGCCGCCACTTCGTGCCACGCCC
>JAIBBS010000381.1 GCA_019694555.1 Nannocystaceae bacterium
GCCGAAGTTGCAACGGTAGCTGCCGGCCGCTGCGCCGACAAGCTGCGCGGGCGCTGCGCCGACACGCTGCGCGGGCGCACAGCAGCGGCGCGACCGCGCGCCGCGGCCGCCCTGCGACGCGCGGCCGCGATCGTGCACCGCTGGCACGGCCGCGGTCGGTCGCGCCATGATGCCGCCCGTGAAGGACGGACGCGAACCCGCGCAGGGCCACACCGAGCCGGACGTCGCCGCGACGGCGGCCGCCCGCGCCGTCGCCGAGCTCGAGGCCGATGCGCGCCGCGGCGGACAGTGGCTGCTGGGCGCCGCGCTGCAGCGCTTCGGCGACGAGCTGGCGATCTCGTTCAGCGGCGCGGAGGATGTGCTGCTGATCGAGTACGCGCAGCAGTGGATCGCGCAGGGCAGCGGTCGCAGCGTGCGGGTGTTCACGCTCGACACCGGACGCCTGCACGACGAGACCTACCGCTTCCTCGAGCAGGTCGAACAGCACTACGGCCTGCGCATCGAGGTGCGCTTCCCCGACGCCGCCGCGGTCGAGCAGCTGGTCGCGCGCAAGGGGCTGTTCTCGTTCTTCCGCGACGGTCACGAGGAGTGCTGCAGCATCCGCAAGGTCGCGCCGCTGCAGCGACAGCTCGCGGGCCTGCGCGCGTGGGTCACCGGCCAGCGCCGCGATCAGAACCCGCAGACGCGCGGTCAGCTCGCGCCGGTCGAGCTCGATCCCCGCTTCCGCGGACGCGACGACGCACCGCTGGTGAAGCTCAACCCGCTGTGCAGCATGAGCTCGACCGAGATCTGGGATGCCATCCGCGCGCTGGGTGTGCCGTTCAACCCGCTGCACGCGCGCGGCTTCGTCAGCATCGGCTGTGCGCCGTGCACCCGGCCGGTGCTGCCGGGCCAGCACGAGCGCGAGGGCCGGTGGTGGTGGGAGCACGACGAGAACAAGGAATGCGGGCTGCACGTCGACCTCGGCGCGCAGCGGCGCTGAGGCGCGCGCCGCCGCTGCGCCGATGGAACGCACGCTGCGCGGAGAGCGCCCGACCGCATCCGCGCAGAGGTCTCAGCGCTTGCGCAGCATGAACTGCGTCTGCCCCACCAGCACGCACGCGCCGTAGTCGACGCGGTCGCCGCTGCGCAGCCGCAGGTAGGTGCCGTTGCTGCTCTCGAGGTCCTCGACGAACACGCCGTTCTGATCGCAGCCGACGCGGCAGTGGGTGCTCGACACGAAGGTGTCACCCGGCAGCGTGACCTCGCCGAGCTCGCGCCCGACCATCACCCCCGCGCCGCCCAGCGGCACCGCGTGGGTGCTGCCGTCGGCGGCGTGGTGCACGACCACGCGGCCCCACGGCCCGGCGTTGGGATCACCGTCGCCGCGATCGTAGGCCAGCAGCGACTGGCCCACGCGCAGTTGATCGCCGTCGCGCATGCGCGCGCGGCCCTGCACGCGCAGGAACACCGCGCCGGTCGGCACCAGCTCCTGGAAGCTGCAGCCGCCGTCGATCGCGGTGAGGCGCACGTGGCGGGCCTCGATGTACTCGTCGTCGGCCCACGGCTCCCCGGGATCGCGACCGAGATCGAGCGAACCGCCGGTCGCGAGCGTGCGCTCGGCGACTGCTTCACCCTTGGCGCCGAGCATCACCAGGCGCAGGCCCGCGGTGCGCGCGTCCTTGCGACCGCGTCGCGGGCCGCCGGTGGGTGCGGGCTCGGCCGCGGGCGCAGCCGAGGGCGGCATCGTCTGTCCGGTGACCGCGGGCGCGACGGTGTGCGGCGCGGTCATGCCGGTGACCGCGGGTGCCGGCGTCGGCGACCACGGCGGCGCCGCGCCCATCGTCGGCGCGTCGTCGACCGACGGCAGTGCGACGGTCGCGGCCTCGTCGGCGGTGTCACCGGGCTCGGCGAAGCCACCGGGCGGCGGCGTGGTGCCGGGCACGAGCGTGCTGCCCGGCGGCGGCCCGCCCAGGAACGGCGCCGGCGCAGCGGGGCGGTCGCGTTCGGTCGGCACCACGGTCGTGCGCGGCACCGCGGCCTCGTTCGCACGCGCCTCGATCGATCGCGCGGGCGCGCCGCTGGGCACCACGGTGATCCGTGCGATCGGCTCGGCCGACGGCACGCCGGCCGCGAGCGTGCGCTCGACGTCGTCACCTTGCCACGGCGACGGCGGCGAGGGCATGCGCGCGATGACGGTGCCCTCGGAGGTCGCGACCGGCTCCGACTCCATCGCGGCTTCGGTCGGCTCGTCGAACTGCGGCGGTCGCGGCGGCGCCTTCGACACCACCGTGCGATCGAGGCGCTCGAACTCGAGGTCGACGACGGTCTCGCCGACGTCCTCGAACGACGAGGCCTCGGTCGCCTCGCGCTGGCCCGCGGCGGTCGACATCGCGGCGGGGTCGTCGTTGAACTCCGCGTCGACGTCGAACTCGAGGGTCTCGGCCGCGGAGTCGCCCGCGGAGATCGGCGGTCGCGACATCGGCGACACCGGCGTGAGCGTCGAGGGATCGGGCGGTCGCGAGGTCCGCTTCGCCGCGCGCGGTGGCTCGGCCTCCGCCGGCGTCGGTGCGGGCGCGACCTCGACCGCCGGCGCAGCCGCGACCGGTGGGCGCGCCGGTGCGGAGCTCGTCACGGGACGATCGGTGTCGACCGGCTTCGCCGGCATCGTCAGACCCTTGGGCGGCACGCGGGGGCTGCCGCGCAGCGGCGTCGAGCCCAGCGACGACGACGGCGGCACGACCGTGCGTGCGGGTGCCTGCGGTGCCGCGGCGATCGGCGCGGGCGGCTCGACCGGTGTGCTCGCGCTCGCCGG
>JAIBBS010000382.1 GCA_019694555.1 Nannocystaceae bacterium
CCGCGCCGAGCCAGGCTCGCGTTCGTGCCGCGAGCGACCGCGGCGACCGAGGGGAAGCCGCTAGCAGCCCGTGGGCTGCTAGATCGACAGCCACGCCATCGCGGACAAGACGATCGCGCCGAAGGGCCCGGCCAGCGGCCAGACGAAGGGCAGCGGTTCGTCGAGGATCGCGATCTCGTCGTCGGCCATCGTGCTGTGCTCATCGCCGCCCGCGCGCCCGGCTTTCGGTCCGAAGGGGGACAGTGCGCGCACGCACGCGCGCCGCCGGGCGGCCGACGGCGCGCGGCCCCCGGCCGCGGTGCGATGCTCGGCCGATGCTCCGCTCGACCACGCCCGCGTCGGCCTACGCGGCCCGCCGTGCACGGATTGCGGCGCTGCTCGACGGCGGGGCGCTCGTGCTCTACGGCGGCGAGCTGCGCACGCGCAGCAACGACACCGAGTTCCGCTTCCGCCCCGACTCGGACTTCCACTACCTCACCGGACTGCGCGAGCCCGGCGCGGTGCTGGTGCTGCGCGCGCACGCCGAGCCGCGCTTCGTGCTGTTCGTGCGTCCGCGCGACGCCGAGGCCGAGGTGTGGAGCGGCCGCCGCGTGGGCCCCGAGGGCGCGCGCGATCGCTTCGGCGCCGACGCGGCGTATCCGCTGGGCGAGCTCGCCGAGCGGCTGCCCAAGCTGCTCGACGGCGCGCGCTCGGTGCACATGCCGCTGGGTCGCTGGCGCACGCTCGACCAGGCGGTGCTGCGCGCGATCGACGGGCTGCGCCGACGCAACCGCTGGGGCGAGACCCCGCCCGAGCTGGTCCGCGACGCGCGGGTGACCTTGGGTGAGGATCGCATGGTCAAGGACGAGCACGCGCTCGCCAGCCTGCGCGCCGCGATCGAGATCAGCGGCCACGGCCACCGCGCCGCGATGGCCGCGCTGCGCCCGGGAGTGGGCGAGCACCAGATCGAAGCGCTGCTCGAGTACGAGTTCCGCCGTCGCGGCGCCGACGGACCCGCCTACGGCACCATCGTCGGCGGGGGCGACAACGCCTGCATCCTCCACTACGTCGACAACGACGACGTGCTGCGCGACGGCGAGCTGATGCTGGTCGACGCCGGCGCCGAGGTCGACCTCTTCGCCGGCGACATCACGCGTACCAGCCCCATCGGCGGACGCTTCAGCGCGGCGCAGCGCGACCTGTACGACATCGTGCTGGCGGCCAACCGCACCGGCATCGCGCGCGCCGAGGTCGGCAGCGACATCGACACGATCCACCGCGCGTGCCTGCGCGTGCTGTGCGAAGGCCTCGCGGGCCTGGGCCTGCTGCCCGAGGGCGTCGACGCGGCACTCGAGCAAGAGCTGTACAAGCGCTACTACCCCCACCGCACCAGCCACTGGCTCGGCGCGGACGTGCACGACGCCGGCCACTACACGCTGCAGCGCACGCCGCGGCCGCTGCAGCCGGGCTTCGTGCTCACGATCGAGCCGGGCTTGTACATCCCCGCGACCGACGACCGCGCGCCCGCGGGCCTGCGCGGCGTGGGCATCCGCATCGAGGACGACGTGCTGGTGCGCGACGGCGGCCCCGAGGTGCTGACCGCGAGCGTGCCCAAGGATCCCGCCGCGATCGAAGCGCTGGTGGGTCAGTCGCCGCTGCCGTAGACGCGCGCGCGCGGCCGCAGCCGCGCCAGCGTGCGCGGGCCGATGCCGCGCACGGCCAGCAGTGCGTCGACGCTGCCCAGCGGTCGCGCCGCGACGATGCGCGCGGCGATGGCCGGGCCCACGCCGGGCAGGCTCGCGAGCTCCTCGACCGACTCGGTCTCGAGATCGACCGGCTGCTGCAGCGCCTCGATCGCTTCGGGCGGCATGCGGCCCCGCGTCGCCGCGCCCTCGCCCGCGCACGCGACCGCGTCGCCGCCGCGCAGCACCACGTCGCGCGCCGCGGTGTCGCGCGGACACGCCTGCGCCAGCGACGTCGGCGCGTCGGCGTCGCAGCGCAGCAGGCCATCGATCATCACGGCGCGCGTGCAGCCCTGCCCCGCGGCGCGCGGTGCCGGCCCCGGCAGGCCGCACAGCACGCCGAGCGCGGCGGCCACCAGGGCGCACGACGTGGTCCAGGCCCGCTGCACCGGGCGCCGCTGTCGACCGCGTGCGCGGGCGTGTTGCCGCACGCAGCGACGGCGATCAGCCCTCGCCGTCGCCGTCGCGGAACAGCCCCAGCTGCGACAGCAACGACGCCGCATCGCCGCCCGAGCCCGCGCGACGACGGTGTTGCTCGAGCAGGATCGCGATGCCGGCGCGGCAGCTGCCGCAGCCGGTGCCGGCCTCGCAGCGCTCGCCGACCTCGTCGACCGTGCGCGCGCCGGCGCGGATGGCCTTGCGCACCTCGGCCTCGTCGACGACCAGGCAGTGGCAGAGCAGTCGCGCCACGGCCGAGATCATGGCACGTCCCGCGGCCGCGGGCATGCGCGCGGCCCGGCTCAGGCCTCGCCGAACACGCCCGCGCCGGTGCGCCGGCGCAGCTCGGCGGCCCACGGCGCGCGCTCGGGATCGCCGACCTCGAGCGCCGCGGCCGCGGCGTCGCGCGCGTCGACCAGCAGCTGCGTGAGCGCGTGCCCGCGCAGCGGCGTGCGCAGACGGTGGGCTCCGGCCTGCCGCGTGCCGAAGACCTCGCCGGGCCCGCGCAGCTCGAGATCGGCCTCGGCGACCGCGAAGCCGTCGGCGTGGCGCTCGAGCACCCCCAGCCGCGCCGCGACCTCCGAGCCCGGCGCGCTCGCGCTGTGCAGCAGGCACCACGCCGGCTGTCCACCGCGACCGACGCGGCCACGCAGCTGGTGCAGCTGCGC
>JAIBBS010000203.1 GCA_019694555.1 Nannocystaceae bacterium
GCGCTGGGCGACCTCGAGGATCTCCGTGGGCACGGTCGCGCCCGACAGGCGGATCGACGCAGCGGCTGCGTCCACGGGCACGTCGGGTCGGTCGAGCTGCGCCATCGTCGTGGTGCGCACGCTAGCACGCCGACGCTCGCCTCGCGCTGCGCCGCGTGCGGCCGCTGGGGTCGGCAGGCCCCCGGCACCTGCGCGTGATCGCGGCTGCCAGCGGCGTCGCGAAGTGCAGTACGATGCAATCGTGCCGCGCCTGCTCCGCTGCATCACGCTGGGCTGCCTCGCCCTGGTGCCGGCCTGCGAGATCGTGGATCCGGGCCCCGAGGTCGGCGTCGCGAACCGCTGCGTGCTGACGTCGTCGTTCTATGTCGAGCACATCGTGCCCGAGTACATCGACGAGTTCGGCTGCACCAAGGAGGCCGGCTGCCACCTCGCGGCCAACGCCAACAGCATCTTCCGGCTGCAGGACGTCAAGGACGTGCTGCCGCCGCTGCCCAGCGATCCGCTGGCGGCGTGGCCCAGCGAGTGGCAGGAGAACTTCCGCGCGACCACGGCCCAGGTCAGCGACTGCGACCTCGCCGAGCTCGCACCGCTGTACTCCGAGCCCGCCGGCGGCAACACGCTCAAGCACGGCGGCGGCGATCTGTTCAAGGCCGACGGGCCCGAACTCGACCTCATCCAGACGTGGCTCGACGGCGGCACATGAACCGCACCCGCTGGGTGCTCGCGCGCGCCGCCTCCGGGCTCGGCGCGGCCGCGCTGACGTGGGCGCTCGCCGGCGCCGACGCGATCGCGGCCAAGCCCCGCGGCCGTGATCGCGGCGCCGAGCTGCCCGCGGCCAAGCCGTTCTCGGGACCCATCGCGCGCGTGCTCAGCGAGAGCGCGCAGGTGTACTCGGGCGCGGGCTTCAGCTACCGCGTGATCGCGGTGGTCGAGCGCGACGACACCGTGCGCATGATCGAACGCGGCAAGCGCGGTGGTTGGACCCGCGTGCAGCTCGAAAGCGGCATCGTCGGCTGGATCCTCAGCGAGCAGATCCTGCTGCTGTCGCCGGGCACCGGCGAGAGCGAGGCCAAGCCGGGTCCGCTGCGCCGCTTCGGCCGCAAGCTGCGCGAGCGCGTGCTCGGACCGCCGAACCTGCTGACCGCGCGCGTCGGCGGCACGCTGTCCGCGGGCGCGCTGGGCCACGAGGGCCTGTTCCTGGTGCGGCCGCAGGTGTTCCTGTCGCCCAACGCCGCGTTCGAGGCCTACCTGGGCCCGTCGGCGGGACGCGAGACCAGCCGCGGCATCTTCGGGCTCTCGACCAACCTCTACCTGAGCCCCTCGATCCCGTTCACGCTGTTCGTCAGCGTCGGCGGTGGCGCCGTGCTCACGCGCGGCAAGGTCGACGCGCTGACGCAGGCGCGCTGGAGCTACCTGCTCAGCCCCGGCGGCGGCCTGTGGCTGATCCTCAAGCGCGGCATCGGCCTGCGCTTCGACTTCCGCAACCACGTGTTGTTCCGCGCCAACGATGCCACCTCGATGCAGGAGTACTCCGGTGCACTCGCGTTCACGTTCTGAGCCACCGCGTCGCGTCGTGTTGGGCCTGGCCGTGCTGCTGGCGCCGCTGGTGGGCGGCTGCGCCCGCGCGGTGCTGCCGAGCGAGAAGGCCTACCTCGCCGATCCGATCATGCAGTTCGATCCCGACGGGCTCGAGGCCTCGGCCAACGCGCACGTGTTCTCCAACCGCGAGGGCGCAGCCGGTGGCACCGGCACCGCCGGAGGGGGCTGCGGGTGCAACTGACGCGCCCGCGTCGTCGGCGTGCGACGGCCTCGCGGCTCGCGACGGCCGTGGTCGCGCTGGCGTCGTTCGCCGCGCCCGGCAGCCCGCCGGCGGCCGGCGACGATCAGGTGCGCGCCGCGGTGACCTACTTCGCCGAGCCCGCGCCCAACACCAACCTCAACGTCGTCCACCCGCAGGTCTCGTACTCGCAGGACTTCGGCGATCACTTCGGGCTCGCGGTCGGCTACGACGCCGACGTCGTCAGCGGCGCGACGCCGCAGGTCTTCGGCGTCGACGCGGTCACGGCCGCGACCAAGTTCACCGACGCGCGCCACAACGGCAGCCTGGGCCTGCGCTTCCTCAGCGAGTACGCCACGCTGCGGCTGGGCGGCGGATTCGCCGGCGAGCACGACTATCGCTCCGGCACGGTCAACGCCGGCATCACCACCGAGCTGTTCGACCGCAACACCCAGCTGTCGGTCGACTACACCCACAACTTCGACCGCGTCTGCGACGCCAACAACGCCGCCAACCAGGAGCTGCTCGAGCTGCGCGCGCTCGACAGCTCCGAGCTGTGCTTCCGCAAGGACAGCGACCAGGTCGCGACGCGCAAGCTCGCGATCGACACCGCGCAGATCACCTGGACGCAGGTGACCACGCCGTGGCTGCTGCTGCAGTTCGGCGCGACCGGCCAGGTCCTGCGCGGCTTCCAGGCCAACCCCTACCGGCAGGTGCTGCTGGGCGAGCGCGCGGTGCAAGAGCACCTGCCCGGCGTCCGCAACCGCATCGCGCCGTGGGCCCGCGCCAAGTTCGCCCTCAAGCCCATCCGCGGCTCGATCGAGGCCGACCTGCGCGGCTACTTCGACTCGTGGTCGGTCAAGGCGCTCACCGCCGAGCTGGCCTGGGACCAGTACATCGCGCGCCCGATCGTGCTGCGCGCCCGCGCCCGCTGGCACATGCAGGACTCCGCACTGTTCTACCGCGACGGCAACCAGTACGCGTCCTCGGGCCCGATCGGCAGCTACTGGACCGGCGACCGCGAGCTGTCCGCGCTGTTCAACTCGGTCTACGGCGTCAAGGCGACCTACTTCATCAAGTCGCGCGGCAAGCAGTTCCTACGCTTCATCGATCAGTTCGTGATCTCGGCCAAGGCCGACATGATCTTCTACCGCTCGCGCACCGCCAACCCGCAGTTTTCGCCGAACTACGACCGCACCAAGGGGTTGCTCGACGCGGTGGTGATTCAGGCGCAGGCTGGATTTGACTTCTAGCCCGAGCCCCGTACCCGCGCCCCTCAGCACCGCACCAGCAACACCACCACCGCCACCACCAACAACACCGGCGGCCCGAACATCGCCACCAACCCCGCCCACGGATTCCGATCCAACAGCTTCGAGTGCCGGTTCCCCAGCCGCTTCGCGAACGTCACCGGGCACTCGACCTCGATCTCCCCCGCCCGCAGCCCCTGCAGCCGCTGCAGCACCGCCTCCGCGCTGGCGAAGCGATCCGCGGCCACCTGCTGCAACCCCGCGCGCAGGAAGTGACGCAGCTCGGTGGGCACCGGCGGCTGCTCGGGCCGGAAGAACGCCGCATCCGCGGCGCTCGGCGGCTTGCGCTCCTGCACCGCGAGCAGCATCGCGTGCATCGACTTGGCGTGGACCTGCACGTAGCGCGTCAGCGTGAGCAGCTCGTAGAGCACCACGAACGCGCTGTACAGATCGCTGCGCGCGTCGAGGTCCTCGCGCCCCGCGGCCTGCTCCGGGGACATGTACGGCGGCGTGCCGGCCCAGCTGGGCGGTGGCGTCGCGCCCGGCGGGTTCGAGGCGCCGGGCGTCGAGGCCGGATCGTCGCCGGGCGTGGGCCCGGGCGGCGGCGCGGTCGCGGCCGATCCGTCGAGCCGGCTCGCGATGCCCCAGTCCATCAGCATGACCTCGCCGAAGCGACCGATCATGATGTTGTCGGGCTTGATGTCGCGGTGCAGGATCCCGCGCCCGTGCGCGTACTGCAGCGCGCGCAGCAGGCCCTGGAACAGATCGAGGCGGTGCTCGAAGGGGTAGCGCGCGTGGTACTGCGGGTCGCCGGCGGCGAGGCGGTCGATGACGTGCCGCAGCGTCTCGCCGTCGACGTACTTCATCACGAAGAACACGCGGCCGTCGCGATCGACGCCGATGTCGTGCACCGGCACGATGTTGGGGTGCTCGAGCCGACCGATGATGCGCGCCTCGTCGACGAAGCGCGCGACCTCGTCGGGGGCCGAGCCGCGCAGGCGCTTGACCGCGACCTGGCGATCGATGCCGCGATCGAACGCCAACGCGACCTCGCCCATGCCACCGCGGCCCAGCTCGCCGCGGTGCTCGTAGCGACGTTCGTGGTCGAGCTCGACGCGCCAGTCGACCCACTGCGCGTCCGAGTCGTCGGACTCCGGGGACGGCACCGACGGCACCGTCAGCTGCTGCGACTCGAGCACCGCCACGTCGGCCGCGATCGTAGCAAATGCCACGGTCGGCGCACGCGCGCGGCACCGAGCCGCGCGCGCGCGGTCCTGCCTACTTCGGCAGGTCGAGGTCCAGGCGGTAGTCGCCGCTGCCGGCGTAGGAACTGACCGCCCAGGCGTAGTAGCCCGCGGTGCCCTGGTACGTGATGGTCTCGTCGGCCGAACCCGTGGTCGCCGACGCCACCACCGACCACGCGCCGTTTTTCCACTTGTACAAGGACAGATCGAAGTCCGCCCCCGTGGGCCCGTCGAGCGTGCCGACGTGGTGGCCCGAGCCGGTCGACTGGTACCACGTGCCGCCCGGCTCGATGTTGCGCTTGCCCTTGCCCGACAGCGTGCCGGTCACGCTCGTGCACGTCTCGCACGTCGGCGTCGGATCGACCCCCTGGCCGCCACCGCCGAAGGCCGCGCCACAGCTGGCGCTCGCGCCCGAGAGCGGGCCGCCGCTGCAGCCGTTGGCCCACGTGCCGTAGCCGGCGGCCGGCGACATCGGGAAGCTGCCGCAGGCCGCGGTGGGCTGCCAGTTGCCGGCTGCGTCGGTGCACGGCGTCAGATCGACGCCGGTCGTGCTCTCGAACCACGACATGCCGCGGTGCATCTGCGAGTAGTAGCCACCGCCGCCGCACGCTCCGCCGTACGAGGTGATGCCGAACACGCGCCAGCTGCCGTCGGCGATCTGCATGAACACCGGCCCGCCCGAGTCGCCCTGGCAGGTGTCCTTGCCGCCGCCGCCGGTGAAGACCTCGTGCTGCGCGCTGATGCTGCTGATGCTCGATGCGACCCAGCGCTTGATGCCGTAGGGCCCGTTGTCGGCCTCGCCGAAGCCGACCATCGTCACGGGCTTGCCCGGTGCGATCTCGGCGGTCTCGCAGCCCATCGCGATCGGCACGATCGGCACGTCGGTCACCGCCTGCGCCAGCTTGCACACCGCGAAGTCGTTGCCGTTGCCGGGTCCACCGCCGGGATAGGTCTTGCAGAACGAGGTCGGGACCCAGCGGCCGGCGCCGCCGTTGATCGACTCGCCCAGGCGCACCGAGTCGTAGTCGGTGCCGCAGTGCGCGGCGTAGATCACCACCTCGGGATGCACGAGCGTGCCGGTGCACGCACCGCCCAGCTCCACCGTCGTGGGCCAGCCGCACGAGCCCACGGTCGCGCCGCCGTAGATCCGTGATTCCGGCGCATCCTCGGGATCGGGCAGATCGTCGGGCTGCTCGCCCTGCCAGCCCACGCCACCGCGTCCGAGCTCCTCCTCGGCGCAGCCGCCTGCCAGCAGCAGCGTCGCGAACAGCAAGGTTGCGCGTGTCGAAGATCCGTACGCCCTGTCGCTTCGAGACGCCGTGTTGGGCAACTCGCTCAAGTCATTGGTCCGCATCGCATAGCCCTCTTCTGGTGACGACGTTGGTCACCCCACCCCCAGCCGAGCGCACCATAGACCCTTGGCCAGCACATGCACGCGGTTTCGGCGACGCGGTGCGAAGTTTCCGGTGACATCGCGAACGCACTCGCGACACGCGGCTACATGCGCACACGCGTTGTCGCGAAACCGTGGTGAGCATCGCTGCGATCGCGACACGATCGCGACGCGATCACGTCGCGCCGTGCAGTCGCGATCACGCGGATCGCAATTGCGGGGTCGCGCCGACGTGGTGGTCACGCGCACGATCACGACGCGCACGCGCGTTGGGCAACTTGCCCAGCGCTACGCAATCGCGGCAGCCCGCGGCGCGGACCGTCTGCGCCGAGAGCGTCAGCGCTTGCACGCCGCCCAGGTGCGGCCGGAGCCCGCGTCGACCACCAGCGGCACCGACAGCGCGACCGCGTCCTGCATGAGCGGCCGCGCCAGCTCGACCAGCGCGTCGACGCGATCCTCGTCGCACTCGAAGATGAGCTCGTCGTGGACCGTGAGCAGCATCTGCGCGAAGCCCTCGCGCTCGAGCCGACGCTCGACCGCGATCATGGCCAGCTTGAGGATGTCCGCCGCGCTGCCCTGGATCGGCGTGTTGCGGGCAATACGCTCGCCGTAGCTGCGCGAGGGCCCGCGCATGGCCAGCTCGGGGATCCGCCGCTTGCGGCCCAGGATCGTCTCGGCGTAGCCGCGGTGCGACGCGGTCGCGATCAGCTCCCGCATGTAGCGGTCGACCCCGGGGACCTTCTCGAAGTAGGCGCGGATGTAGCTGCCGGCCTTGCCGCGCGGGATGCCCAGCTGCTGCGCCAGCCCGAAGGCGGTCTGGCCGTAGACCACGCCGAAGTTCACGGCCTTGGCGATGCGGCGCTGCTCGTCGGTGACGTCGGCCTCGGCCACGGCGAAGACCTCGGCCGCGGTGCGGCGGTGCACGTCGACGCCCTCGACGAAGGCCGAGACCAGGTTGGGATCGCCGCACAGGTGCGCGAGGATCCGCAGCTCGATCTGCGAGTAGTCCATCGCGACCAGCCGCCGCCCCGGCGGCGCGATGAAGGCCTCGCGGATGCGCCGGCCCTCGGCGGTGCGGATCGGGATGTTCTGCAGGTTGGGGTCGGAGCTCGACAGCCGCCCGGTCGCGGCCACGGCCTGGTGGAAGCTCGTGCGCAGCCGCGAGCTCGCCGGGTCGACCAGCTGCGGCAGCGTGTCGAGGTACGTGCCCTTGAGCTTGGTGAGGCTGCGGTAGGTCAGGATGTCGCCGACGATGGGATCGAGCAGCGCCAGCTCTTCGAGCGCCTTGGCGTCGGTGGTGTAGCCGGTCTTGGTCTTGCGCGTCGCGGGCAGCTGGCGCTCGTCGAACAACAGCTTCTGCAGCTGGATCGGCGAGTCGATGTTGACCGCATGCCCGGCCTGCTGATCGACCGCGGCCTGCACCGCGGCGATCTGCACCGCGAGCGCCTCGGACTGGCGCCGCAGCTCGTCGCAGTCGAGCAGGATGCCGCGCGGCTCGACCCGCCGCAGCACCCACGACAGCGGCATCTCGATCTCCTGCAGCAGGCGCCGCGACGACGCCGGCACCCGCGCGAGCAGGCCCTGCAGCGCCACGCCCAGCTGGCGCAGGCCGTCCACGCGCGGCGCGGCCCAGGCCAGCGCCTGCGCCACGTCGAGGTCGCCCTCGCGCACGCGACCGCGGCCCTTGCCGCGCAGCGACTCGAGCGTGGGCACGGACGCGCCGAGCACGTCGTGCAGCAGCGCGGCGAGCCCGTGATCGCTGCGCGCCGGATCGAGCGTGTACGAGACCAGCATCGGATCGAGCCCGACCTCGCCCAGCTCCAGCCCCAGCGGCGCGAGCAGGTGCGCGAGCGCCTTGTGGTCGTGGACGCAGCGGGCCACGCTCGCGCCGGCGAAGGCCGGCTGCAGCCGCTGCACCAGCTCGGGCAGCGGCAGGCCGCGGCCCGAGACCAGATCGGCCTGGCGGTGCGCCACCGGCACGTACACGACCGCGCCGTCGCGACCGCCCAGAGTCAGGCCCACCAGCGTCGCGCGCAGCGGGTCGTCGCCCTCGCACAGCGCGACGACGTGCAGGCACTCGCCCGGCTGCGTCCAGCGCTCGACCCACGCCGACAGCTGCGCGCCGTCGTCGGCCCCGATCGCGATCGGAGCCTGCGCGCCGGGCACGAAGCGTGCGAGCGGACCCAGCTCGATCGCGCCCTCGTCGGGCGCCGCGGCGGCCGCGGCCGCCTCGGCCGGCGCGGCCGCGGGCTTGCGCGCGGTGCTGCCGAGCTCGCGCACGACCTGGCGGAAGCCCAGCGGCTCGAAGAACGCCAACACCTCGGCCTCGTCGGCGCCGTGATCCTCGAGCGCCGCGAGCGGCTTGGGCAGCGCGACCTGCTCGCGCAGGGCCACCAGCGTCCGCGACAGCCGGGCGTCGTCGGCGTGCTTGACCAGCGCCTCGCGTCGCGCCTTCTGCGGCAGGCCCGACGCGGCCCGCAACACGCCCTCGAGATCGCCGTGCTCGTGCAGCAGCGCCGCCGCGGTCTTGGGCCCGATGCCCGGCACGCCCGGGACGTTGTCGGAGCTGTCGCCGCACAGCGCCAGCAGATCGCCCAGCTGCCGCGGCGGCACGCCGAACTTCTCCTGCACGGCGGCGGTGTCGATGCCGACGCCCTTCATGGTGTCGTACAGCATGCAGGCCGGCGCCGCGTCGTCGACCAGCTGCATGAGGTCCTTGTCCGACGACACGATGGTCACGCGCAGGCCGTGGGCGCGCGCGTGCTTCACGTAGCTCGCGATGAGATCGTCGGCCTCGAAGCCGGGATCCTCGACCCGCGGGATGCCCAGCGCGTCGGTGGCCTGGCGCAGCAGCGGGAACTGCGGCCGCAGATCCTCGGGCGCGGGCGGACGGTTGGCCTTGTACTCGGGGTACTGCTCGCGGCGATGCCCGTCGCCGCCGGCGTCGAACACCGCGACGACGTACTGCGGCGCGAACTCGCGGCGCACCGCCTGGACCATGCGGCAGAAGCCGTGGACCGCGTTGACCGGGCGCCCGTCGGGCGCGTTGAGCATCGGCAGCGCGTGGTAGGCCCGGAACGCGAAGTTGTAGCCGTCGAAGACGAACAGGCTGCCAGGACCGCCCTCGGGGCGGGCACCGCTCATGCGCGCGGCTCCGGCGGCGACGCGGCCGCGAGCTCGTGGCTGAACACCGGCGAGTGTCGCCGCGCCTGCAAGAACATGGTCTGCACGATGCTGGTGACCGGGATCGCCAGCAGCGCGCCGACCAGGCCGAAGACGTGCTCGCCGGCGATGAGCGCGAACACCACGATGACCGGATGGATCTCGGCCGAGTCGCCGATGATCTTGGGGTTGAGCACGTTGGCCTCGAGCAGGTGGATGCCGACGATCCACGCCAGGATGCCCAGCGCGGGTCCCAGCTGCGGACCGGCCTCGCCCGAGACCATCGCGATCACGATGATCGGCACCGAAGACAGGATCGTGCCGAAGATCGGGATGAGGCTGAACATGCCGGCCATGACCCCGAGCAGGAAGCTGTACTTGATGCCGAAGATCACCAGGCCGATGAAGGTCAGCGCGCCGTTGACCAGGCAGATGAGCAGCTGACCGCGCACGACCCCGCCCAGGCCCTTGTCCATGCCGCGCCACAGCTCGTCGAAGCCCTTGCGGAACTCCGCCGGCACCAGCGATCGCACGAACGTGGTCACGCGCTCGAGGTCGACCAGCGCGAACGCGGCGATCATGAACGTGATCACGAAGCTGGTCAGGAACCCGGCCACGCCCTTGACCAGGGCCTGGATCGCCGGGCCGATGAAGCCGGTCATGTCCTCGGCGCGCGCGACCAGCAGCTCGCGCAGCTCCTTGCCCAGATCGGCGCGGGGCTCGACGTGGTTCGACGGCGCTGCGAGCGTCCAGCTGCCGTCGTCGGCGCCGCGGGCCTGCAGCCGCACGCCCTCGAGGTCGATGGCCCAGCGACCGTCGGGCAGCTCGCGCATGATGATCTCGGTCGCGGGCTGCACCGCCGGTGCGGCGTCCTTGGGGCCCATGACCGCGCCGAAGGTGTTCTCGATCCACTGCGAGGCGCGCGGCAGGTAGACCTCGTTGATCTCGGCGATCGTGGCCGGCAGGCTGTCGCGCAGCCGCGCCATGTCCTTGACCACCGCCGGCAGCAGCAGGCCGAAGAAGCCCGCGAGCAGGCCCAGGATCACGACGTAGCAGAGGATGACCGACAGCACGCGGCCCAGCCGCGGCTGCATCCGCGCGACCACCGGCGCGAGCAGGTAGACGATCAGGAACGCGAACACGAACGGCAGCAAGATGCCGCGGAACAGCACCAGCACCGCGACGAGGAAGAACAGGAACCCCCACAGCCGCCAGAAGCGGCGCGCCGTGCTCCAAAGGGTCTCCGAGCGCTTCGGCGGCGTGACGGGGTCTTCCATGGCGTCCTCTCGAGGGTTGCGTGCGCGACGGGGTGGGAAAGCGACGGGGCGGAGCGACGTGCGGCGGCCGGGATCACGGCGACGCCGACAGGCCCGCGCGCGCGGGCGCGCCGACCGACGACGGGCTCGGTGTCGCGCCGCGCAAGGTGCCCTGGACCGCGAGCGCGTCCCAGGCCCCGCACGTGTCGCAGCGGAAGCGGAAGCGCGGCGTGGCGGTGCCGCAGCGGCTGCACAGCAGCCCTGGCGGCTCGATCTCCCGCATCGCGGCGTCGCGGGCCGCGTCGCGCTGGCCACGGGCGAGTCGCTGCCGCACCAGCGCCAGCGTGGCCGCGGCCGAGCTGCCGGCCACGCGCTCGAGCGCCGCGGCGGCGTGCTCGGGGTGCTGCCGCGCGACGTACTCCGCCAACGCGATCACGAGCTCGGGGTGGCTGCTCGAGCGCAGGCTCGCGAGCATGCGCTCGACCATGTCCTCGAGCGGCCCGTGCTCGGTGGCCCAGCGCCAGGCCTCGGGCACGATCGCGTGCGCACCGGCGGGGCTGGCCTCCCACGCGCGCTGCCACGCCTCGAGCGCGAGCTGACGATCGCCGGCCGCGGCCTCGATGCGCGCGCGCGTGACCCACACGTGGCCGCTGTCGCCGGCGAGCTCGATGGCCCGCTCCGCGAGCTTGCGGGCCTTGCGTTCGTCGCCGTCCTCGAGCGCGGCCGCGGCCTGCCCCGCGAGCGCGTGACCGCGACCGATGCGGCTCTCGCGACGGCGTCGACCCTCGACCAACTTTTCGTGACGCTCCCACGCCGCGGCCGCGCGCTCCCACGCGCCGGCGTGCTCGAGCGCGATCGCGAGCGACTCGAGCGTCGCGACCGAGCGCGGTGCGAGGCTGATCGCGCGCACCAGCGCCCCGACCGCGGCGCGCTCGTTGCCCTGCGCCAGCAGATCGCGACCCAGGCCCACCAGCGCCGCCACGCGCTGCTCGGGCGGCAGCGTGGCCGAGGCCAGCACGGTGCGGTGGATGGCCTTGGCGCGCTCGATGCGGCCGCGCCGGCGATCGAGGGCCGCGAGCGCGAGGAACACGGTCGCGTCGCCGGGCTCGGACTCCGCGACCTGCTCGAGCTCGAGGGCGACGTTCTCGAGATCGCCCTCGGCCAGCTCGTAGAGCACGCGCGAGCGCCTCGCGAGGCTGTCGAGCGCGCGCCGACGCGGCGCGACCCACAGCCAGCCCGCGGCGAAGCCCGCCACGATGCCCAGGATCGCGAACAGCAGCGCGATCATGGCCGCCCCTTGCGTGCGCCCGGCACCGGCTCGTCCTCGGGCGCGGCCCTGCCCTCGCGCGCGAACTGCTCGGTCATGACCTTGCGCGTGCCCGCGTCGACGTGGGCCTCGGCCGCGAGGATCTCGTCCTCCTCGTGCTGGCGCAGCGGCAGCGTGCGCAGCTCCAGCACCTCGCGCTCCAGCTCGCGGATGCGGCGCTGCGACACCGCCGCGGCGCGGATCCGAAACGGTGCCCGGATCGCGAGCACGGCGATGATGCCGACGGCCGTGACCCAGCCCGCGAGCAGCACCGCGAGGTTGACCTCGTAGCGCACGCGCGCGAGCGGCTCGAGCACGTCGAGGCGCGGGACCGCGAGCACGATCTCGACCCAGGCGGCGTTGGCCTGCAGCGTGTTGCTCGACCACGCGACGCCGATCAGCAGCAGCGCCAGACTCACGCCGAGGTAGACCTTGCCCAGCAGCGACATGAGCGCGCCGCAGGGTAGCAAAGCGTTGTATCCTCGCGCCATGCTCGTGACCGACCAACGCCGCGACCGGGGCCTGACGCTGCCGGGGGTGCTCGCGATGGGGCTTGTGGCCGGGCTCGCGGGCGGCCTGGGTGCGGCCTCGGGTCTGGGTTGCGCGACCTCCGACCAGGTGCTCGAGAAGCGGCTGCGCGAACAGCAACTCGCCGAGGGCGGGCCGGTGTGCACCGCGAAGGTGACCGAGGCCTGTTACACCGGGCCCAAGGGCACCGTGGGCCGCGGCGCCTGCAAGGCCGGCGAGCGCAGCTGCCAAGCCAACGGCCAGTGGGGCGACTGCGGCGGTCAGACCATCCCGGCGGCAGAGAGCTGCAACCGCGTCGACGACGACTGCGACGGCATCACCGACAACGGCTTCGAGCGCGACGGTGCGCTGTGCTTCTTCCAGGGTGCCAAGGGCGCGTGCCGCACCCAGGGCGTGTGGCACTGCAGCGCCGACGGCAAGAGCTCGACCTGCGACGCCAAGGTCGTGCGCCCCAGCAACGAGATCTGCAACGGCATCGACGACGACTGCGACGGCGAGACCGACGAGGACTCCGTGCCCGCCGATCAGCTCTCGTGCACGACCGGCAAGTCGGGCGTGTGCCAGGCCGGCACGCACAAGTGCGTCGCGGGTCAGACGCGCTGCGTGCAGAACATCCAGCCCGGCGCCGAGATCTGCAACAAGCTCGACGACGACTGCGACGGGCGCGTGGACAACGACTGCGTGTCGGAGTCCGCGGCGCGCAAGCAAGGCGGCATGTAGCCCGTCTCGGGCCGCGTGCCTGCGGGCCGGCCCTGCGCTCGACCGTGCGCGGCCGCGGCTGCACATCCAAGCCCTGTCGTCGAACCCCGGCGCATCCCGAGCCATCGCGTGGGATGTAGGCCGCCAGACCACCGCAATGCGTCGCATCCCCGCGCGCAGGATGGACATCGGCAGCGCGCGCCCCTAGCATGGCCGAAGCTGCCCGAGATGACTCGCAACGCGCTGCACGACACGCTGGTCGAGGACGAGCCGTCCAGTGACGACAGCCAACGGCCACGCGCCTGGCTGATCGGCATCGGCTCGCCCGAGGACAACTTCGCCTCCGCGGGGCGCGTGTGCCAGCTCGAGGGCTTCCACACCGTTCGCTTCGGCCGCGACGAGGCCGCCGAGGGCATCTCGCTCACCGAGAGCGGCACGACCCTGCGCGTGGGCATCCCGTTCGGTTGGGTCAGCGGTGAGCACGCCGAGCTGACGCTGCTCGACGACGCCCGCGGCCCACGCTTCACGCTCGCCGATCTGGGCAGCCGCAACGGCACCATCGTCGGCAACGAACGCATCGCGACGCCGGTGCGGATCCGGCCCGGCGAGGTGTTCGAGATCGGGCGCTCGTTCTGGATGATCCGCGAGATGGGCCTGCGCAAGCTCGGCGGTCCGCGGCTGTCCGAGCTCGACGCCACCGGCACCGCGAGCCCGCACCTGCATCACATCCATCGCACGCTGCACCGGCTGGCCAAGAGCTCGATCCCGATCGTGCTGCGCGGCGAGACCGGCACCGGCAAGGAGTTCCTCGCGCGCGCCATCCACCGCGTCAGCGGCCGCACCGGTCCGCTGGTGGTCGCGAACCTCGGCGCGCTCTCGGACGCGCGCCTCGAGCAGGTGCTCTTCGGCGAGCCCGGGCGCCGCGGTCTGTTCGAGGAGGCCGACGGCGGCACGCTGTTCCTCGACGAGCTCGCGGAGCTCTCGGGTCGCGTGCAGGCCAAGCTGCTGGTCGCGCTCACCGAGGGCCGCGCCGGCCGCGTCGGCGAGGAGAGCATGCCGCGCAGCTTCGACGTCCGCATCGTCGCGAGCACGCTGCACGACCTGTCGCGCATGGTCGAGGACGGGCGCTTCCGTCCCGATCTCTACTCGCGCATCGCCGGCTTCGTCGCCGAGCTGCCGCCGCTGCGATCACGCCGCGAGGACATGGGCCTGTTGGTCCGCGCGTTCGTGCAGGACCTGCAGCGCGAGGGCCGACCCACCCGCATCACCTCCAACGCGTTCCGCCGGCTGCTGCGCGGCGCGTGGCCGTTCAACGTCCGGCAGCTGCGCCAGACGCTGTCGACCGCGGCGTTGCTGGCCTCGGGCGACGGCACGCTCACCGCCGACGCGCTCGCCGAGGTGCTCGAGCAAGACGACGGTCTGCCGGAGAACCCCGACGAGGTCCGCGCGCTGCGGGACGAGCTCGTGCGGCAGCTGTCGCGCGCCGGCGGCGACTCGGATCGCATCGCCCGCGACATGAACCGCACGCCGCAGCAGATCCAGCGCTGGCTCGAGCGCTTCGCGCTGCAGCCCGAGAGCTTCCGCTCCGCGGTGTGAGCGACGCGGCCGCGCCCGGGCTCAGTCTTCGGAGAGGAAGCTCCGCTTCCTCTCCCCGTGCCCGGCCAAGCCGTTCACGGGACCCCTCTCTTTCCAGTCGCTTCGCGACGAGAGCCCGTCAGCATCCGCTGACAGGCTCTCAGTCCTCGAGCGCGGCCAGCTCGCGGCCGAGCTCGGGATGACCGACGTCCTCCTCGAGGCCGCGGCGCAGCATGGCCTTGGC
>JAIBBS010000204.1 GCA_019694555.1 Nannocystaceae bacterium
AGCGGACCGATGAGCGGCAGGTCATCGGCGAGGGTGTACTCCGGCGCCGTGATGTAAGGGATGAGGGCGTGCAGCATCGGCGTGCCGCACCCTAGCAGCCCGCGGTGAAACCCGGCAACACGAGAACGGCGCCGGGCCCGGGTCGATCACGACCCGGGGTCGTCCCGAGCCGTGGCGGCCGCCATCGCCGCAGGCGCGGCGGGCGGGCCGAAACCGCCGCCACCGGGGGTCTCGATGCGCAGGCGATCCCCGGCCGCGACGGTGATCGCGAACCGAGCAGGCAGCGCGGGGCCCCAGCTGCCGTCGTGCCACAGCTGCACGCGGCCGCACGATCCCGGTGCGCCACCGTCGAGGCCGAACGGTGGGCGCAGGCGGCGATCGGCGAGCATCGACACCGACAACGGCCGATCGAATTGCAGCTCGCGCACCAGGCCGTCGCCGCCGCGACGGCGGCCGGCGCCACCGCTGCCGCGGCGGATGCGAAACTGCAACACGCGCACGCCGAAGCGCGCCTGCAGCAGCTCGGGATCGGTGATGCGGGTGTTGGTCATGTGCGTGTGCACGCCGTCGCGACCGTCGTGCGCGACGGTGGCACCCTCGCCGCCGCCGATGGTCTCGTAGTAGCCGAAGCCGGCATCGCCGAAGGTGAGGTTGTTCATCGTGCCCTGGCTGGCGGCCTTGAGCCCGAGCGCCGCGAAGAGCACGTCGACCACGCGCTGGCTGGTCTCGACGTTGCCGCCGGCGATCGCGGCATCCGGCGGCGGATCGAGCATCGAGCCCTTGGGGATCGACAGCTCGACCGCGCGCAGGCAGCCGCGGTTGAGCGGGATGGGCTGGCCCACCAGCGTGCGCAGCACGTACAGCACCGCCGCGACCGTGACCGCGCGGGGGGCGTTGAGGTTGTCGCCGCGCGCCGCCGAGGTGCCGCCGAAGTCGACCGTGAGTCGACCGCCGCCGATGCGTGCGCGCAGCTCGATGCGCGCGCCGTCGTCGGTGACGTCGACGAAGTGGTGCTCGCCCGCGGGCAAGCGTGCGATCGCGGCCGCGACCGCGCGCGCGGCTTGATCCTGCACGTGGCCCATGTACGCCTGCACGCGCGCCAGCGACTCGCGCTGCACCAACGCCAGCAGCAGCGTCGCGCCGCGACGGTTGGCGGCGATCTGCGCCTGCAGATCGGCGAGGTTCTCGTCGGGGCTGCGCGCCGGCCACGGTCCGGCGCCCAGCGCCGCGCGCAGCTCGGGCTCGCACAGCCGACCGCCGCGCACGATCGGCAGTCCGCGCAGCACCACGCCCTCGTGCGCGAGCGTGGTCGCGTCCGGTGGCATCGATCCCGGTGCGGTGCCGCCGACGTCGGCGTGGTGGCCGCGGCTGGCGCTCCAGAACGCGAGCACGCCGTCGACGAACACCGGCGTCACGACGGTGATGTCGGGCAAGTGCGAGCCACCCAGCGTCGGATCGTTGGTCGCGAACACGTCGCCCTCGCGCGCGTCGGGGTGCATCCGCGCCATCGCGGCGACCGACTCGCCCATCGCGCCCAGGTGCACGGGCAAGTGCGGCGCGTTGGCGACCAGGCCGCCTTCGGCGTCGAACACCGCGCAGGAGAAGTCGAGTCGCTCGCGGATGTTGGTCGACTGCGCGGTGCGCTGCAGCACCACGCCCATCTGCTCGGCGATGGCCATGAAGCGGTGGGCGTACAGCTCGAGCGTGATCGGATCGCAGCGGGTGTCGACGTCGGGCGGCGCGGCCGCGCCGTGGTCCTGGGCGCGCAGGGTGCCGTCGGCTTCCACCGACACGCGCCAGCCGGGCTCGAGCACGAAGGTGCCCAGCGCGTCGAGCACCAGCGCGGGCCCGTGCAGCGTGGCACCGGCGGGCAGCAGCTCGCGATCGACGATCGCGGCCTGCACCACGCCGTCGTCGAGCCACAGCGGAGCGTGGCGCCGCGGCGGCGGCAGCGGACCGGGCGCGGGGCGAGGTGGCGGCGTGGCCGCGGCCTGCACGGTGACGATGGCGCGCACGGTCACGCACTCGATCGGATGCGCGGGCCGGGCCCAGCCCAGCGCGGCGGCGTGCTGCGCGTCGAAGCGTTCGCGCAGCGTCGCGCTGGGCTCGAGCGGCAACGCCAGCGTCGACTCCGTGCCGCGGTAGCGCAGCTCGACCAGCGCCGTGATCGCGTCCTCGCCCGCATGGCCCTCGGCCCGCAGCGCCGCGGCGCCCTCGTCGGCGAGCGCGTCGGCGAGCGTGCGCAGGGCCGTGGCTGCGGCGGCATCGAGCGTGCGCGCGTCCGCGTCGCGCTGGCCCTGCCACACCGCCGGCGCCACGCCGATGCCCCAGGCCGAGAACGCACCGCCGAGCACCGGCACGAGGATCGTGCGCATGCCCAGGCTCCGCGCCAGCGCGCACGCGTGCTGGCCGGCCGCGCCGCCGAAGGCGACCAGCGCGTGGTCGCGCACGTCGTGGCCGCGCGCGATGGTGATGCTCGCGATCGCGTCGGCCATCGCCTGCACCGCGATGCGGAAGCAGCCCGCCGCGATCGCCTCGGGCGCGGGCGCGTCGGGGCCCCAGGCCTCGCGCAGCCGCTGCAGCGCCGCGTCGAGCGGCGCGCGCACCAGCGGCAGCGGGAAGCGATCGGGCACGATGCGCCCGAGCACGAGGTTCATGTCGGTCAGACACGGCGCACCGTCGCTGCGGCCGTAGCACAGAGGTCCGGGGCTCGCGCCGACGCTGTGCGGCCCGACCTGCAGGCGGCCGTCGACCAGCGCGCACACCGAGCCGCCGCCGGCCGCGACGGTGTGTACGTCGAGCATCGGCACGCGCACGCGCACGCCCGCGGCCGAGGTCTCCCAGCTGCGCGCGGGCTCGCCGTGCTCGACGCGGCACACGTCGGTCGAGGTCCCGCCCATGTCGAGGCCGATGGCCCACGGCAGCGCGTGCGCGCGGGCCAGCGCGGCGGTCGCGAGCACGCCGCCGGCGGGCCCCGAGAGGATCGCGTCCTTGCCCCGCGCGCGCCCAGGCGGCACCAGCCCGCCCGACGACTGCATCACCGCGATCGTGCTGCCCGGCAGCGCCGCCTGCAGCCCCTCGAGGTACTGCTGCAGCGGCGCGGTGGTGTACGCATCGACGATCGCGGTCTCGGTGCGCGCGAGCAGGCCCAGCGCGGTGCCGACCTCGTGACCGCAGCTGACGTGGGCGAAGCCGGCCGCGCGCGCGAGCTGGGCCAGCTCGCGCTCGAGCGCGGGCGCGCGGGTGCCGAACAGCACCACGATCGCGAGGCTCTCGACGCCGTCGGCACGCAGCGCCGCGAGCTCGGCCTGCACGCGCGCGGGATCGGGGCGGGCCGACACGCTGCCGTCGGGCTCGGCGCGCGCGTCGAGCTCGAGCACCGCACGGTGCAGCGGCCGCGGCGGCGCGATCGCCAGCGCGAAGATGTCGGGCCGGCTCTGATCGCCCACCAGCGGCAGGTCGCCGAAGCCGCGGGTGATCACCAGCGCGGTCGCGATGCCGCGGCGCTCGAGCAGGGCGTTGGTCGCCAGCGTGGTGCCCAGCCGCAGCTCGACCGGCGGCAGCGGCTGCGTCGGCGCGAGCCCGTCGACCTCGGCGAGCACGCGCCGGATCGCGGTCAGCGGCGCCGCGTCGTCCGAGGGCAGCTTGAGCACGCGCGGCGGACCACCGCCCGGCGGCAGCGCGATGCAGTCGGTGAAGGTGCCGCCGCGATCGACGAAGAAGCGCCAGCGCTCGCTCACGGCGCGCCTGCGTCGTCGTCGAGCGCGGCGCGGTACTGCGCGGCGCGCTCGACGTAGGCCTTCCACGACCACGCGATGAACTCGAGGTCCTCGTCGGTGCAGCGCCGGACGATGCGCATGGGGTTGCCGACGACGACGCTGCCGGCGGGCACGCGCTTGCCCGGTGGGACGAGCGAGCCCGCGCCGACGATGCACTGGCTCTCGATCACCGCGTTGTCGAGCAGGATCGCGCCCATGCCGACGATGCACTCGTCCATCACCGTGCAGCCGTGCAGCGTCACGTTGTGGCCGACGGTGACGCGCTCGCCGATGGTCGTGATCGAGCGACCCTCGCTCATGTGCACGACGGTGCCGTCTTGGATCGAGCTCTGCGCGCCCACGCGGATGGGACCGTCGTCGCCGCGCAGGGTCGCGCACGGCCACACGCTGGCCTCGGGGCCGAGCACGACGTCGCCGATCAGCACCGCGGCCGGGTGCACGAATGCGCGGGGATCGACCAGCGGCGTGACGCCCCGGAATCGCTGCAGCATGATGCGGTTGTATCGTATCGTCGACGCCATGCCCATCGAGCTCGCCGGGACCGAGCGATCGACCATCGAGCTCGAGGGCGTGCTCGCGGAGGCGGCCGCGCGCGCGTGCGTGCCCGCGGCGCTGCCGCTGCGTCGCCGCGACGACGGCGTCGAGGTGAGCCTGCTGCTGTTCGACATGGTCGGGCTGGGCCTGCGCGCGCCGCTGCGGCTGGGGCCGAGCTTCGACTACGCCGAGGCGCTGTGGCGCGTGGGCGTGCACTGGCGCGAGCAGCCGGCATGGTTCGCGGTCGCCTGCGATCTCGACCGCGCGATCGTGCGGCGGCTGGGCGCGGTGATGGTGCGCTACCCGGTGCGCGCGGCGACCGTCGCGGTCGCGCGCGACCGCGCCCGCGTCGCGCTGCCCGACGCCGCGATCGAGGTCTTCGCGGACGCGCGGCCGTCGTCGCCGCCGCCGCAGCCGCCGCGGCCGCTGCTGGTGGCGCATCGCGGCAGGCTGCTGCGGATCCCGTGGCGCGAGGATCCGGCGCCGCTGCGCGAGCACGCCGCGATCACGGTCGACGATCGCGGCCTGGGCGAGCGCACGCTCGGCGCGACGCCGCGCTGGGCCGACGCCGGCCTGGTCCACGCCGGCCGCGTGCATCGCTGCGGCGTGGCCGGGCGCGCGTGAGCGTCACAGCGCGACGCCGTCGCGCGGCGGCAGCGGCGGCGGCAGCTCGCGCTCGCCCAGGGCCTCGCGCAGGTTGATCTCGATGCCGCGGCACAGCGTCGCCAGCGGCAGATCGTTGGCGTCGGTGCCGAAGGGGTTCTCGAGCTCGTCGCCGATGGCGTCGAGGCCCAGCAGCGCGTACGCGATGAAGCCGACCACGATGGGCGTGAACGGACCGATGCCGTCGAGGATGCCAAACGGCAGCGTGAACACGTAGACCGCGACGATGCGGTGGATGAGCACGGTGTACGACGCCGGCAGCGGCGTGTTGCGGATGCGCTCGCAGGCGCCCAAGATGCCGGTGAGCGCCGTGAGCGAGGCCTCGAGCACCGGCACGTGCAGCGGATCGACCGCGCCGGCGCGGCGCGCCTGTGCCAGCGACTCGCCCAGCCGCGAGAGGATCGCCAGCGGCGCGTGCCGGGCCGTACGGACGGCCTCGCGATCGCCGTCGTCGAGCAACGCGTCGAGCTCCGCGCCGACCGGCTCGCCGCGCAGGTGGCCGCGCAGCGCGTGCGCGAACCCGGCGGTGGCGTGGATCAGCGCCTGCCGCCGCTGCGGCGCCGCCGGCTCTGGCTCGACCAGGGTCAGCACCTGCCGCGCGAAGCTGCGCGAGGTGTTGACCAGCTCGCCCCACAACCGCCGACCCTCCCAGAAACGGTCGTAGCTGGCGTTGTTGCGAAAGCCCAGGAAGATGCCCAGCGCGACCCCGACCAGCGAGAACGGCAGCGGCGTGAGCACGTCGAAGCGACGGTCGACCACGACGTGCAGCCACGTCAGCACCGCCGAGGCCGCCATCACCAGCGCCAGCCGCGGCCAGATCCGCTGCAGCGCCGTGCCACGCCACGCGCTCAGCTGCTGCCACCACGTCCGTCGTTCGTCGACGATCATGTGCGCGCGACGATACCCCAGCGGGGCCCAGCGGGTATGATGGATCGCGGTGGCCCAGGACGCGGCAAGCGACGGTGAGGCCCCGCGCGAGGCGGCCGGCTCGATCGAGGGCCAGCGCGTGCTCGCCGGCGTGATGGCGGGGCTGTTCGGCAGCGAGCCGGCGCCGGTTCGCATCGGTCGCTTCGTGGTGCTGCGCCGGCTGGGCCGCGGCGGCATGGGCGAGGTCTATGCCGCCTACGACGACGAGCTCGATCGCCGCGTCGCGATCAAGCTGCTGCACGACCGCGGCGAGCCCGAGCGGCTGCGCGAGCGGCTGCGACGCGAGGCCCAGGCGATCGCGCGGCTGGCCCATCCCAACGTCGTGCCGGTGTTCGAGGTCGGCGAGGCCCACGGCCGCGTGTTCCTGGTGATGGAGCTGATCGAGGGCACGACGCTGCGCGCGTGGCTGGCCGAGGCGCCACGCTCGGTCGGCGAGATCCTCGACGCCTTCGTGCAGGCCGGCCGGGGACTGATCGCGGCCCACGCCGCGGGCGTGGTCCACCGCGATCTCAAGCCCGACAACATCCTGATGGGCCGCGACGGTCGCGTGCGGCTGGTCGACTTCGGGCTCTCGCGCGCCGACGCCGGCGACGCGGCAGCTGCGGGCGCTGCCGAGACCGGCCTCGCCGGCACGCCGCGGTACATGGCGCCCGAGCAGTTCGAGGGCGGGCCCATCGACGCGCGTGCGGATCAGTTCGCGCTGTGCGTGAGCCTGTTCGAGGCGCTGTACGGCACGCCGCCGTTCGCCGGCACCACGCCGGCGGAGCTGGCCACGCACGTGCTCGCCGGTGACATCGTCGCGCCTCCGAACCGCCGCGGGGTCTCGCGCGCGCTCGAGCGGGTGCTGCGTCGCGGGCTCGCACGCGCCCCCTCCGCGCGCTTCGACGACGTGGCCGCGCTGCTGCATGCGCTCGCGGCAGCCCGCGCGGCGCCGCGCCGCGTCGCCGCCGCGGCGGTGGTCGCCGGCGCGTGCGTCGGCGCCGGCGCGCTGTGGCTGGTCGACACCCGCGCCGCGCGAGCGTGCGTGACCGCGGCCGAGCAGGTGCAGGCGGGCTGGTACGAGCTCGGTGCGCAGGCCAGCCGCGCGCTGGCGGCGGTGCCCCAGAGCTACGCGGAGCACACCGCCCAACGCGTGCGCCTGTCGCTCGAGCAGTACGCCAGCGCGTGGGCCGAGGCCGCGGTCGCGACCTGCGAGGCGCAGCGTCGCGACGACCCGCTCGCGGCCGCGCGTCGCAGCTGTCTGGACGAGCGCAGCGCGGCGCTCGAGGCGGTGCTCGCGGTGCTGGCCGAGCCCGACGCGCAGGTGCTCGCGTCCGCGACCGAGGCGATGCTGGCGTTGCCGACGATCGCGGGCTGCAACGACGTGGCGACCTTGGGGCTCGCGTCGCCGGCATCGGGCGCGAGCGAGGCGCGCGAGCAGGTCGCGGCGCTGCTGCCCGAGCTCGCGCGCGTCGACGCGATGCACCTCGCCGGGCGCTGGCGGCCGGCGCAGCAGGCCGCGCTCGCGCTGCTGCCGACGGTCGCAGCGCTGGGCCACCCGCCGACGCACGCTGCGCTGCTGCGCCGTCTGGGCAGCGTGGAGGACGACCTCGGTGAGCTGCTGCCGGCCGAGAGCCACCTGCGCGAGGCCTACTTCGTCGCCGGCGCTGCGGGGCTGTCGCGGCTGGCGGCGCAGGCGGCCGCCAACCTCGCCGTGACGCTGGGCGTGCATGCGCAGCGCCCAGCGGACGGCGCGGCGTGGGTGGAGCACGCGAAGATGATGGCGGCGCGCGTCGACGACGAGGAGCTGCGGCTGTTGATCATGCACACCGACGGCGGTGTGCGCACCGAGCTGGGCGAGCTCGACGCCGGCGTCGCGGCACTGCGCGAGGCGCTCGCGCGGTCGCAGGTGCTGCTCGGTGCGGAACACCCCCGCATCGGCCGCGATCACGTCGCGCTGGGTGCGGTGCTGATGATGCAGGGTGCCTACGACGAGGCGGAGGCCGAGACCCAGCGTGGTCGCGAGAGCCTCACGGCGACGCTCGGTCCCGGCCACCCCGAGGTCGCCGCCGCGATCCACAACCTCGCCAACCTCGCGACGCGGCGCGGGCACTTCGAACAGGCCGCGGCGCTGCACCAAGAGGCGCTCGCGCTGCGCATCGCGGCGCTGGGGCGCGACAACCTCTCGGTCGCGATGTCCGAGAGCGGCCTGGGCAGCGCGCTGGGCAGCCAGGGCGACCTCGCGGCGGCGAAGCTGCACTTCGAGAACGCCATCGCGATCACCGAGCGCGTGCTCGGGCGCGAGCACCCGCGGCTGGCGCCCGAGCTCGGCAACCTCGGGCTGGTGCTGCTGATGCAGGAACAGCCCGAGCCGGCACAGGCGCTGTTCGAACGGGCGTGCGCGCTGCTCGAGCACGGCGAGGCCAACCAGACCGCGCAGCTGGCCGCGTGCAAGGAACAGCTCGCCGACGTGCTGTCGGTCCGCGGTCGCAAGGACGAATCCATCGCGCGCTACCGCGAGGCGCTGGCGATCCGCGAGCGCACCGGCGGCACCGCGCATCCCGCCTACGCGCTGGCGCAGCACAACCTCGCGCTGGTGCTCGCCGACGTGGGTCAAGACGCCGAGGCGCGCACGCTCAGCGAAGCCGCCACCGCCACGCTCGAGCGGGCGCTCGGCCCCGAGCACCCCGCGGTCGCCGAGGCCCTGCGCCTGCGTACGAAGCTGCGGGAGCGCGCCGCGGCGCCCGATCAGCCGCCGCACTGACCGTTGTCGCACTGCTCGCCGACGTCGCAGACGTTGCCGCACTCGCCACAGTGCAGTCGGTCGCGCTCGGTGTCGGTGCAGCTGTTGCCGCACTGGTCGGGGAAGCCGTTGCAGTCGGCACGGCACTCGCCGTCGCCGCAGACCTGGGTGCCGCAGGCGGTGCCGCAGCTGCCGCAGTGCTCGGCGTCGGTGTCGAGGTCGACGCACTGACCGTCGCACTCGGTGAGGCCGGACGCGCAGACGCACTGGCCCTGCTCGCAGCGCTGCAGCCCGTCGGCGCACGCGAGGTTGCAGCCGCCGCAGTGGGCCTCGTCGTCGGAGGGGTCGACGCACGCGCCCTCGCACTGCAACTCGTCGGGGGCGCAGCCGCAGACACCGGCCTCGCAGCTGCCGTCGCCGCAGTCGTTGTCGCAGCTGCCGCAGTGCCGGCGGTCGCTCTGCAGATCGGCGCAGTCCTGCCCGCAGGCCTCGAAGCCCGGCGCGCAGCTGCAGCTGCCGGCGTCGCAGGCCTGGCCGGCGCCGCAGTCGGCCTCGCAGCTGCCACAGTGCGCCGGATCGCTCGACGCGTCGGCGCAGTCGGACCCGCACGCGATCGTGCCGTCGGGACACGCGGCCTGGCACGCACCGTTGCCGCAGACCTGGCCGGGATCGCAGGCGATGCCGCAACCACCGCAGTGGTCGGCATCGGACGCGGTGCTCACACACTGCACGCCGCACAGCGTCGCGCCCACGGCACAGCCGCCGGTGCAGTGGCCCGACTCGCAGGTCTCGCCGCTGTCGCAGCGGTTGCCGCAGCTGCCACAGTGCTGCTCGTCGCTCGAGACGTCGAAGCAGGCGTCGCCGCACAGCACCAGGCCCGGGTCGCAGCCCAGGCCGCCCTCGCCGGCGGTGATCGTCACGGTGACGCTGGCCGAGCCGGCGTCGCCGCCGGAGTCGCCCGAGGCGTCGGAGCCGGGATCGTCGTGACCACACGCGAGCGCCCACAACAGCGCACCCATCCATCCGGCCCTGGTCGGTTGCATCGCGGTCCTCCGCTTGTCGCGTTGCCGATCGCGCGCGGACGTTACGGTCGCACCGCGAATTCGGTGGGCGGATCGGCGCGCTCGCCCGCGGCTTGGTTTGCTGTCCCCACCCGCGGTGCAGTAGGGTCGCCCCGGTGTCCGCCCCCGACGATGCCGCTGCCCCCCGCGAGCCCGTGCGCGGCTTCTCGCGCGCGTTCTGGACCGCCAACGTCGTCGAGCTGCTCGAGCGCGGCGCGTGGTACGGCGTCTTCGTCGCGATCACGCTGTACCTGTCGCGCGTGCTCGCCTACAGCGACATCGAGGCCGCGACGGTCTCGGGCATCTTCTCGGCCGGTCTGTACCTGCTGCCGACCTTCAGCGGCGCGTGGGCCGATCGCATCGGCTTCCGCCGCGCGCTGCTGCTGGCGTTCGCGCTGCTGACCCTGGGCTACGGCGGCATGTGGCTGCTGCCGACGCTGATCGAGTCCGCCGGGCTCGCGCACTACGGCCGCGAGGTCGAGTTCACCGGCCTGCAGCACAGCGGCACGCGCTGGCTGTTCGTGCCGGTGATGATGTTCGTGATGGTCGGCGGCTCGTTCATCAAGTCGGTCATCACCGGCACGGTCGCGCACGAGACCACGCCATCGACGCGCGCGCGCGGCTACTCGATCTTCTACGCGATGGTGAACATCGGCTCGTTCGGCGGCAAGACCATCGTGCAGCCGCTGCGCGAGCAGCTCGGCAACGCCGGGCTGGTGGTGCTCAACCTCTACGCCGCGGGCATGACCGCGCTGGCGCTGGTGCTGGTGCTGGTGTTCTACCGCAGCCAGTCCCACGGCAGCGGCAAGTCGATGGCCGAGATCCGCCGCGCGCTGGTGGCCGTGATGTCGCGCGGGCGCCTGGTGGTGCTCATCCTCATCATCACGGGCTTCTGGATGGTGCAGTACCAGCTGTACGCCAGCATGCCCAAGTACGTGCTGCGCATGGCCGGCGAGGACTCGGCGCCGTCGTGGTACGCCAACGTCAATCCCGCGGTCGTGGTGCTGACGGTCGGCGCGGTGACGTCGCTGATGCGCGGTCGCACCGCGCTGCGCTCGATGACCGTGGGCATGTTCATCATGCCGATCTCGGCGCTGTGCATGGCCGCGGGCAACCTCGTGGGGCGCGACCTCATCGCCGGCATGCAGCCGGTCGCGTTCATGATGGTGGTCGGCATCGCGTTCCAGGGCCTGGCCGAGAGCTTCATCTCGCCGCGCTACCTCGAGTACTTCTCGCTGCAGGCACCCAAGGGCGAGGAGGGGCTGTACCTCGGCTTCGCGCACCTGCACTCGTTTCTCGCGGCGCTGCTGGGCTTTGTGACCTCGGGCTTCCTGCTGCAGCGCTATTGCCCCGATCCCGCCACGCTGTCGCCCGCCGAGCAGGCCGCGCGACTCGAGGCGCTCGCGGGGCGCGGCGAGATGCCGGCCGCGTACGCGCAGGCGCACCACCTGTGGTACGTCTTCGTCGCGGTCGCGCTGGTCTCCGCGATCGCGCTGGTGGTGTACGGGCGCGTCGGTGCGCCGCGCGACCGCGCCGACTGACGCGCCGCGCGACCGCGCGTCACCGGCTCAGGCCGGGGCCGTGCACACGCCCACGCCGGCGATGCAGCCGGGCACCTCGATGCCGCTGGGGTTGCAGGCCGTGCCGGGCACCTGCGCCGCGCAGTCGTCGGCCACGGTGTCGCACAGCGGCGTGCAGCAGTTCGCGTCGAGGCAGCCCGGGATCTGCGCCGCGGCGAGGCACGCCAGGCCGTCGGCGCAGTCGGTGTTGTCCTCGCAGCCCTCGAGCGCCGCCCCGACGCCGCTCCACGGTACGCACGCGAAGGTGTCGCCGATCACGGTGCAGGCCTCGCCCGGGTGGCACTGGTGGTGCGCGGGGTGGCACTGCGACAGGCACAGGTCGAGCACGCCGTCGTTGTTGATCACACAGGTCTCGCACGCGCCCGCGCAGCTCGGTTGCGCCTCGCTGCCGGTGCACATCGCGATGCAGTAGCCGGTGTTGGTCTCGGGATCGACGTTCCAGCACATCGCGCCGAGGTCACAGCTGTCGATGCCCGACACGCCGCTGCCCTCGACCGTGCACACGTCGCCGGGTTGATCGGGCACGGGCTCGATCGGCGTGCAGCGCAGCGCGTTCCAGCTGTCGCCGCCGTCGTTCGCCCACGGCATGCACTTCTCGCCCTCGGGGCAGTCCTGCGCCCAGACGTCGCACTCGTTGGTGCAGTGCGTGAAGCAGCTGCTGGTGGCGGTGTCGAGGAAGCCCGCGGTCTCGGCGGTGTCGTCGACCGTGGTCACGGTCGTGGCCGAGCTGCTCGCGGTCGCGGTCGTCGCAGTCGTCGTCGAGCTCGTGGCGACGGTGGTCGCCTCGGTGGTCCCGGGCAGGGTCGACGCGCTCCCGTGGGTCTCGCCGCCGGTGCTGGTGCCGGCGGACTCGCCGCCGCCCTCGGCGATCGGCACCGTCGGTCCGCACGCCACCGCGAGCCCCAGCGCGATTCCGATCGCCATCGTCCGCATACGATTGATAACATACCCAACATAGCTTACGGGCGCAAGCCCCGGGGCGAGGACGGGTCGGTCCGCAGGGGCCAGGCCCGCTCAGTGCCGCCGGTGTTCCTCGAAGGGCTGGCGGATGCGGCGGTGCCAGTGGCTCAGCGCGCCGCTGAGGCGGCGACGCTGCTCGCTGGTCAGCTTCGCCGCGACGTCGACGCGCTCGAGCGGATCGGCGACGAGATCGTAGATGTCGAGCTCGCCGGTCGCGGGCGTGCGGATGACCTTGTACGGCCACAGCACCATGCCGTGCTGCACGTCGTCGAGCGCACGGTGCTTCTCGAACATCACCGGCGGGTGGGCGGTGTGCTCGCGGCCCTGCAGCCACGGCAGCAGCGACACGCCGCGCAGCTCGGGATCGATCGGCTCGCCGACCAGCTCGAGCACCGTCGGCACGAAGTCCACCAGCGACACCGGCTCGGCCACGCGACGCGGGCGGAAGCCCGGGCCCGAGATCACCAGCGGCACGTGCACGAGCTCGTCGTACAGGTTGTTCGAGTGGTACAGCGCGCCGTGGTCGAGCTCGTGATCGAGGCCCTCGCCGTGATCCGAGTGCAGCACCACGACCAGCTCGCGCCCGGGCCGCGCCGCCGCCACGCCGTCGAGCAGCCGGCCGACGTGCTCGTCGACGAAGCGGATCTCGTGGTCGTAGAGATCCTTGTACTCGCTGCCGAAGCCGGGCGTGCCGGGGTGCTCGACGTAGCGCGAGTGCGGATCGCCGATGTACGCCCACAGCAGCATCGGGCGCGGGTCGGTGGCGTGCTCGCCCAGCCACGCGAGCACCTCGTCGGCGATGAAGTCGGCGCAGGTCATGAACAGCGGCGGCCCGCGCACGTCGAGGCAATCGCACGACCAGTGCTCGTAGCCCTGGTCGAGCCCGAAGTAGGGCCGGAAGTAGCGCACGGAGTGGAACGCCCAGGTGGCGTAGCCCAGCGCCGCCAGCCGCTCGGCCAGCAGCGTCTCGCTGTCGAAGATCACCGGCCACTCGCCGGTGCTGCGGCGCAGCTCGGTGAAGTGGCGGCCGACCAGCATCGGCGGGATCGAGAACCGCGTCGAGGGTCCGGTCGAGCGCGCCTGCTCGAACACGACCGCCTGCTGCGCCCAGCGATCGATGTTGGGCGAGGTCTCGCGCGCGTAGCCGTAGCTGCCCAGGTGATCGGCGCGCAGGGTGTCGATGGTGATCACCACGATGTCGGGGCGTCGCGGGCCCGCGCCCGTCGGCGCCGGCGCGACCGCGGTGCCGTGGTCGAACAGCGCCGCGATCTCGGCCTGCTCGGCCGCCGCGAGGTCGCTGCCGTCGCAGTCCTGATCGATGCCGTCGTCGGCGATCTCGAGCGCGCCGGGCTGGCGCGCGGCGTCGCCGTCGTCGCAGTCGCAGCCCTCGCCGCACAGCCACGCGCCCGCGCCGTCGCGGTCGCGGTCGGACCACGCGACCACGCGCGCGAGCACAGGCGCGCCGAGCACGGTGCCGGAGGCGATGCGGGTCAGCGCGGCGGGATGGCTCGCGCCGCTGCCCAGCCACGCCATCGCCGCGGCGATCCACAGCGCCGCAGGCACCACCGCCACGGTCGCGCGCGGCAGCAGCAGCGCCGCGAGCAGACCCAGCACTGCGGCGCCCGGCAGGATCGCCAGCCGCGGGTCGACGGTGTGCCAGTCGATCTCGCGGGGGTACAGCGCCAGCGCAAGCGCGAGCGCCAGCGCCGACGCGAGCAGCAGCAGCGGCCACAGCCACCGCGGCCAGCGTCGCATCCACGCGGCCGCAGCCGCGGCCGGCAGCGCCGCGATCGCGCCCAGCAGTGCGCCCGGCGGCACCACCAGCGCGGTCTGCAGCGCGAGTACGCCGGTGCGTGGCGAGGGCGCGTCGGCAGCGACGACGCGCAGCGCCCACGCGCCGTCGGCGAGCGCGGCCGCGGCCGCGAGCCCGGCCGCGCACGCGAGCGCGCGCAGCACCGTGGCCGCCGCGCGCGGTCGCGCGGTCGCGGGGGAGCTCGGCGGCGTCGGCATGCCCCGCGGTTTTGCCCAAGCTCGCGCGCGCGCGCCACAATCGCGCGCGCCGGCGGCCGCGCTCAGAAGG